>NZ_JBZVFI010000004.1:0-27289 GCF_058402745.1 Paramagnetospirillum sp.
CCTCGCCACGCCGGTGATGGCGGCTTCCGGCCATTCCCACGACGATTCCGCCCCGGCCGCCGGCAAGCTGACCCTCGACCATGGCCGGAAGTGGCAGACCGACGCCCCCTTGCGCCAGGGCATGGCCGCCATCGGCGACGGCCTGCGCGCCGCCCTCGGCCCGGTCCACGACAGGCGCTATTCTCCCGGCCAGTTCGACGCCCTGGCCGCTTCCATTCTCGGCCACATCGACGCCATCGCCCAGCAATGCAAGCTGCCCGAGGCGGTGGACGCGCAACTGCACATCGTGCTGGCCGACCTGATCTCGGCCACCGACGTGATGAAGGGCAAGGGCGGCGACCGCGCCACGGGGGTGGTGTCGGCGATGAAGGCGCTGGACCGCTATCAGGCCCATTTCGACCATCCCGGCTGGAAGCCGGTCGGCCACTGACGCAAGGCCAACAGATTCCGGCACGCTTCGACGATTGCTCCGGCGGGGGGGGATCACTATTGTAGCGATGCGGGAAGAATGAGGGCTCATACGTAGATGCGTCATCCGACGGTGACCCAGTCGGTCGAGGGTACGGACTGGAAGAAGATCAGGGTGCTGGTGTTCGGTCTGGACGACCAGTTCCGCTTCCTTGCCCGCCAGACGTTCCGCAAGCTGAACGTGCGCGAAGTGGTGTCCTTCGATCAGGTCGCCGATCTGGACAAACTGCTGGGCCAGGGCTTCGATATCCTGCTCATCGACCTCGCCACCCGGCCGGAGGAGGGGCTGCGGGTGCTGGAAGGCATTCGCCGCCCGCTCGGCAACCCCAACGAATCCCTGCCGGTGCTGGCGGTGGCGCCATCGACCATGAAGGATGCCCTCGACCGCGCCAGGGTGCTGGGCATCGAAGGCGTGGTGCCCAAGCCCATTTCCGGCCACGAGCTGGGCCACCGGGTGGGCGAGACCCTGGCCAAGCCGGTGCGCATGCCCCCGCCCGCCCAACTGGCCGAGGCGCCCAAGCGTAATTTCATCAAGGAGGCCGACCCGCTGCCCGAGCTTGCGGCCGGCGATGCCGGCCCGTCTCCGGCCGGGGGGGCAAATGCCCAGCCCGAAGCCATTCCCGAGGTGGCCGCCCTGATGGCGCGGCTCGAGGCGCGAACCGGCATTTCCGCCTCGCCCGCCGATCCGCGCCCGGCGCGCAACGGCCCCGTGGCCGCCCTGGACGGCGCGCCGAAGCCTCCGCCGTCTCCCGTTCCCGCTTCCGTTCCCGCTCCGGCGCCGACGCCGGCTTCCCCTCCGCCCGCCGCCCGCAATCCGTCCCCGGGGGGCGGCAAGGCCGGCTTCCCCTCGGCCGGTGCCGATGCTCCCGCCCGCCGACCCTCGGGGGGCAAGCTGTCGGACGAGGATCTGGCGCCGGTGCGCAAGCTGTCCGACGATCCCATCGAGGTGGCGGGCATCCGCCCCGATCCCGATGCCGAGGAGGCGCGGCGCCGCGCGGCCCGGCGCCGCAAGCAATGGGAAGAGGCCATGGCCCAGGCCGGCCACAAGGCGCGCAAGGGCCGCGACGTGGCGGCCCTGGACGTTTCCGCCGTGGTGGCCGAGCATGCCAAATGGCTGCAGAGCAAGGGGGCCGAGGGCAAGCGCGCCACCTTCACCGGCATGGATCTGGCCGGCGTCGATCTGTCGGGCGCCGTTCTCGCCAACGCCACCTTCCGCGAGGTGGACCTGTCGGATTCCTGCCTGGCCGAGGCGCGTCTCGACGGGTCGGATTTCCGCCACGCCACCCTGTCGGCCGCCAATCTGGGCGGGGCCAATCTCGGCGTGGCGGCCCTTCGCCATGCCAAGCTCGACCTCAGCAATCTGGAAGGCGCCGTGCTGCGCGGCACCGACCTGTCGGGCGCGTCGCTCACCGGATCGCGCACCGCCGGGGCCGATTTCAAGGGGGCCATCATGATGGGCGCCGACCTGCGCGACGCCGATCTGTCCCGGGCCGAGAACCTGACCCAGATGCAGATCGACAAGGCCATCTGCGACAAGGCGACCCGCCTGCCGCCCGGGCTTTTCCGTCCACTCGGGGAAGACGAGCGTCTGGTCTGAGTGAGCCCAGGCCAGGGCGCAAACTGCTATCAGTACAAACCCTGACTTGAAAACGCACCTTTTCGATACAAGATTGAGCTTACGAAGATACATTACTTTCGTATGTATCAGGAAAAGTCGGGAAAGGGTCGGGGGGCCTTGTCCGTAGGGTTCAATGCGGAGGCTCACCCATGATGCGGCTGACCGACATCAGGATTTCGGCCAAGATCGGCCTGTCGTTTCTTTTCCCGGTCATCCTGATCGTCGGGTTGGCGGCCTATGTCATCAGCGACAAGGCGCGGGTGGTGGCGGAAACCTCCACCCTGGCCGGCATCGCTCCGCTCACCGCCGACATCAGCGCCCTGGTGCACGAGGTGCAGAAGGAGCGTGGCGCCTCGGCCGTCTATCTCGGCAGCAAGGGCGAGAAATTCGGGGCCGAGCTCAAGGCCCAGCGCAAGCTGACCGACGAGGCGCGCGACAGGCTGGTCCGCTCCCTGGCCGGCGTGGACACCGCCGCCCTGGGCAAGAGCTTCCCGCCCAAGGTGGAGGCCGCCGTCAAGCGGCTGGACGCGCTGATCGCCACGCGGGGCGCCATCGACACCCTGGCCATCGAGGGGCGCGCCTCGCTGGGCAATTTCACCGAGACCATCCGCTTCCAGCTGGACGTGGTCAACCAGATCGCGCTGCTGTCCAGCGACGTGCGGGTGGGGCGCATGATCGGCGCCTATCTCAAGCTGATGGAAGGCAAGGAAAAGGCCGGCCAGGAGCGGGCCACCGCCGCCGGCGCCTTCGCGGCGGGCAAGTTCGAGCCCGACATCTATCGCCGCTTCGTCTCCATCGTCGCCGAGCAGCAGCTGTTCCTGGGCGAGTTCCAGACCAACGCCAATCCGGATCAGGCCGATTTCTTCCGCGCCACCCTGGACGACGAGGCGACCCGCACGGTGGAGCGCATGCGCAAGGTGGGGCTGGACAGCCCGGCCACCGGCACGGTGGGCGACGTCACCGGCCCCGCCTGGTTCGCCGCCTCCACCGCGCGCATCAACCTGCTGAAGAAGGTCGAGGACCGCATGGCCGCCGACGTCCAGGCCCTGGCCGCCCAGGTCAACGGCGACGCCAAGGGGGTTCTGATGACCACCATCCTGGGCGTCATCGCCGCCCTGGTCATCGCCCTGGCGGTGGCCTGGACGGTGGTGCGCCAGATGACCTCGGCCATCGGCTCGCTGGTCGCCACCATGGAGCGGCTGTCGGCCGACGATTTCTCGGTCAGCGTGGGCGGCGTCGAGCGCGGCGACGAGATGGGGGCCATGGCCCGCTCGGTGCAGGTCTTCAAGGACGCCATGATGAGGGGCCACGATCTGGCCGAGAAGCAGCTGGCCGAGGCCCATCAGCGCGAACTGCGCGGCCAGGCCATCGAGACGCTGGTCAACCGCTTTCAGGGTTCGGCCGAACGCATGGTCGAGGCGGTCTCCGCCGCCGCCCACCGGCTGCAGGGCACCGCCGCCTCCATGAGCGCGGCGGCCAGCGACACCAACAGCCGCGCCACCGTGGTGGCCGGCGCCACCGAATTGGCCTCGGCCAATGTCCAGACCGTGGCCGCCGCCGCCGAGGAGCTGACCTCCTCCATCCAGGAGATCGGCCGTCAGGTTCACCGCTCCGCCGAGATTTCCGGCAATGCCGTGGCGGAAGCCGGCGAGGCCCAGGGCACCGTCACCGGGCTGGCCACCATGGTCGGCAAGATCGGCGAGGTGGTGACCCTGATCAACGACATCGCGTCGCAGACCAACCTGCTGGCCTTGAACGCCACCATCGAGGCGGCCCGCGCCGGCGAGGCGGGGAAAGGGTTCGCCGTCGTGGCCGGCGAGGTGAAGAACCTCGCCAACCAGACGGCCAGGGCCACCGGCGAGATCGGCCAGCAGATCGCCTCGGTGCAGCAGCAGACCGAGAAGGTGGTGCAGGCCATCGGCGACATCGTCGCCATCATCCGCGAGGTGGGCGAGATCACGTCGGGCATCGCCAGCGCGGTGGAGGAGCAGAGCGCCGCCACCCAGGAGATCGCGCGCAGCGTCGAGCAGGCCGCCGCCGGCACCGCCGAGGTTTCGGCCAATGTGGGCGGGGTTCAGGACGCCGCCGGCCGCACCGGCGCCGCCGCCGCCGAGGTTCTGGACGCATCGAAGGCCATGGGTGACGAGGCGGTGCGCCTCAAGACCACCATCGACGGCTTCCTGGGCGACATCCGGGCGGTGTAGGGGGGTATGCCGTCCGCCGAAAGAACCGCTCTTCCTGTCATCCCGAGCTTTGGCGAGGGATCTCTCACGCCATGGCGGCAGCCGCTTGCGGCTGAAAGATTCTTCCTCCCTGCGGTCGTCAGGATGACTGGCCGGTTCAAATGACGGAGGGCATTACGCCGCGTCCTCGCTGTCCAGCGCGTAGCCGGCGGCGCGTACCGTGCGGATGATGTCGGCCTCGGTGTCGCAGTTCAGCGCCTTCCTCAGGCGGCGGATGTGGACGTCCACGGTGCGCGGCTCCACATAGATGTCCGGTCCCCAGACGGCGTCCAGCAATTCCTCGCGCGAGAACACGGTGCCGGGGTGCTGCAGGAAGAATTGCAGCAGGCGGAATTCGGTGGGGCCGAGATGGATGGGCTTGGCGCCCCGCGTCACCCGGTGGGCGGCCAGGTCCATGGTGATGTCGCCCCAGCTGATCTGGCCCTTCTGGCTGACCGGCTGGGCGCGGCGCAAGAGCGCCCGGACGCGGGCCATCAGCTCGGGCAGCGAGAACGGCTTGGTCAGGTAATCGTCGGCGCCGGTGTTCAGCCCCCGGATCTTGTCGCCCTCCTCGCCCCGGGCGGTCAGCATGATGATGGGCAGTTCGCGGGTGGCGGGCTTGCGGCGGATCTGGCGGCAGACCTCGATCCCCGACAGCGAGGGCAGCATCCAGTCCAGCAGCACCAGATCGGGCTTGCGCTCGGCCAGCACGGTGAGCGCCTCCTCGCCGTCGCCGGCCTCGGCGACGCGGTAGCCTTCCTTCTCCAGGTTGTAGCGCAGCATGGTGGCCAGCGCCGCTTCGTCCTCGACGACCAGAACCAGGGGCTTGGAGGGATTGGCACTATCGCGGGCGGTCATTCCGGGGCTCCGAGGGAAACGCCCTTGGGCCGGTCACCCTTGGGCTGGGTGCCGAGAATCTGGAAGTGCAGGGTTTCGGCGATGTTGGTGGCGTGGTCGCCGATGCGTTCCATGTTCTTGGCGATGAACAAGAGGTGGGTCGAGGCGGTGATGGTGCCGGGATCTTCGGTCATCTGGGCGATCAGGTCACGGAAGACCGTATTGTAATGGGAATCCACGTCCTCGTCGCGTCCCCAGACGCCGATGGCCTTTTGAAGGTCCTTGTCCACATAGGCGTCCAGGATGTCCTTCAGCAGGGTCAGGACCAGTTCGCCCAGGCGGACCACGCCGGCGGTCTTGGGGGTGGGGGCAAGCTGGTTGAGCACCAGGGTGCGCTTGGCCAGATTGGCGGCGTAGTCGCCGATGCGCTCGATCTCGCCCGAGATGTTCAGCGCCGCCACGATGTGGCGCAGATCGCCGGCCATGGGCTGGCGCAGGGCCAGCAGGCGCACGGCGAAGGAATCCACCTCGTGGTCCAACTCGTCGATGCGGCAATCGTTGTCGATCACCCGCTGGGCCAGCTCGTCGTCGCGCCGGGAAAGGGATTGCAGCGCCGCGCCCAGCTGGGCCTCGGCCAGCCCGCCCATGCGGGCGATCATGCCGGACAGGTGGGCCAGTTCGTCGTCGTAGGACTTGACCGTGTGATCCGCCATGTCAACCGAACCTGCCCGTGATGTAGCCCTGGGTCAGCGGCTCCTTGGGATTGGTGAAGATCTCCTCGGTGCCGCCCACCTCGATCAGCTTGCCCAGGTGGAAGAAGGCGGTGCGCTGCGACACGCGGGCCGCCTGCTGCATGGAATGGGTGACGATGACGATGGTGAAGTTGTCGCGCAGTTCGTCGATCAGCTCCTCCACCTTGGCGGTGGCGATGGGGTCCAGCGCCGAGCAGGGCTCGTCCATCAGGATCACCTCGGGCTGCACCGCGATGGCGCGGGCGATGCACAGGCGCTGCTGCTGGCCGCCCGACAGGCCGGTGCCGGATTCCGACAGGCGGCTTTCCACCTCGGCCAGCAGGCCGGCCTTTTCCAGGCTGTTCATGACGATCTCGTCCAGCTCGGCCTGGTCGCGGGCCAGGCCGTGGATGCGCGGCCCATAGGCCACGTTGTCGTAGATGGATTTGGGGAACGGGTTGGGCTTCTGGAACACCATGCCGACCCGGGCGCGCAGTTGCACCACGTCCAGCGAGCGGTCGTAGACGTCGCTGCCGTCCAGCGTCAGCGTGCCGCTGACCCGGGCGCCGTCCACCATGTCGTTCATGCGGTTGATGCAGCGCAGGAAGGTGGACTTGCCGCATCCCGAGGGGCCGATCAGCGCGGTGACCTCGCCGGCCGGGATGTCCAGGTCGATGTCGTGCAGCGCATGCTTGTCGCCGTAATGGACGTTGAGGCCGCGCGCCGAAATCTTGAAGGTGCCGCGGGGAATGAACTGGTTCATGGGTCTACCACCGACGTTCGAATTTCTTACGGAGCCAGATGGCCCCCAGGTTCATCAGGGACAGGAAGGCCAGCAGGACGATGATCGCCGCCGAGGTCTTCTCGACGAAGCCGCGTTCGGGGCTGTCCGACCACAGATAGACCTGCACCGGCAGCACCGCCGCCGGGTCCAGCGGCCCGGCCGGCACGTCGACGATGAAGGCCACCATGCCGATCATCAGCAAGGGCGCGGTCTCGCCCAGGGCGTGGGCCATGCCGAGGATGGTGCCGGTCAGCATGCCGGGCATGGCCAGCGGCAGGACGTGGTCGGTGACGGTCTGCAGCTTGGAGGCGCCGAGCCCCATGGCGGCCTGGCGGATGGACGGCGGCACGGCCTTAAGGGCGGCGCGGCCGGCGATGATGATGGTGGGCAGGCTGATCAGGGCCAGCACCAGGCCGCCCACCAGCGGCGCCGAGCGGGGCAGGCCGAAGGTGTTGAGGAAGATGGCGAGGCCCAAGAGGCCGAACACCACCGAGGGCACCGCCGCCAGATTGTTGATGTTGACCTCGATCAGGGCGGTCCACCGGTTCTTGGGCGCGAATTCCTCGAGATAGACGGCGGTGGCCACGCCGATGGGGAAGCAGATCAGCAAGGTGATGGTCAGCGAGAAGGCCGAGCCCACGATGGCGCCCAAGAGGCCGGCCAGTTCCGGCTCGCGCGAGTCGCCCGAGGTGAACAGGCGGGTGTTGAACTTGCTGGCCAGGACGCCGTCGGCCTCCAGCTTGTCCATCCAGGCCAGCTGGCGTTCGGAAAGGCGCAGCCCTTCGACACCCGCCTTGCGCGGCATGATGCCCTTGAGGGCCATGTCCACGTCCGACGAGGCGATCAGCCAGACCGGCTGGGCCGTGCCGATCAGGGCGGGGTTTTCCTTCACCATGGCGCGCAGCACGTCGCCGGCGCCGTTGGACAGCAGGGCGTTCAGCTCGCGCTTTTCCGCCCGTCCGGTGACCTCGGGGAAGCGGGCGGCCATGGCGGCCTTGATCACGCCGTTGAAATCGGCGGCATTGAGCGAGTCGGGGTCGCGCCTGTCGCCGATGTCCATGATCGCCGGGTCGAAGCTGACCTCCAGCAGGATGCGGGCCTGGATCAGGGCGCCGAACCCGTTGGACAGGATGTTGAACAGCAAGGTGGCGAGGAAGCCGACCGAGATGACCACGGCGCCGATGCCGATGGCGCGGAAGCGGCGCTCGGCGGCATGGCGGCTCGCCAGGCGCTTGGTGATCACGTCCGTGCGGGCGGTGGCGGCGGTGGCAGTGGAGGTTTCGGCCATGTCAGTCGTACTTCTCGCGGTATTTGTTGACGATGTGCAGCGCGATGACGTTCAGCGTCAGGGTGACGCAGAACAGGACCAGGCCCAGGGCGAAGGCGGCCAGGGTCTTGGGACTGTCGAATTCCTGGTCGCCCACCAGCAGGGTGACGATCTGCACGGTGACGGTGGTCACGGCGGCGAAGGGATTGGCGGTGAGGTTGGCGGCCATGCCGGCGGCCATCACCACGATCATGGTCTCGCCGATGGCGCGCGACGCGGCCAGCAGCACGCCGCCGATGATGCCGGGAAGGGCGGCGGGCAGCACCACCTGGACGATGGTCTCCGACCGGGTGGCGCCCAGGCCGAAGGCGCCCTCGCGCAAGGACTGGGGCACGGCGGTGATGACGTCGTCGGACAGCGACGAGACGAAGGGGATGATCATGATGCCCATGACCAGCCCGGCGGCGAGCGCGCTTTCCGCCTCGATGCCCAGGCCCAGCTTGGCCCCCACGCCCCTGAGGAAGGGCGAGATGGTCAGCACGGCGAAGAAGCCGTAGACCACGGTGGGGATGCCGGCCAGGATCTCCAGCAGCGGCTTGGCGACGGCACGGAAGCGCGGCTGGGCGTATTCCGACATGTAGATGGCCGACAGCAGGCCCAGCGGCACCGCCACTGCCAGCGCGATGGCGCTGATCAGCAGGGTGCCGGTGAACAGCGGCACGGCGCCGAAGGCTCCCGAGCTGCCCACCTGGTCCTCGCGGATGGCCATCTGCGGGCTCCACTCGGTGCCGAACAGGAAGGTATGCAGCGGCACGTGCTCGAAGAACCGCAGGGATTCGAAGATCAGCGACAGCACGATGCCGATGGTGGTGAGGATGGCCACCGTCGAGCAGGCGATCAGCGCATGCCCCACCACCCGTTCGACCGCGTTGCGCATGCGGGCCTCCGGGCGGATGCGCGAACGGCCCCAGGTGAGCCCGGCCACCGCCACGGCGGCACTGAGCGCCGCCAGCAGCCAGTTGCCGCTGGCGGACAGCGAGGAATAGTGCCGCGCCGCCTCGGCCACCGCCTCGGAACTGGGCCGGGCGCCGTGCAGGGCCACGTTGCGCACCTCGTTGATCACCAGGGCCAGGCGCTGGGACGACAGGTCGCGCAGTTCGGCGGGCAGGGCCGACACCGTCAGGGCGCGGACGACCTGGGGTTCGAGCACCATCCAGGCGGAGAGCAGGATCAGCGCGGGCAGGCCGCACCACAGCGCCACGTAGTATCCGTGATAGCGGGGCAGCGAATGGAGCGCCACGCCGTCGGCCGAAACCGCCCGGGCCTTGCCACGGCCCAGATGGTAGGCGAAGGAGGCGAGGCCCAGCAGGACCAGGGTAAGGAGGATGGTGGGCATGGATTGGACCGGAACCGGGGATGAGGAAAGGAAAGGGGGGAGCCTTCCGGCTCCCCCCGCTTGGATCACATCTTCAGGTCGTCGAGGGCGGCGCCCTTGGCGGCCCATTCCTTGCGCTCGGCGTCCGGCATGGGGATCAGGCCCTTGTCGGCCAGGTAGCCGCTCTTGCCCCAGGCCTTCTCCGAGGAGAATTCGCCGACGAATTCCTTGATGCCGGGGATCTGACCCACATGGGTCTTCTTGACGTAGAAGTACAGCGGACGCGACACGGTGTACTTGCCGCTGGCGATGTTCTCGAAGGTCGGCTGGTTGCCCTCGATGGTGGCGCCCTGGACCTTGTCGCCGTTCTGGTCGAGGAAGGAATAGCCGAAGATGCCGAAGATGGCGGTGTTGGCTTCCAGCTTCTGGACGATCAGGTTGTCGTTCTCGCCCGCCTCGACGTAGCCGCCGTCCTCGCGGATGGCGCTGTAGGCCTTCTGGAAGGCCTTGGCGTCGGCCTTCTTCAGTTCGACCAGTTCGGGGAACTTCTCGGCGCCGGTCTCCATGACCAGCTCGACGAAGGCGTCACGGGTGCCCGAGGTGGGCGGCGGACCCAGCACGACGATCTTGGCGTCGGGGAGCGACGGGTCGATCTGGTTCCACTTCTGGTAGGGATTGGGCACCAGCTTGCCGCCCTGGGGCACGTCCTTGGCCAGCGCCAGGAAGATCTGCTGACGAGTCAGGTTGATGGGCTTGGCCTTCTTGGACGAGGCCAGCACGATGCCGTCATAGCCGATCTTCATCTCGGCGATGGCGGTAACGCCGTTCTTGCCGCAGAACTCGACCTCGGAGGCCTTGATGCGGCGCGACGAATTGGTGATGTCCGGGAAGTCCGGGCCGACGCCCGAGCAGAACAGGCGCAGGCCGCCACCCGACCCGGTGCTCTCGACCACCGGGGTCTTGAACTTGCCACCCTTGCCGAAGGCTTCGGCCACGGCGGTGGAGAACGGGTAGACGGTGGACGAACCGACGATGCGGATCTGATCGCGGGCATGGGCGGCGCCGGTGGTGGCGATGGCGGCCAGGGCGACAGCGGCGACGGCCAGGGTCTTGGTGGACATGGAACCTCCAAAGGGAGTGCAACGGGAGTGGGAAGGCAGGCTCCCACGGCCGGCATCCTATCGGCGCTGTGTTACAGTCCCGGGACACAAGCGTTAAGGTTTTGTGACAGGAATATTAATTGCGTAGAATCAATGGGGTAATGGCTGAAAGCAGGCGATCGAGGGCCTCCTCCACGCTCCACCCGGCCAGGTTTCCATAGCCCAGAATCAGTCCCGGCGCCCCTTTTATGACACGGTGGAAGCCCAGCGGGGCGGGGGCCAGGCCGTGGGCATGGGCCGCCCGGGCCGCTTCATCCTCGTCGCAGCCCTCGGGCAGGTGGAGAATGGCGTGCAGTCCGGCCTCGCCGGCGGTGACCGGCAGGTCCGGCCCCAGGATGCGGGTCGCCGCCTCCAGCAACTGGAGCCGCCGCCGGCCGTACAGGGCGCGCATGCGCCGCAGATGGGCGCCGAAATGCCCTTCCGTCATGAAGGCGGCCATGGCCGCCTGGGTCAGTCCGGCCGGCGCCATGTCGGCGGTGCGCCGCGCCGCCACGAAGGCGGGCAGCAGCGAGGGCGGCACCACCAGCCAGCCCAGGCGCAGGCCGGGAAACATGCTCTTGGAGAAGGTGCCGAGATACAGCGTGCGCCCCTGGCGGTCGAGACCCTGCAGCGAGGCGGTGGGGGCGCCGGCGTGGTGGAAGTCGCTGTCGTAATCGTCCTCGATGATCCAGCCGCCCTGTCTCGCCGCCCAGTCGATCAGGGCGAGGCGGCGGGCCAGCGGCATGGTGGCGCCGGTGGGGAACTGGTGGGACGGCGTGACGCAGGCCAGCCGGGCATCCGGGCAGAGACCTTCGGCCAGGGCGGGGTCGAAGCCGTCCCGGTCCACCGGCACCGCCACGGCCTTGGCCCCGGCGGCGCGCAGCACACCGGACAGGCCGCCATAGCAGGGATCTTCCACCAGCACCCTTTCCCCCGGTTCCACCAGCACGCGGGCGATCAGGTCCAGCGCCTGCTGCGAGCCGCCCACCACCATGATCTGGTCGGGGGTACAGCGCACCGCCCGGGTGCGGCCCACATGCTCGGCGATGGCCCGGCGCAGCGGCGGGTGGCCCAGGGGATCGATGCCGCACATCAGTTCCACCGGCGGCCGCCGCCACAGCCGCCCCAGCACGCGCCGCCACTCGGCATGGGGAAAGGCGGCGAGGTCGGGCACGCCGGGGGCGAGAGGGCGGGTGGGGTCGCGCACCATCAGCATGGGCGGGGTGGCGCTCCAGGCGGCGATTCTGGCGCCCGACGGCGGTGGCGGTCCGGCCGGAGGGGACACGAGCGCGCCCACCGGCCCCTGACGGGCGGCGACGCGGGTCGCCGATCCCCGCCGCCCCTCGGTGAAGCCATCGGCGGCCAACTGGTCGTAGGCGGCCAGCACGGTGTTGCGCGCCACCCCCAATCGCGCCGCCAGGGCGCGCGACGAGGGCAGGGCGGCGCCGTCCCCCAGCCGCCCGTCCAGGATGGCTTCCCGCAGGGCGAGGTAGAGGCGGCGGTGCAGGGGCAGCCCGCCGTCTTCGGCGGGCAGGGCGAGGGTGAGGGACATGACGGCCTCGGCAAGTGGCTCCTTCATTATAAAAGAAGTGGACCTTTCAAGGGAACCACTTGGGAGGCAAGAATGACCGCGACCTGTCATCCCGAGGCATCGCCGAGGGATCTTTCAGCCAGAAGCGTTGGGGGGATTTCCTGAAAGATCCTTCGCGGCGCTCAGGATGACAAATTGAGGAGAACCCGCCATGCTTGCCACTACCGAACGCACCACCCTCCGCCAGCGGCCCCAGCGGGGCAGCCATGATCCCCGGCTGATCGCGGCCATTCTCGACGAGGCGCTGACCTGCACCATCGCCTTCGTCGAAGAAGGTCGACCGGTCGGTATACCTACCACCCACTGGCGCATGGGCGATCGGGTGCTGTTCCACGGGGGCGTGGGCTCGCGGCTGGGCAAGGTGATGGCGGCCGGCGCCGAACTGTGCGTCACCGTCACCCTGGTGGACGGTCTGGTGCTGGCCCGTTCGGCCTTTCACCATTCCATGAATTACCGGTCGGTCATGGTGTTCGGCCGGGCGGAGGAGGTCACCGACCCGGTGGAAAAGGAGGCGGCCTTCGCCGCCCTGATCGAGAAGCTGGCGCCGGGGCGCTCTGTCCAGGTCCGTCCGCCCACCGACAAGGAACTGGCGGCAACCCGCCTGCTGGCCCTGCCCATCGCCGAGGGCTCGGCCAAGCTGCGCTCCGGCCCGCCGGTGGACGACGAGGCCGACATGTCCTGGCCGGTCTGGGCGGGCGTGGTGCCGGTGACGGTGGTCAAGGGCGAGCCCATTGCCGATGGGGAGGTTTCGGGCGCATCCTGAGCCGCAAAGGAGGGCCGCCCATGGAACCACGCATCAGTCTGATCACCCTGGGCGTCGCCGATCTGGAGCGGGCGCGGGCCTTCTACGAAGGCCTGGGCTGGCGGCGCAAGGTGGTGGCGGCCCAGGGCGTCGCCTTCTACCAGATGGGCGGCATGGCGCTGTCGCTCTATCCCCGCCAGGAGCTGGCCGCCGACGCCCGCCTGCCCGCCGAGGGCAGCGGCTTTGCCGGCTTCGCCCTGGCCTACAACACACGGACCCGCGACGAGGTGGACCGGGTGCTGGCCGAAGCGGTGAATGCGGGCGCGACGCTGCTCAAACCCGCCGAGGAGGCGTTCTGGGGCGGCTATTCCGGCTATTTCGCCGATCCCGATGGCTTCGCCTGGGAAGTGGCGTGGAATCCCGGTTTCGGTCTGGATGAAGAGGGGAGGCTGACGTTGCCCGACTAGCGACGCAGCGCCGCGATATTAGCAGCATAATCCTTGGTCTTGAACACTGCCGAGCCGGCGACCAGGACGTTGGCGCCGGCCGCCACCACGCGGTGGGCGTTGTCGGCGGTGACGCCGCCGTCCACTTCCAGGTCGATGGGCCGGGTGCCGATCATCTTCCTGATGCGGGCGATCTTTTCCAGCTGGGCCTCGATGAAGCTCTGGCCGCCGAAGCCGGGATTGACGCTCATCACCAGGACGAGGTCGAGCTTGTCCAGCACGTATTCGATGACGTTCTCGGGCGTCGAGGGGTTGAGCGACACGCCCGCCTTCTTGCCGAGCGAGCGGATCAGCTGCAGCGAGCGGTCCAGATGCACGTCGGCCTCGGCGTGGACCACGATGATGTCGGCCCCGGCCTTGGCGTAGTCCTCGATATAGGGCTGGGCCGGGTCGATCATCAGGTGGACGTCGAAGACCTTGGTGGTATAGGGCCGGATGGCCTTGATGATGGCCGGGCCGAAGGTGAGGTTGGGGACGAAATGGCCGTCCATGACGTCGATGTGGACCCAGTCGCATCCGGCCTCGTCGATGGCCTTGACCTCTTCGCCCAGGCGGGCGAAATCGGCGGACAGGATGGAGGGCGCGATCTTGACGGTCATGGGGATGGGTCCAGTCCTTGGAAATCGTCATGGCCGGGCTTGACCCGGCCATCCATGGACCCCCGGGTCAAGCCCGGGGGTGACGATATAGAGGGTTCTCAGTTCACCTTGGGAGCCAGGGCGCCCTTGGCGTACAGCGCGCTCATGTCTTCCAGGCCGATCACCTTGATCTTCGAGGCCTGGCCGGCGGTGCCGAAGGCCTGGTAGCGAGCCTTGCAGACCTCGACCATGGCGGCGATGGAGGGCTTCAGGTAGTCGCGGGGATCGAACTTCTTGGGGTTGTCGTGGAAGTACTTGCGGATGGTGCCGGTGACGGCCAGACGCAGGTCGGTGTCGATGTTGATCTTGCGCACGCCGTGCTTGATGCCCTCGACGATTTCCTCGACCGGCACGCCGTAGGTCTCGCCCAGCGCGCCGCCGTACTCGTTGACGATCTTCAGGAGGTCCTGCGGTACCGAGGAGGAGCCGTGCATCACCAGATGGGTGTTGGGGATGCGGGCGTGGATTTCCTTGATGCGCTTGATGGCCAGCACCTCGCCGGTCGGCGGACGGGTGAACTTGTAGGCGCCGTGGCTGGTGCCGATGGCGATGGCCAGCGCGTCCACCTGGGTCTGCTTGACGAATTCGGCGGCCTCGTCCGGGTCGGTCAGCAGCTGGGAATGGTCCAGCTTGCCCTCGGCGCCGATGCCGTCTTCCTTGCCGGCGGTGCCGGTTTCCAGCGAGCCCAGGCAGCCCAGCTCACCCTCGACCGAGACGCCGCAGGCGTGCGCGATGTCCACCACCTGCTTGGTGACGGCGACGTTGTAGTCCCAGTCGGCGGGGGTCTTGCCGTCTTCACGCAAGCTTCCGTCCATCATCACCGACGAGAAGCCCGACTGGATGGCGCGCACGTTGACCGCCGGGCTGGTGCCGTGGTCCTGGTGCATGCAGACCGGAATCTGGGGATAGGCTTCGATGGCGGCCAGGATCAGGTGGCGCAGGAAGGGTTCGCCGGCATACTTGCGCGCACCCGCCGAGGCCTGGAGGATGACCGGCGAATCGGTGGCCGAGGCGGCCTCCATGATCGCCTTGACCTGCTCCATGTTGTTCACGTTGAAGGCGGGAATGCCGTAGCTGTTCTCGGCCGCGTGGTCGAGGAGCTGGCGCATCGAAACGAGGGACATCTTACTTCATCTCCTTCCTGGCGTTCCTGGGCCCGCTTCTTACAGGCGGGCCAGCGCGGCCTCAGCCACCTTGGCGGCGGTGATGCCGAAATGCTCGTAAAGCTTCTCGGCGGGGGCCGAGGCTCCGAAGCCGTTCATGCCGATGACGGCGCCGTTCTCGCCGGTCCAGCGCTCCCACCCGAAGGTGCCCAGCGCCTCGACGGCGACCCGCACGGTACCCTCACCCAGCACCGAAGAACGATACTCCTTCGGCTGGCGTTCGAACAGTTCCCAGCAGGGCATGGACACCACGGCCGCCGCGATGCCCTTGTCGGCCAGCAGCTTCTGCGCCTCGATCGCCAGGGAGACTTCCGAGCCGGTGGCGATCAGGGTCACCTGGCGCTTGCCCTTGGCGTCAGAAATCACATACGCGCCCTTGGCGGTCAGGTTCTCGTCGGTGTGGGTGGTGCGGAGCGTCGGCAGGTTCTGGCGCGACAGGGCGAAGACGCTGGGGCCGGTGGCGTTTTCCAGGGCGGCCTCGTAGGCCTCCATGGTCTCCACCGGATCGGCGGGGCGGAACACCAGCACGTTGGGGGTGGCGCGCAGCGCCGCCAGGGTCTCGATGGGCTGGTGGGTGGGGCCGTCCTCGCCCAGGCCGATGGAATCGTGGGTCAGCACGTAGAGCACCCGCTGGTCCATCATGGCGCTCATGCGCAGCGCCGGCCACAGGTAGTTGGCGAAGATCAGGAAGGTGCCGCCATAGGGGATGAAGCCGCCGTGGAGCGACAGGCCGTTCATGATCGCCGCCATGCCGTGCTCGCGCACGCCGTAATGGATGTAGCGGCCCGAGAAGTCGCGGGCCGACACCGGCTTGGTGGCCTTGGTGATGGTGAGGTTGGAGTGGGTGAGGTCGGCCGAGCCGCCGATCATCTCGGGGATCACCGGGGTCAGGGCTTCCAGCACTTCCTGGCCGGCCTTGCGGGTGGCCCATTTGGGGGCGTCGGCCGAGACCTTCTGCTTGAAGGCCGAGACCGCCTGCTTCCAGGCCTCGGGCAGCTGGCCGGCATTGGTGCGCAGGAACTCGGCCTTGCCGGCATAGGCGTCGAGGCGCTTCTCCCACTCGGCGCGGGCGCTGGCGCCCCTGGTGCCGGCGGCGCGCCAGGCGCTCAGGACATCGGCGGGAATCTCGAAGGGCGCATGGGGCCAGTCCAGCTTGGCGCGCGCCCCGGCGATCTCCTCGGCGCCCAGGGGGGCGCCATGGGTCTTCTCGCTGCCCGCCTTGGTGGGGGCGCCGTAGCCGATGGTGGTCTTGCAGGCGATCAGGCTGGGCTGGCCGGACTTTTGCGCCGCCGCGATGGCGGTGGCGATGGCTTCCGGGTCGTGGCCGTCGACGCGGCAGACGTCCCAGTTGGAGGCCTGGAAGCGGGCCAGCTGGTCGTCGGAGGTGGAGACCGAGGTGTCGCCGTCGATGCAGATGTGGTTGTCGTCCCACAGCACGATCAGCTTGGCGAGGTTCCACACCCCGGCCAGCGAGATGGCCTCCTGGCTGATGCCTTCCATCAGGCAGCCGTCGCCGGCGATGACGTAGGTGAAGTGATCGACGATGCCGTCGCCGTGCCGCGCGGCGGCCAGCTTCTCGGCCAGGGCGAAGCCCACGGCGTTGGCGATGCCCTGGCCCAGCGGGCCGGTGGTGGTCTCGGCGATGGCGACGTGACCGAATTCCGGATGGCCGGCGGTGCGGTAGCCCAGCTGGCGGAAGTTCCTGATCTGCTCGATGTCGGACAGGTCCTCGAAGCCGGTGAGGTGGCCCAGCGCGTAAAGCAGCATGGAGCCGTGGCCGGCCGACAGGATGAAGCGGTCGCGGTCGGCCCATTTGGGGGCCTTGGCGTCGTATTTCAGGAAGCGGGTGAACAGCACGGTCGCCACGTCGGCCATGCCCATGGGCATGCCGGGATGGCCGGACTTGGCCTTCTCGATGGCGTCCATGGTCAGGAAGCGGATGGCATTGGCCATAGCGGCGTGGGTGGTCATCGAGGAGTCCTTAAGGAGAGTGAAGGTTCAAGTCAGGCGCGGCGGTGCCACGAGGTCAGCATCTGGCGCGGCCCGGCGGCCCCGCCGATCATCAGGGTCTGGGTCTTCTCGAGCTGGCGCGAGCGTTCGACGCCTTCGAGCAGCAGGCCGGTGGTGATGCCGGTGGCGCAGAACATCACGTCCTCGGAGCGCACCATCTCGTCCAGCTGGTACCAGCGGGTGAGGTCCATGCCGGCCTCTTCCACGGCGGCGGCCTCGGTGGCCAGCTGGGGGTCGATGCGGCCCAGGAACTCGCCGCCCATGGCGCGGATCGCCACCGCCGACAGCAGGCCTTCCGGCGTGCCGCCGGTACCCATCAGGGCGTCGATGCCGGATTCGGGAATGGCGGCCATCAGGGCGCCGGCCACGTCGCCCGCCGGGTACAGCGCGACGCGCGCTCCGGCATTGTGGATGGCGTTGACCAGCGCCTTGTGGCGCGGCTTTTCGATGACGTAGACGGTCATGTCCTCGACCGGCTTGTTCAGGGCGGCGGACAACTGCTTCAGGCGCTCGGCCACCGGGGCCTGGGGGTCGATCCGGCCCTTGGCGGCGGGCGGCGCGGCCAGCTTTTCCATGTAGCGGGCGGGGCCAGGGTCGAACAGGGCGCCGTGGGGGGCCATGGCCACCACCGCCATGGCGTTGGTCATGCCCTTGGCCAGGAACGAGGTGCCCTCCAGCGGGTCCACCACCAGATCCCAGGCGGGGGTGCCGCCCTCCGGTCCGAAGCGCTGCCCGTGATAGAGCATGGCGATCTCGTCCTTGGGCCCTTCGCCCATCAGCATCCGGGCGTCCAGGTCCAGGCCCTGCAGCTCGGCCTGCATGGCGGACACCGCGGCGTCGTCGGCCAGGGCCTTGTCGCCCCGTCCGATCCAGGCATAGGCGGCCCGCGCCGCCGCCTCGGTGGCGCGGCGCAGCTCGTAGACTCCGACGCTGCCGGTCTGTCGCTGTTCGGTCATCGGCCGTTTCCAATTTCCGGTGAGGTGTTTTGGCCGATAGTGGGGGGCCGGGTCAAGCGAAGGAACACCCGTTCGGATCGATCCGCAAGATTCTTGTGGATAGGTGCCGTGCCACCCGGATGGAGGGGCGGGGAAATCCGATCCGACCTTTCCTGTCATCCCGAGCGAAGTCGAGGGATCTCGGTCTGGGATATTGGTGCCAATCCTGAATCATCGCGCCAGGATGAGAGGTCGTCGGGATGACAGGCCTCTTTAACAGGCTGCGGAATAACTCGCCTGCCACTCCATTTACCCGTCACCCCCGCGAAGGCGGGGGTCCATGTTGACACAATTTGGCGGCATCGACACAAGATGCAGTTGGCTGATGCATGGATTCCCTAAGCTCACGATCGAAGTGCAACACCCGCTATAATGGGTGCTGCGATGGGACAACGATACAATCAGCTCAGTCTGGATGAGCGGTGCGAGATTTACCGTCTGCATGCAGACGGTAAATCTCGGCGAGCCATTGCCCGGGCCTTGGGCCGGGCGGCGTCAACAATCAGCCGAGAGCTGGAGCGCAACAGTGGCGCCCAAGT
Organism: Paramagnetospirillum sp.; assembly: GCF_058402745.1. Taxonomy (NCBI): domain Bacteria; kingdom Pseudomonadati; phylum Pseudomonadota; class Alphaproteobacteria; order Rhodospirillales; family Magnetospirillaceae; genus Paramagnetospirillum; species Paramagnetospirillum sp. The sequence goes on from NZ_JBZVFI010000004.1 coordinate 18,626, forward strand.
CGGCTACAAGGTGGATTGGGCGATGATCCAGGCCCGCGCCCGGCGGCGGCGCAAGCTTTACAAACTGGAGCGCTCGAGCGCGCTCAGGAAACTGACCTTGGACGGCCTTGCGATGGGATGGTCCCCGGAGCAGATCGCCGGGCGGCTCGAGCTTGAGCAAGGTAGGCCGGTGATCAGCCACGAGTCAATTTACCGCTACATCTACTGGCGCGTGAACAGCCACAAGGACTATCTGCACCGGCTGCTGCCGCGCGCCAAGTTTCAGCGTGGCTGGCGTGGCCGCAAGGGCGGCAGCTCGGTGCATTTCATTCCCCAGCGAGTGCCGGTAGCCGAGCGTCCCGCCGAGGTCGCCGACCGGCGCCAGACCGGCCACTGGGAAGCCGATCTGATGCTGTTCTCCCGCTATCGCCAAGCCGTCCTGGTGGCGCACGAACGTAGCTCGCGCCTGCTTCTGCTCCGGCATCACCTCAGCAAAGCCGCCGAGCCAATCGCCGACAGCCTGACCGCCATGCTGCGGCGATTTCCTGCCGAGCAGCGCCGCACCATCACCTTCGATAACGGCTCTGAATTCGCGGCCCATCGCCGCCTGAAGACAAGGCTTCGCATGAAAACCTATTTCTGCGATCCCCATAGCCCCTGGCAGAAGGGCGGCGTCGAGAACGCCATCGGGCGAATGCGGCGGGGACTGCCGCGAAAAACAGATCTCGCGGCAGTTTCCCAGGCCGATCTGGACGACCTGGCCATGGACTACAACCTCACCCCGCGAAAGTGCCTCGGATATCGAACTCCGCTTGAGGCTTTCCTCGGAAAAGCCATCGATCTCGGTGTTGCACTTGAAATGTGAGTCCATCTTCCCGCTTTCGCGGGAATGACGACGTTTTGGGACGAGTTTTTCCGCACCCTGTTAAATGCCGGGGGGAGGGGGTAGCGGGGCTACCCGAAATCCTTCCCCAAGGCCGCCATCACGGCCGGCGGCAGCACCGCCATGTGGGCGTAGGCGGGGTGGGCGATGGTGAACACCGCCCGGGCGCCCGGCCGGCGGAACCGCTCGATCTGGGCGGGGGTGAAGGGGAAGTGCAGGAAATGGACGGCCGAGGTCTTGCCTTCGGCGGTGGTGCGCTCCACGTCGTCCTCGGGCCGGGCGGCGATGGCCTCGCCGTCCAGCTCCAGCGCCGTCACCTCCTCGATGCCGCCCAGACCCGACAGCGCCCGATGGCGCAGCCTTTCGTCGTCGATCTCGATCATCAGGGTGGCCACCAGTTCGCCGCCGTCGGGGATCAGGGAGTTGTAGGCCTCCAGCTCGCCCTCCAACTGGGCCGCGCCGCCCTTCTCGGCGCGCAGCATCTCGTGAATCTGATAAAGCATGGTGTCGCGGCACTCGAAGAACACCGTGACGTAAGGCCCCACCGACAGGCGGCGGTCGCGCTTGAGCGCGATGATGGCGGCGCGGGTCTGCGGCCGGACCTTCTCGTAGGCATCGAGGGGAAGGATGTCGGTGGGGGTGATCGCGGTCATGATTTTTCTCCTCCCAGCCCATAGGCGGCGGCGAAGATCTCGATGGGGTGGCGGGAGGATCTGAGGCGCGAGGCCGGGTCGATGCCCTCGATCCCCTGGGCCACGTGGGCGCCGGCCAGCGGGCATTCGGCCGCCAGATGGCCGCAGCCGCTCTCGGCGGCCTGGCGGGCGGCGGGCTTGCCCACCTTCAGCGCCACCGGGAAATTTTCGGTCTTGATCCCCCACGAGCCGCCATGGCCCGAGCAGCGCTCGATCACCTTGACCGGGGTGTCGGGGATCAGGCGCAGCAGCTCGGCCCCCTTGGCGCCGACGTTCTGGGCGCGGGCGTGACAGGACAGGTGCAGCACCACGCCGTCCGGAACCGGTGCGAGGCCGGGGGCGAGGCCTTCCTTGCGGGCGATGTCGACCACGTATTCGGTGATGTCCCAGGTGGACGCGGCCAGACGCCTGACCGCGTCGTCTCCGGGCTCGATCAGCGGCCATTCCACCTTCAGCATCAGGGCGCAGGACGGCACCAGGGCGACCACGTCCCAGCCCTTGTCGATCCAATCTCCCAGGGCGCGGGCGATGGTGCGGGCCTTGCGCGCCACCTCGTCCATCTCGCCGTGTTCCAGCTGCGGCATGCCGCAACACTCGGGATAGACCAGCTCGGTGACCACGCCGTTATGGGCCAGCACGGCGCGGGCGGCGGTTCCGATGTCCGGGTTGTTGTAATTGCCGAAACAGGTGGCGAAGATCACCGCCTTGCGCCCCAGGGCGGGAGCGGCCCGGTTGATGGCGGGGGTACCGGTCCCGGCCCGCTTCTCCAGGGTGTCGGCGTGATAGCGCGGCAGGTCGGCGTCGGGATGAATGCCGGCGGCCAGTTTGAGGATCGGCCGGGTCATCCGGTTGCCGCGCCGCGTCGCCCAGTTGGCCAGCGCCGGGGCCAGCCCGGCGAGGCGGCCGTTGCGGTCGGTCCTGGTCAGCTGGCGGGCGACGAAGGGGGTCTTGCCCTGGGCCGTCTCCATGGCGCGGTAGCGCACCATCAGATGGGGGACGTCCAGGTCGAACGCGTGCGGCGGCACGTAGGGACACTTGGTCATGAAGCACATGTCGCACAGCGTGCAGGCATCCACCACGGGTTTGAGCGCCGGGGTGGGGACGCCCGCCAGCTCGGCATCGCCCGCCGCGTCGATCAGGTCGAACAGGCGGGGGAAGGAATCGCACAGGTTGAAGCAGCGGCGGCAGCCATGGCAGATCTCGAACTGGCGGCGCAGTTCGGCCTCCACCTTGTCCGGGTTCAGGTAATCGGGATTTCGCCAGTCGTGGGCGTGGCGGGTGGGGGCGTCCAGGCTGCCTTCGCGCATGATGTCCTCCTTCGAGGTGATGCGGCCGGGACTGCCGCGCTCCAAGGAACGCCGTCGCCCTTGGAGCGCGGGTACCCTGCCCGCATGAACCTTGGAGCGCGGGCATCCTGCCCGCAGGGTGGGCGTCAGCTTGCCAGGCCGTCCAGGGCCTTCTGGAAACGGCCGGCATGGGATTTCTCGGCCTTGGCCAGGGTCTCGAACCAGTCGGCGATCTCGTCGAAGCCCTCGTCGCGGGCGGTCCGCGCCATGCCGGGATACATGTCGGTGTATTCGTGGGTCTCGCCCGCCACCGCCGCCTTCAGGTTGGAATCCGTGGGGCCGATGGGCTGGCCGGTGGCCGGATCGCCCACCGCTTCCAGGAATTCCAGGTGACCGAAGGCGTGGCCGGTCTCTCCTTCCGCCGTGGAGCGGAACAGGGCGGAGACGTCATTGTGTCCCTCCACGTCGGCCTTCTGGGCGAAATAGAGATAGCGGCGGTTGGCCTGGCTTTCGCCGGCGAAGGCCGCCTTCAGATTATCCATGGTTTTGGAGCCGTTCAGGGATGCCATGAAATCCTCCTGCTGATCCTGGCGATCATCATGGATCGCCTTGGGAAAGCTCGCCCGGAGGTCAGGCCGAAGGCCGTGACGCGGGGGGCCTGTCAGGGAGGTGGGATGTCCCGGATTATTTTAAAATAGTTCTAAAGTGTGGCCCGGATAATTCCATCGCCTCGAAGGCGATGGAATCCGCTCAGACTTTAGGAGAAGGCCTTGAAGGCGATCAGGGTGAAGGTGTCCTTGACGCCCGGCAGGCGCTGGATGGTGTCCACCACGAACTGGCCGATATCGGCGGAATCGTCCAGGTAGCACTTCAGCATCAGGTCGTACTGGCCGGAGATGGAATGGACCTCCGAGACCTGCTCGATGTCGACGGCCTCGTCGGCGACCTGGTAGGCCAGCCCCAGTTCGCACTTCACCTGGACGAAGATGGTCTGCATGGGGCTGTCTCCCTTCAGTCCTCGGACTCGGAATCCGCGTCGCTGTCGGCGGTGGCCTTGCTGCTCTTGACGGGCAGGGGCACGGCGGCGGCGATGAAGTCCGGCATGTGGTCGCCAAAGCCGATCACGCCGTCGGGGTGCAGCATCTCGCCGATGCCCAGTTCGTCGATGCGGCCACGGCGGCGTCCGCCGCGCTCGTCGCGCCGGCCGTCCTCGCGGCCGCGCCCGCCACGGCGGGGTTCGTCACGGCGGGATTCGTCCCGGTCGCGGCTCCGGCTGCGCGGACGCTCGGTCCGCTCGGCGCGTTCCTCGCGCGGTGCCTCGACGGCCTCCTCGGCGGCGGTCTCGACGGCAGCCGCCTCGGCGGCGGGGGTCTCGTCACGGCGCGGGCGGCGCTCGCGCCGGGGCTTGGCCTCGTCGCGGCCCTCGTCCCTGGCCTTGGCGGGGCGCTTGGAATCCTTGGCGCCGCCGCGTCCGCCCCGGCCCTTGCGGGCGCTCATGTCCAGTTCCAGGGCGGGCACGCCCTCGACCTCGATGCGGGGAATGGTCTGGCCGATCAGCGTCTCGATGGCGGCGACGAAGCGGCCGTCATCGGGGCTGGCGATGGTGAAGGCGTGGCCTTCCATGCCGGCGCGGCCGGTGCGGCCGATGCGGTGGACGTAATCCTCGGCATGGATGGGAACGTCGAAATTGAAGACGTGGCTGACCGCCGAGATGTCGATGCCGCGCGCGGCGACGTCGGAGCAGACCATCAGGCGGGCCTCGCCCTTCTTGAACTTCTCCAGCGTCTCGCCGCGGGCGCTCTGGGCCATGTCGCCGTGCAGCTGCACCACGTCGAAGCCGTGCTTCTTCAAGCTGCGGAACAGCACGTCCACGTCGCGCTTGCGGTTGCAGAAGATGAAGGCGTTCTTGACGTTCTCGATGCGGATCAGGTGACGCAGGGTCTCGCGCTTGTCGATCTCCTCGACCACGGCCATGGCCTGGACCACGGTGGTGGCGGTGGTGCCGCGCGAGACGGTGATCTCCTTGGGGTTCATCAGGAAGGCGTCGGCCAGCCGGCGGATCTCGGGACCCATGGTGGCCGAGAAGAACAGGGTCTGCCTGATCTTGGGCAGCAGGCCGACGATCTTCTCCACGTCGGGGATGAAGCCCATGTCCAGCATGCGGTCGGCTTCGTCGATGACCAGCACCTTGACGTCGTTCAAGAGGATGCGGCCGCGCTCGAACATGTCGAGCAGGCGCCCCGGCGTGGCGATCAGCACGTCGACGCCGCGGTCCAGCAGGGCGACCTGGTCGCTCATGGACTCGCCGCCGATGATCAGCGCCTTCTTGAGCGGGTGGTGCTTACCGTACTTGTCGAAGTTCTCCGCCACCTGGGCGGCCAGCTCCCGGGTGGGTGCCAGGATCAGCGAGCGGGGCATGCGCGCCTTGGCGCGGCCGGCCGCCAGGATCTCGATCATGGGCAGCGTGAAGGACGCCGTCTTGCCGGTGCCGGTCTGGGCGCAGCCCAGCACGTCACGGCCCATGAGCACCACAGGGATCGCCTGGGCCTGGATGGGGGTGGGGTGCGTGTACCCCGATTCAGCGAGCGCCTTCAGAATCTCCGGCCCGAGGCCGAGGTCTTCGAAGGTGGTCGTGGCGGTTTCCGGGCCGTCTTCGCGGCCGATGTCTTGATGGGTCGTCATGTGGGGCCGGATAATTATGGTTTCCCGGTATTAAGTCAATGACGGAACACGGTTTCCCCATTGTATCGCCCGTTGCGGCGGGATTACGCTGGTCCACGACCCCAAGGAGAGCCGCCGCCATGCTGATCGATGCCCAACGTTCCAGCCTGCTGATCATCGACGTGCAGCAGGGATTGGCGCCGGTGATGAGCGATCCCCGGCGGGTTTATCGCGGCTGTACCTTGCTGCTGCGCGCCGCCGCCCGCCTCGGCCTGCCGGTGGTGATCACCGAGCAGTACCCCAAGGGCCTGGGCCACACCGCCGGCGAGCTGATGGAACACGCCCCCGAGGGAGCGGTGATGGAGAAGCTGCACTTCTCGTGCGCCGCCGATCCGGCCATCCTGGCGCGGCTGCGCGAGACCGGGCGCGAGCAGGTGGTCATCGCCGGCATCGAATCCCATGTCTGCGTGCTGCAAAGCGCGCTCGGCCTGCTGGAATCCGGCTTCCGGCCGGTGGTGGTGGCCGATGCCTGCGCGTCGCGCGATCCCGCCAACTTCCAGGCGGCCATGTCGCGGCTGGCCGACAACGGCGTGGAAATCGTCACCGTCGAGATGGTGATCTTCGAGTGGCTGCACGTGGCCGGCACGCCGGAATTCAAGGAGCTTTCCGCCCTGATCAAATGATGGTGGAGGGGCCGGGGGCCGCTCCCCTATTCCAAGGGCTAAGGGCTTGAAATGTCAGGGGTGAACCCTGGGTCCGGCCAAAATCTTCTTATCAGGGATATTTTTCCCTTTTCATCGCCTGAAAACGGCGTATATAGCGGCTTCAGGTGAGACGTACAGCGCACGTGCCTCTGGCCCCATGCGGGTTCAAGTAACGACGTCCAAGGCGTCTTCTGGGTGCAGGCGGGGTGTAAAGCCCCCGGTGCTTGGAGGAAGTAGCTATGAACGTGGTGGCTCGGCAGTCGCTGTCGATGATCTCCAATCCTCTCTTCGCGAACGGATTCCGTCCCCGGCAGGCCTGGGCCTTGCTGTGGGTCGATGTGCGAAGTACCTCCCGGCGGATCTGACGGCTTCCCGAATTGCCGTCGTCTGAACGTCGTCCCGCCGTTTGAGTGCGGTGGGCCGGACAGAGAGAGTTTTCGGGCCCTTTCATGGCCCGGCCTGTTCGAAGAGGATTTCGCGATGACCGCGAAGATTGCCCGTTTCCTTGAGGAAGTGCGTCCCGTCACCCCTTGCGTGGTCGTCGATCTCGACGTGGTGCGCGACAATTACCAGGGCCTGCGACGCTGGCTGCCCCTGGCCGAGGTCTATTACGCGGTCAAGGCCAACCCGGCGCCGGAAATCGTGCGCATGCTGGTGGGCGAGGGCTCGCGCTTCGACGTGGCGTCCAGGGGCGAGATCGACCTGTGCCTGGCCAGCGGGGCGCCCGCCGAGCGCATCTCGTTCGGCAACACCATCAAGAAGCAGTCGGACATCGCCTACGCCTATGCCAAGGGCGTGCGCCTCTACGCCTTCGATTCCGAGGCCGAGCTGGACAAGCTGGCCGAGGCGGCGCCCGGCTCGCGCGTGTTCTGCCGCATCCTGATGACCTGCGACGGCGCCGAATGGCCGCTGTCGCGCAAGTTCGGCTGCGAGATCGACATGGCCCGCGACCTGCTGATCAAGGCCCGCGAGATGGGCCTCGAGCCCTATGGCGTCTCGTTCCACGTGGGCAGCCAGCAGACCGATCTCAAGCAGTGGGACATCGCGGTGGGCAAGGCCGCCATGCTGTTCTCGGCGCTGGACGCCGCCGGCATCGAGCTGCGGATGGTCAACCTGGGCGGCGGCTTTCCGGCCCGCTACCGCAAGGAAGTGGACGGCATCGAGCGCTATGCCGAGGCGGTGATGGACGCCATGACCCGGCATTTCGGCAACAACATCCCCTCCATGATCATCGAGCCCGGCCGTTCCCTGGTGGGCGACGCCGGCATCCTGGAGACCGAGGTGGTGCTGATCAGCCGCAAGGGCTATGACGACGACGTGCGCTGGGTCTATCTCGACGTGGGCAAGTTCGGCGGCCTGGCCGAGACCATGGACGAGGCCATCAAGTACCGCATCGTCACCACCCGGGACGGCGACCATACCGCCCCGGTGGTGCTGGCCGGACCCACCTGCGATTCCGCCGACATCCTTTACGAGAAGGCCGGCTACGAGATGCCGGTCAGCCTCAGGGTGGGCGACAAGGTGCGCATTCTCTCCACCGGCGCCTACACCACCTCCTACTCGGCGGTGAACTTCAACGGCTTCGAGCCGCTGAAGGCCTATTTCATCTGAGCCGCCACCAGACCAGGGCCCGCCCGGCAAGTTCTGCCGGGCGGGCTTTTTTGCGCCCCGCTTCCGGCAGTTCCTGCCGCCTCGCTCCGGACTAACTCATTGATCTGAAACGGGTTCGCAAGTGGCATCCCCCTTGCAGATACTCAGGCGGATCAATGCCCGTCGTGAACGGAGGCGACGATGCTGTGGGGTGCTTTTACCAACGCCAGCCAGGCGATGCAGACGATGGATTGGGCCATGGGCTCGATCTCGCAGAACATCGCCAACGTCAACACCACCGGGTACAAGGAAAAGCAGACCCTCTTCAAGACGGTGCTGTCGGAATCCCACACCTCGCCGGCCCAGACCCAGAACTCGCCGACCAAGAACACGGCGACCTCGGGGCTGGACATCTTCGGCGTGCGGGCGGTGGACCGCAACCTGATCACCAAGTCGGGAACCATCACCTCCTCCACCACCTGGAGCGACATGGCCATCAACGGCCGCGGCTTCTTCATCGTGACCCAGCCGGATTCCACCGGCGCGCCGAACACCTCGGCGTCCAGCAGCAACACCCTCTACACCCGGGCCGGCGAGTTCGGCCAGAGGGCGGTGAACGGCAACAACTACTTCACCACCGCCGACGGCAACTTCCTGATGGGCTGGGCCGCCGACAACCTGGGCGTCGTCGACACGGGGACGCTGACCCCGGTCTACGCCAATATCGGCCAGACCAGCGACGGCTTCGCCACCACGTCGGTCCAGATGATCGCCAACCTGCCGTCCAACGCCACCCAGACTCCCTCGACCAAGGTCTTCACCGATACCACCAGCATCACCGACGGCTTCGGCACCGCCCAGGACCTGAC
>NZ_JBZVFI010000005.1:0-47153 GCF_058402745.1 Paramagnetospirillum sp.
ACCTCATCACCAATGGCGGGGTTTCCAGCCTGCCCGACATCCACGGCCTGGCCGACGACCGCCTCAAGATCCTGGTGGACGGCATGGAGATCACGTCGGCCTGCTCCAACCACATGAACCCGGCCCTGTCCTACATGGATTCCTCCAAGGTGGAGCGGGTCGAGGTGTGGAGCGGCATCACGCCCGTCAGCGCCGGCGGCGACAACATCGGCGGCGTCATTTCGGTGAAGTCGGCTCCGCCGGTCTTCGCCAAGGCGGGCGACGGGTATGTGGTGGGCGGCCGCGCCTCGACGTTCTTCAAGAGCGTCAACACCGGCCTCGGCGGCTCGCTGGCCGTGCACGGCGCCGACGACACCTACAGCCTGGGCTATGACGGGTCGTGGGTGCGCGGCCTCAATTACCAGGCGGGCGGCGACGGCCGCACGGTCCATTCCACCCGCTACGAATCCCGCAACCACGAAGTGACGCTGGGCGTCAAAGGCAATGCGGGGCTTTTGGTGCTGAAGGCCGGGCAGCAGGACATTCCTTTCCAGGGTTTCGCCAACCAACGCATGGATATGACCGGCAACAAGGGCTACCACGGCAACGGCCGCTACGAGGGCGAGTTCGACTGGGGAAAGCTGGAGGCCCGCGTCTACTGGCAGCAGGTCAAGCACTCCATGGACCAGGCCGCCAACGAGAAGGGCGGCCGGATGCCCATGCGCACCGACGCCACCGACCTGGGCTATGCGGTCAAGGGCGACATCCGGCTGTCGGATGCCAGGACCATCCGGGTCGGCCAGGAATTCCACCGCTTCATGCTCGACGACTGGTGGCCGCCGGTGTCGGGCAGCATGATGATGTCGCCCCTGACCTTCAAGTCCATCAACAACGGCACCCGCGACGTGATCAGCGCCTTTGCCGAATGGGAGGAGAAGTGGGCGCCGCAATGGACCACCCTGCTGGGCCTGCGCAGCGACACGGTATTGATGGATACGGGAGCGGTCCACGGCTACGCGACCACGGGCACCGAAGCGACCAATTCCGCCGCCTTCAACGCCCGCAATCATTCCAAGGTGGACGCCAATTTCGACCTGACCGCCTTGCTCCGCTACGAGCCCGGCAACACCAACACCAATGAACTGGGCTACGCCCGCAAGTCGCGTTCGCCCAATCTTTACGAGCGCTATTCCTGGTCGACCTCGTCCATGGACAGCCAGATGATCAACTGGTTCGGCGACGCCAACGGCTATGTGGGCAACCTGGACCTCAAGCCCGAGGTGGCGCACACCCTGAGCACCTCGGTGGCCCTGCACGATTCGTCTCGCCGGGAATGGGGCATCAAGGCCACTCCCTACGCCACTTACATCGTCGATTACATCGGCATCGACAAGGTGAGCAACAACGTGTCGGGTGGAACCAATTACCCGCTGCTGAAATTCGCCAACCACGACGCCATGATGTACGGCGTCGATGTCTCGGGCAGCACGTTCGTGGCCCGCGATACCGGCTGGGGCGACTTCAAGGTCACGGGCCGGCTGGGCTGGCTGCGCGGCGAGATGGTCAACACCGGCAAGGCCATGTACCACGTCATGCCCATCAACGGTAAGGCCGCCCTCGAACAGAGCCTGGGTGGCTGGACGTCGGCCATCGAGGCGGAACTGGTGGGAACCAAGGCCGGCGTGGACACGCTTCGCCAGGAGCCCAAGACCCCGGGCTATGCCCTGCTCAACCTGCGCGGCGGCTATGAATGGGAGGCGGTGCAGATCAGCCTCGGCATCGATAACCTGTTCGACAAGCGTTACTACCATCCGCTGAGTGGTGTGGATTACACCGAAATGAAGCGGACCGGCCGTGGCAGTACCAACCAGGCGGGCGCCCTGCCGGCCCCCGGCCGCTCGCTCAACGCGGGGGTGACGGTGAAGTTCTAGTATTGGAACCGAGGGGGAGCGATCCCCCCTCGGTCTCACTCGTAGGGCTGGGCGTTGACCGTCTCGACCCGCCAGCCGGCGGAAGTGGAGTCGAGCCGGGTCAGCGACAGCGGCTTGACCGCGAAACGCAGCGCCTGCTCGGGCTCGAGGTCCAGCGCCACCGCCAGGGCGGCCCGCACCGTTCCCGCATGCACCACCGCCAGGATGTCGCGGCCCGCCTGGGCGGCGGTGATCTGTTCCAGCGCGGCGCGCACCCGCCCGACCATGGCGGCGAAGCTTTCGCCCCCCGGGGGCGTCGCTCCGGCGGGATCGGCCCAGAAGGCGGCGAGGTCCGGGTCCTTGGCCGCTTCCAGTTCCATCCACGAGCGCCCCTGCCAGCGGCCGAAATCCTGTTCGGCCAGGTCGGGCTCGACCATGGGCGGCGGCAGCAGCAGGCCGGCGGCCTCCAGCGCCCCGGCGGTCTGGCGGCAGCGGATCAGGCCGCTTTCCACCAGCACCGGATTGACCGGCAGGGTGCGGGCCAGGGATCGGAACACCTCGTCCTCCGAGGTGTCGCAGGCCACGTCCAGGCGGCCGGTGATGCGGCCGTGGGGACAGGGAACGGGAGCGTGGCGCAGCAGCCACCAGCGCGTGGCGTTCTGACTCATGCAAGACCTCCGGCGGCGGCGAGCAGAATGGCGATCTCCGCCGCCTGCTGCACGGCGCCCAGCACGTCGCCGGTATAGCCGCCCAGCGCGCGCCGCGCCATCCAGATGACGGCTCCGCCGGCGGCCAGGGCGGCCAGCAGCGCCGCCAGGGTGCCGGGCAGGCCCAGCCCGGCCAGGCAGGCCAGCAGACCCAGGCCGGCGGCGGTGGCGGCGATGGTGGCGTCGGGGCTGCCGGCGCCGGCTCCCAGCCCGTCGGGACGGGCGGGCCCCATCACCTGCATGGCGGCGGGGATCAGGGCGCGCGACAGGGCCGAGGCCGCCACCAGGGCGGCGCATTGGCCCCAGCCCAAGGGAATGGCGGCCAGGGCGGCGGCCCTGAGGCCCACCGAGAAGACCAGGGCCAGCACACCGAAGGCGCCGGTGCGCGAATCGCGCATCACCTCGAGCCGCCGCTCGCGGCCGCCGCGCGCGCCCAGCCCGTCGGCCAGATCGGCCAGCCCGTCCTCGTGCAGCGCTCCGGTAACCAGCACCAGGGCCAGCACCGCCAGCAGGGCGGCGGCCAGGGGGGGGAGGACGCTTCCCGCCGCCCAGGCGATGGCGGCGGCACCCAATCCCAGCCCCAGCCCCACCAGGGGGAAGGCGCGCATGGAGCGCGCCAGATCGCCGATTCCGGCATGGGGCAGCGGCAGGCGGGTCAGGAACACCGCGGCCAGATGGGCATCGCCCAGCCAGGATCGCGGCGGCGGATTCTCGTCGATGACAGGTGACTCGCTCATGGTGATGGGTTATAGGACGACCGAGGCCGAGCCGCAATATGTTGGGGAGAAATTCCTTGAATTCGTCTATTTCTAGCGTTGCTCACATCCGCTCCCTGCTGGCCGGACTGCCCGGCCCCGACGCGGCCGCCTCCGCCGCCTGGGCGGCGCGCGAGCCCCAGCTGACCAAGCCGGCCGGCTCGCTGGGCCGCCTGGAAGAGGTGTCGGCCTGGCTGTCGGCCTGGCAGGGACGCCATCCGCCCCGCATGGAAAGCCCGGCGGCCCGGGTATTCGCCGGCAATCACGGCGTGGCGGCGCTGGGCGTCTCGGCCTTTCCGCCCGAGGTGACGGTGCAGATGGTGGCCAATTTCCGCCATGGCGGCGCGGCCATCAACCAGCTGTGCCAGACCTTCGGCATCGCGCTCGACGTGCTGGCCCTCGATCTCGACCGGCCCACCGCAGACTTCACGCATGGACCCGCCCTGGACGAGGCGGAGTTCTGCGCCGCCTTCCGGGCGGGCATGGATTCGGTGCCCGACGGCGCCGACGTGCTGGTGATCGGCGAGATGGGCATCGGCAACACCACGCCGGCGGCGGCGGTGTCGGCGGCGCTGTTCGGCGGCGAGGCCGCCGACTGGACCGGGCGCGGCACCGGCGTGGAAGGCGGCGCGCTGGCCCGCAAGATCGAGGTGGTGGGCCAGGGCGTGGTGCGGCACACGGGCCTGTCGCCGCTGGACACCCTGCGCTGCCTGGGCGGGCGCGAGCTGGCGGCCATGGCCGGCGCGGTGCTGGCGGCGCGGCAGAAGCGGGTGCCGGTGCTGCTGGACGGCTACGTCACCACGGCGGCGGTGGCCGCCCTGGAGGTGGAGGTCAAGGGGGCGCTGGACCATTGCATGGTCGGCCACGTCTCGGTGGAGCCGGGGCACAGGCGCCTGCTGGCGGCGCTGGGCAAGGTCGCCCTGTTCGACCTGGGCATGCGCCTGGGCGAAGGGTCGGGCGCCGCCCTGGCGGTGGGGGTGCTGAAGGCCGCCTGCGCCTGCCATGCCGGCATGGCCACCTTCGCCGAGGCGGGAGTGAGTGACAAGGGCGAGGCTTAGGGCCATAATAAAGCCCCGTTTTTCCAAGAGGCCGCCATGCAAAGCCAGAAGCCGTTCTTCGATGATATCGCCCGTGTCGCCTCCGGGGCGCTCGGCGCGTTGTCCGGCCTGCGCGCCGAGATGGAGGCGATGATGCGCCAGCAGTTCGAGCGCTTCACCTCCAGCCTCGACCTCGTCCCGCGCGAGGAGTTCGAGGTGGTCCGCGCCATGGCCATCAAGGCCCGCGAGGACAACGAGGCCCAGGCCGCCCGCATCGGTGAGCTGGAGGCCAAGCTGGCCGCCCTGGCGGCGGCTCCCGCCCCCGCCAAGCCCAAGGCGGCGCCCAAGCCGAAAGCCGCGCCCGGCGATTGAGGGGCATGACGGCCCCCGGGTTATCCACATAAATTCATAAATAGTCCGTAAATAAAGCCTTGCGCCGCCGCTTGGCGTTTGGGTAGGCTACCCCTTGTGCGAATACCGCAGGCGCGAACACAATCTTTTGATTCGCGTCGTCGGAATCGACGGTAGCCATGCCAAGGGAGGGCGCGGGCATGACCTTGACCGCCACGTATCAGGAAGAGCCCCAGATCAATCCCGTCGATCTTGTCGAGCAAGTGGTCGCCGCCAATGATTGGGCGTTCGACCGCCGCAACGACGAGGAACTGGCGGCCGAGGCTCCCGGGCAATGGTGCAATTACAGCCTTTATTTCGCCTGGCGCGAAGACATGGGCGCCATGCACTTCACCTGCGCCTTCGACATGAAGATTCCGCCGTCGCGCCGGGCCATGGTCCACGAATTGCTGGCCACCTTGAACGAGAAGCTGTGGCTCGGCCATTTCGGCCTGTGGGAGGACGAGGGCGTGCCCATGTTCCGCCACACCTCGCTGCTGCGCGGCGGGGCCGGGTTCTCGCCCGAGCAGGTGGAGGATCTGGTGGACATCGCCGTCACCGAGTGCGAGCGCTTCTACCCCGCCTTCCAGTTCGTCATCTGGGGCGGCAAGACGGCCGCCGAGGCCATCGCCGCCTCGCTGCTGGAGACCGTGGGAGAGGCTTGACACCATCCATGACGCATCTGTCGCATCGCTGGATTCGCGCCTGAATCCGGCGATGTTTGTTTCGACGGGGCAATGTGGTTTGATTCTCCCCCTGTCATGCTGAGCGCAGGCGAAGCATCTTTCAGCCACAGGCTGCCGCCGCACCTGCCTGAAAGGTCCTTCGCTTCGCTCAGGATGACACTGCCGGAATATCTGAGTGGAGGGTGCGATGACCAAGATTCTGCTGGTCGGGTGCGGCAAGATGGGGTCGGCCATGCTGGCCGGCTGGCTCGAACGCGGCATCGTTCCCGCCGACGTGGTGGTGGTCGAGCCCGCGGGTCCCCACCTGGGGGCGGTGCGGGTGGTGGCCTCCGACGCCGCCATTCCCCCGGATTTCGTTCCCGACGTGGTGATCCTCGCGGTCAAGCCCCAGGTCATGGCCGAGGTGGTGCCGCCCTATGCCCGCTTCGGCTCCGCCGTCTTCCTGTCCATCGCCGCCGGCAAGACCATCGCCTTTTTCCGCGACGCCCTGGGGGCGGAGGCCGCCATCGTGCGCGCCATGCCCAACACCCCGGCGGCGGTGCGGCGCGGCATCACGGTCTGTTGCGCCCCGGCCTCGGTGCCGGCCGAGGCGCGCCGGCTCTGCCAGTCGCTGCTGGAGGCGGTGGGCGAGGTGGGCTGGGTCGAGGACGAAAGCCTGATGGACGTGGTCACCGCCGTGTCGGGCTCGGGGCCGGCTTACATCTTCCTGCTGTCCGAAGCCATGGAGGCCGCCGGCCTGGCCCAGGGGCTGCCGCCCGATCTGGCGCAGCGGCTGGCGCGGGCCACCGTGGCCGGGGCCGGCGAGCTGTTGCGTCTATCGGCTGAAAGCGCGGCCCAGCTGCGCAAGAACGTCACCTCGCCTGGTGGTACCACGGCCGCCGCGCTGTCCGTATTGATGGCGGAAAACCGCGGGCTTCCCAGCCTGATGACCGAAGCGGTCGCCGCCGCCACCCATCGCGGGAGAGAGTTGGCGGGCTAACCAATCCGCCGGTGCGAATTAGGCATTTTGATATTATGCGCTGAGTCGGGTGTGACTCCGTTTGACTCGAAGATGCTCTCGCGATTATGTTCGCTGCACCGCAACATAAAAAACCGGGTTGGAGATTTCATCATGGCCGGCAAGCAGACTGAGCAGTTCTTTGATTTCGACGTCGCCAAGTACCTGGGCGACTTCAAGGTTCCCGGCGTGGACGTCGAGACCATCGTCGCCAACCAGCGCAAGAACATCGAGGCCCTGACCCAGGCGAACAAGCTGGCCTTCGAGGGCCTGCAGAACGTCGTGAAGCGTCAGGTCGAGATCCTGCGCCAGACCATGGACGAGGTGGCCCAGGTCTCCAAGGACTTCGCCGAGCCCGGCACCGCCCAGGACAAGGCCGCCAAGCAGGCCGAATTCGCCAAGGACGCCTTCGAGCGCGCCCTGGCCAATGCCCGCGAGCTGGCCGAGATGATCGCCAAGGCCAATTCCGAGGCCTTCGATCTGCTGAACAAGCGCTTCACCCAGAGCCTGGACGAGGCCCGCGAGGTCTTCGCCAAGGCCGGCAAGAAGTAATTCATCCGCCCTTCCGGGACGGATGATGCGATGGCCGCTCCCGCAAGGGGGCGGCCGTTACGTTTTGGCGTGCTCGATGGTGGGAGGCGGCGACAGCGGGATGGTGACGGTGACCGTGGTGCCGCGTCCCGGAATGCTGGCGATGGAAAGCGACCCGCCGTGCATCTCGGCCAGCCGCTTGGACAGGGGCAGGCCCAGGCCGGTGCCCGGCTCGGATTTCGCCACCTCCGACGGGTTCTGTCCGAATGGCGTCAGGGCGACGGCGACTTCCTCGGCGGTCATGCCCGTGCCGGTGTCGTTGACCGCGAAGACCATCTGGCTGCCGTCACTGTCCATCTCCAGGATGATCCGCCCCCCTTCGGGGGTGAACTTGACGGCGTTGGACAGCAGGTTGAGCAGGATCTGGCGCAGCCGGCGCGAATCGACCATGGCGGCGAGGTCGCGCTCGGTCCCGGTGACGGTGAGCGTGATGCTCTTGAGTTCGGCGCGCTGGCGGATGATCTCCGCGCACTCCTCCACCAGGGGAGGGATGGAGGTTGGGGCGATGTCGATCTCCGACCGGCCGGCCTCGATCTTGGACAGGTCCAGGATGTCGTTGATCAGCCCCAGCAGCAGGCGCCCGGACGCCTGCACGTGGCCGAGATAGTCGTGGCAGCGGGTCTGGCAGGCATGGCCGGGAATTCCGGTCATCAGCGCGTCGGAAAAGCCGATGATGGCGTTGAGCGGCGTGCGCAGCTCGTGGCTCATATTGGCCAGGAAGGCCGACTTGGCGCGGCTGGCGGCATCGGCGGCGAGGCGCGAGCGGGCCAGTTCGGCCAGGATGGCGTCCATGCGCGCCAGCTGCCGGACCAGAACCAGGGCCAGGGTGGCGATCACGGCTCCGACCAGCAGGGCGGCCGCCGCGATCATCAGGCCGTTCCGCCGCCAATCCTTCAGGACCGCTTCCTGTTCGATGGAGGCGACCGCGATCACCGGATGGCGGGGGGCGGCATGAAAGGCGTAAAGCCGCAGGCGCCCATCCAGGGGGGAAACGACCTCGCCGGTTCCGCTTTGCTCGGTCCTGGTCCGTCCGAAGGCCGGCAGATCGGCGAGGGACTTGCCCGTGAACCGGTCATGATCGGGGGTCCGGGCCAGGATGGTGCCGTCCGGCATGGCCAGCAGGGCGGAATCGCCGGCGGAACGGGCGGTGGCCTTGAGCAGCGACGACAGGTGTTCCAGGTTGATGGTGGCGGCGGCCACCCCGGCGAACCGGCCGTCCGGCGTCTCGATCCGCCGGCTCAGCACCATGATCCAGCGATTGTCGTTGCGGCTCTGGATCACGCCGCTGACGAACAGGGGCGAGGCCGCGTCGTCCAGGTGATGGCGGAAATAGGGGCGGTCGGACAGATCCACCGGCTTGTAGGGATCGGGCAGGTTGGTGGCCACGCGGGACATGCCGTCGGGGCCGATCACCAGCAGGGCGCGGGCCACCGGGGTTTCCACCAGCTGGCGCCGGAGAAAGGGCAGCAATCCGGTGGCCGCCTCCTGGTGCGCCGCCACCTCGCTGGCACCGAGCAGGACCTTGTCGATGGCCATGAAGTTGGTGGCGGCCGTCTCGGCCAGCAGGTGGGCGGTGTGGCGCAGATTGGTGTCGGCGTCGAACAGGGCCTCGCTGCGCAGCGCCGTGACCCAGAAGATGGTGCCGCCGGCCAGCATGGCCATCGCCGCCCCGAGCAGGGCGACCACCAGGAAGCGGATGCGGCGTGAGGTCGGGCGGCTCTGATCTGCAACGGGAATCGGCTGGGCCGCCTCGGGATACACCTGCAGCGCTCCGTCATTCTGACTGTCGCGGCGAGTTTAGCGCATCAGGGGGGGGAGAGGGAAACGGCGAAAGTCAGCTTCCGCCGATCAGGTCCAGCAAGGGCGCCCATTCGGCGGCGTAGGAACGGGCGCGGCGGTCGCCGGCCTCCAGCACCGTCGCGCCGGCGGCGGCGACGGCGGTGTAGATCTGGCTGTCGCGCAGGCGGGCCACCACGGGAAAGCCCAGGCCGCCGAAGAAGCCGTCCAGGTGGTCGCTGGCCTTGGTGCCCGGCCGCAGCCGGTTGCCCACCACCGCCACCACCCGCTTGTTCTTGCGCACCGCCTTGACCTTGGCGAGGCGCTCGAGGAAATGGGCGGTGGCGTCCTCGTCGAAGGCGCCGGGCAGCACCGGCACGACGACGATCTCGGAAATGTCGATCAGGTCCTCGACGTCCTTGTGGTGCATGGCGGCCGGCGCGTCGATCACCAGGCGGTCGAGGCCCTTGGGCGGCGAGCCCACGTCCTTGGACCAGTCCAGCCCGGCGATGGCCGGCAGGGTGGCGGGGCGGCGGCGCAGCCAGTTCAGGCTGGAGCGCTGGCGGTCGCAGTCGCCGATGGCGGTGGCCAGCCCCTGGCCGGCGAAGGCGGCGGCGATGTGGGTGGCCAGCGTGGTCTTGCCGCAGCCGCCCTTGATGTTTCCCACCAGCACCGTGCGCATGATTCGCTTCCCCTCCGTCGTGCCCGGAAAGCCTATCACAGCGGCAACCGCACGCGCGCCCGCAATCCGCCCAGCGGCGAGTCCTCCAGGACCACGTCGCCGCCGTGGGTGCGCACGATGTCCCGCGCGATGGTCAGGCCCAGCCCCACGCCGCCGGTGGCCAGATTGCGCGAGGATTCCAGGCGGGTGAAAGCCTTGAACACCTCCTCGCGCCGGTCGGCGGGGATGCCGGGGCCGTCATCGTCGATCAGCACCTCGGCCACCTCGCCGCGCAGGCCCACCCGGACCCACACATGGCCGCCATAGCGGATGGCGTTGCCCACCAGGTTGCCCAGCGCCCGGGACAGGGAATCGGGGCGCAACGGCATGACGATCTCGCCTTCGTGATGCAGGTCGATGACGGCGCCCTGGCGGCGGAAGCGGGAGACCACGTCGTCCACCAGGGCGGGCAGGTCGGTGGGCTCGGATTGCTCGCTGCCCTCGCCGCGGGCGAAGGCCAGATAGCCCTCGACCATGCGCTCCATCTCGGCGATGTCCTCCTCCAGATCGGCGCGGCCGTCCACCTCGCCCATGATGGCCAGCTGCAGCTTCATGCGGGTCAGCGGGGTCCTCAAGTCGTGGGACACTCCGGCCAGCATCTCGGTGCGCTGCTGGATCTGGCGCTGGATGCGGCTTTTCATCAGGTTGAAGGCCTGGGCCGCCTGACGCACCTCGCGGGCGCCTTCCGGCTTGAAGTCGGCGACATCCTGACCCTTGCCGAAGCGGTCGGCGGCCAGGGCCAGCTTGCGGACGCTGCGCACCTGGTTGCGCATGAACACCGTGGCGATGCCGAACAGCAGCATGGCGGTGCCCAGCATCCACAGGATGAAGACGTAGGTGGTGGAGGAGAACAGGCGCTTCTTGGGGGCGAAGACCTCCAGCATGCCGTCGGACAGCTGGACGCGGATCACCACCTCGCGCTCCAGCGTTTCGGTGTCGATGCGGTAGGGGCGCTGGACCCGCTCCTCCATGGCTTCGGCCAGGGCGCGCTCGAGCAGGCCGGAGGGGGCGGCGTCCGGCTGGTTGGGCAGGATGGCCCCGGGCAGGAAGCGGACGTCCAGCTCCATCCGGCCGGCGGCGATGGACAGGATGAGGCTGCGCTCGTCGTCGCCGGGAAAGGCGCGCATGGATTCGATGACGGAACCGATGTCGCCGGCCAGCCCCTTGGCGAGGCGCTTGGCCACCGTCTCCCAGTGGCTGCCGTAGAACACGTAGGTGGACACCAGCTGCAGCATCACCAGCGGCAGGATGATGATCAGCAGCGAACGCCCCAGCAGGCCCTGGGGGGCCAGACGCTTCAGAAGAAGACCCATATGGGACATGGAGCGTGTCCTCAGTCGGGGCGCAGCATGTAGCCCATGCCGCGCACCGTCTGAAGATAGCGCGGCATCTTGGGGTCGTCCTCGATCTTCTTGCGCAGCCGCGTCACCTGGACATCGACGGTGCGGGGATTGGCGGAGTTGCCGGTCCTGGCCGCCAGGTCGTCGCGCGACACCCCCTGGCCCGCCGCCTCGGCCAGGATGGCCAGCAGGTCGCGTTCGGCCTGGGTCAGGTGGACCGGCTGGCCGTCCTGGCGCAGTTCGGCGCGGTCCACGTCCCAGACGAAGGCGCCGAGGCGCAGTTCGCGGGCGGGCTCGGGTTCGTCGCGGGGGGAGCGGCGCAGGATGGAGGCGACGCGCAGCAGCAATTCCCTCGGCTCGAACGGCTTGGACAGGTAATCGTCGGCCCCGGCCTCCAGCCCCCTGATGCGGTCGTCCACCTCGCCCCTGGCGGTCAGCAGCAGGATGGGCAGGGTCCGTCCCTCGGCGCGCAGCGAACGGGTGAGCGCCATGCCGTCCTCGCCCGGCATCATGACGTCCAGGATCATCAGGTCGAAGGCGAGGCCGGCCATGCTCTGGCGCGCCTCGGCGGCATCGGCGGCGGTGGCGACCAGATAGCCGTTGTCGGCCAGATACTTGCGCAGCAATTCCCGCAATCGCCGGTCGTCGTCCACCACCAGGATGTGGGCGTCGTCCACCGCTCAGGCCCCCCGGCGCAGTCCGATGGTGCGGGCGGGAAAGCGGCCGCGGTCGCCTTCGTCCACCAGGCCCAGCATCACCTTGCGGAAGCCCTCCACCGCCTCGGCCCCGGCCTCGCGGTAGGCGCGGGCGATGCGGGCGCGCTGGCGCTCGGTCAGCAGCCGTTCCAGTTCGACGCCCTTTTCCGTCAGTTCCAGCAGGCGCTGGCGGCGGTCGCGCACCCCGGGACGCTGGACGATGAACTTCTCCGCCACCAATTGGCCGAGGACGCGCGACAGGCTCTGCTTGGTGATGCGCAGGATCTCCAGCAGGTCGCTGACCGTGATGCCGGGATGGCGGCCGACGAAATAGATGACGCGGTGATGGGCGCGGCCGAATCCGTACTCGCCCAGGATGGCGTCGGGCTCGGCCGTGAAGTCGCGATAGGCGAAGAACAGCAGCTCGATCCCCTGGCGCAGTTCCTCCTCGCGCAGGAACAGCGGATTGATGCCGGTCTTGATGTCGCTCATGGCGTGGTTAAGTCAGTCATGTTGACATATATGACCTATAAATGTTACGCCATGCAAGAGAGATTGGTAATTTTCCAACCTCCAGAGCCCCTGCCACCACCCAAATGGAACGCAACCACCATGTCAGTCCTTCCCTTCGACGATCGCGACGGCTTTCTCTGGCTCGACGGCAAGCTGGTCCCCTGGCGTGATGCCAAGATCCACGTGCTGACCCACGGCCTGCATTACGGGTCCTGCGTGTTCGAAGGCGAGCGGGTGTATGGCGGCAAGGTATTCAAGCTGCGCGAGCATTCTCAGCGCCTGATCGATTCGGGCCGTATTCTCGGCTTCGAGGTGCCGTGGACGGTGGAGGAGATCGACGAGGCCACCCTGGCCACCGTCAAGGCCAACAACATCGTCGACGGCTATGTCCGTCCGGTGGCGTGGCGCGGCTCCGAGATGATGGGCGTCGCCGCCCAGGCGACCACCATCCGTTTCGCCGTGGCCACCTGGTCGTGGCCCAGCTACTGGAGCCCCGAGGCCCGCATGAAGGGCATCCGCCTCAACGTCTCCACCTGGAAGCGGCCCCATCCCGAGACGGCGCCGACCGCGTCCAAGGCGGCGGGCCTCTACATGATCTGCACCATGAGCAAGCACAAGGCCGAGGGTGACGGATACGAAGATTCCCTTATGCTCGACTGGCGCGGTCAGGTGGCCGAGGCCACCGGCGCCAACATCTTCTTCGTGTTCGGCGACGAGTTGCACACGCCCACCCCCGATTGTTTCCTGAACGGCATCACCCGCCAGACGGTCATCGACCTGGCCAGGAAGCGCGGCATCAAGGTGGTGGAACGGGCCATTTTCCCCGAGGACATGGCCAAGGCGTCCGAATGCTTCCTCACCGGCACCGCCGCCGAGGTGACCCCGGTGCGCGAGATCGGGACCTATACGTTCACGCCCGGTGATATTACCCGCCAATTGATTACGGATTATGACGCTCTGGTGCGCGCGTAATAAAAAACGGTCGCAACGCCCTCCCATTTTCTGCTGAAAGTCAAATCCCGGTATTTGCATTTCGGGCCTTTCGTAATAGGCTCCGCAAGGGAAGTGGAATGGGCGTTGCGACCGGGTCGGGCCGGTCGCGTTTGAACGGGTGGGAGTCTCCGTGACGCACGCGTGGCAGAATCTTCGGCTTTCCAGCCGTTTCATGCTCATCGTCGGAGCCGGTGTCGTTATCCTGATCGCCGGCGTGGTCCTCACCATAGCCAGATTCGAGCGCGCCGAGTTGGAGCGCCAGTTGCAGCAGCTCTCGGCCAACGAGATGACCTCGCTGCACGCGCTGATTCAGAACGTGATGGCGAAGCGGCCGGAAGACGGCGACAACATCGGCATCGCCGTCTTCAACAACTGGTTCGATTCCCGCAACATCCACTATCCCGGCAAGGTGTGGAGCGCCTGGGGGCCCAAGGTGGCCGCCTACATGAAGGACGTCGAGCCCGACAAGCCGGCCAAGCTGCCCAAGGACGACGTCGATCGCGAGGCGTTCGAGACCAAGGTGCCGGTCGGGCGGTTCCAGGACGGCTTCTATCGCTATTCCCTGCCCATCGTGCTGGGGGTGACCGAGGGCGCCAAGGACGAGGTCTGTCACGCCTGCCACGGCGGCATGGGCATGCAGGACGGCGACGTCATCGCCGTGCTGTCCTCGTCGCTGTCCACCGCCGAATCCGAGGCCCGGCTGAACCAGGTGCTGACCTGGCTGGTGGTGGGCGGCGTCATCGCCACCGTGCTGGCGGTGTTCGGCGTGCGCCTGATCCTGAAGCGCATCATCGCCGATCCCATCGAGGACATGACCGTGCGCATGGAGCAGCTGGCGCGCGGCGACGTCTCGGTCGGCGTGCCGGCGCTGGACCGCCGCGACGAGGTGGGCGACATCGCCCGCGCCGTGCAGGTGTTCAAGGACAACACCATCGCCAAGCAGCAGATGGAGGCCGAGGCCCAGGCCGCCGCCGCCGCGCGCGAGCAGCGCATGCACCGGCTGGAGGACCTGATCGCCGCCTTCGACAAGGCGGTGACCGCCGTGCTCGATTCCGTGGCGTCCTCGGCGCAGCAGATGATCCAGACCGCCCGCAGCATGGTGAGTTCCGCCGATCAGGCGCTGGAAAAGGCGAATTCCGCCGCCCAGCAGGCCAGCGAGGCCAACCAGAACGTCAGCACCGTGGCCGCCGCCGCCGAGGAACTGTCGTCGTCCATCAGCGAGATCGCCCAGCAGGTGGGCATGTCCAACCAGGTGGCGGTCTCCGCCACCAAGGAGGCGGATTCGGTCAACACCAGGGTCCAGGGACTGGCCGGGGCCGCCGACAAGATCGGCGAGATCGTCGAGATGATCACCGGCATCGCCGAGCAGACCAACCTGCTGGCCCTGAACGCCACCGTCGAGGCCGCCAGGGCCGGCGAGGCGGGCAAGGGCTTCAACGTGGTCGCCTCGGAGGTGAAGAATCTCGCCCGCCAGACGGTGGGCGCCACCGAGGACATCGCCTCCCAGGTCGGCACCATCCAGAAGGAAACC
The DNA here is from genome assembly GCF_058402745.1 of Paramagnetospirillum sp. Lineage (NCBI taxonomy): Bacteria > Pseudomonadati > Pseudomonadota > Alphaproteobacteria > Rhodospirillales > Magnetospirillaceae > Paramagnetospirillum > Paramagnetospirillum sp. Next base: position 14,622 of record NZ_JBZVFI010000005.1, read on the forward strand.
GACAAGACGGTCCGCGCCATCCGCGGCATCAACACCACCATCTCCTCCATGGACGGCATCACCACCGCCATCGCCTCGGCCATCGAGGAACAGGGCGCCGCCACCCAGGAGATCGCCCGCAACATCGACCATGCCGCCTCGGGCACCCGCTATGTCTACGACAACATCACGGCGGTGACCCAGACCATCCACGAGACGGATCAGGCGGCCAAGGACGTGCTGGGGGCGGTGGAAACCCTGCAGCGCCAGGCCATGACGCTCCGGGCCGAGGTCGACCGCTTCCTGAACGGCATCCGCGAGGTGTGAGCGGGCCGTCGTTTGAACCGACGCGTCATCCCGACGGCCGCGGGGCGGAAGGATCTTTCAGCCGTGAGCCGCCGCCGCCATGGCGTGAAAGATCCCTCGGCTTCGCTCGGGATGGCCGGGCGGGTCAGTTTCATGGGTGCAAGGCCCTGAATGGGACGCAGGTCAGGGTGGCGGTGTTTCACCTTCCATTTCGGAGCGATTCCAGGTAACTCTGTGGGCTTCGAACAGGGGGTGTCCGTTCCATGAGCCTGCCCAAGACCGTGCTCGAATGTCCGCATTGCCAGCAGAGCAGCGATCACCGTGTTCATTCCTATGGGGACGGAACCGCCATCGTGTGGTGCGGTTCGTGCCATAACCCGCGTGAGCTGCTGATGGCGCAACTGCGCCGCATGGCCCGGCGCGACGGACAATCCCCGGCCATCGCCGCGGAATAGGCGGGTATCACATTGGAGGGGGCGCGTCCTCGTCGAGGATGCTGACTCCCTTTTCCTCCACCACCTCGATGCAGGCCTGGACCACCGCTGAATCATAGCGGCTGCCCGCATGGTCGCGCAGTTCCTGGATGGCCACGTCCAGGCCCAGGGCGGGCCGGTAGGGGCGGTGCGACGAGATGGCCTCCAGCACGTCGGCCACGGCGATGATGCGTGATTCCAGGATGATCTCGTCGCCCTTCAGCCCCAGGGGATAGCCGCTGCCGTCCAGGCGTTCGTGATGCTGACGGATCATGTCGGCCACCGGCCAGGGAAACTCGATGTCCTTCATGATCTCCCAGCCCATCTGGGGGTGCATGCGGATGACCTTGTGGACTTCGGCCGACAGCTTGCCGGGGCGCGAGAGGAATTCGGCGGGGACGTGGATCTTGCCGATGTCGTGCAGCAGACCGCCGGTCCGCAGGCCCTCGACGACCGCCGCCGACAGGCCCATGCGCTGGCCGATGGCGGTGGACAGCTGGGCGACCCGGCGCTGGTGGCCGGTGGTGTAGGGATCGCGCATCTCCAGCGTCAGCGACAGCGAGCGGACGGTCTGCAACAGCACCCGTTTCAGGCGTTCGGCGGTGACGCGGCGTTCCTCCTCCACCGCCTTGCGCTCGATGGCGTAGAGGATGGTCCGGCGGATCAGGTTGCCGTCCCCCTGGCCCTTGACCAAGTAGTCCTGGCAACCGTGCTGCAGGGCCAGCAGCCCCATGGATTCGTCGTCGAGGCCGGTGCAGATGACGATGGGCAGGGTCGGCGCGGCGCCGCGCAGCCGCTCCACCGTCTCGATACCGTGGGCGTCGGGAAGCGACAGGTCGAGCAGGACGGCGTCGGGCGGCTCGGCCGAGGCGGCGGCGATGGCGTCGCCCAGGGTGGCGGCCCGACGGCAGTGAAATCCACCCACTTCGTTCAGCAGCAATTCGATCAGGCGGGCGTCGGCCGGGTTGTCCTCCACCACCAGGAGATCCACGGGCCTCGATCGCATGTCGGTCATTTCGAGTTCCCGTTTCAGATGCATCGAGAACGCCTCTCGCTCGGCCGGACGGCATCGGGCCGAAACCCGAGCCGCTCTAATGTTGTGGCATAATGTGATGGGGATGTTAAGTGGGGCAGGAGTCTTGGCTGTCATGACGGGCATGACCTTGGTATGTGGTGTGGCTGGTTGCCACAAATGCTCTCGATAATTGCCAAGTCCCTGAAAAGGATGACAATTATATATATGAATCGCCTGTTTCATTGCTGTTTCGCATCGAGAAAATAGCTTTAAAAAGTGTTAATCTAGGCCTAATGTAATAGATGCATATTCAAAAGGCGTGGCTCGAACCTTACGGAGGCCGTCGATGCTCGCCCAGCCAGTCGTAGGAGGTGCGCCATGGGGGGATTCAAGCTTGGAATCGGCGGAAAGATTTGGGCGCTGGTCGCGCTGCTGGTGTTGGGTCTGGGCCTCCTGACCGTACAAAGCCTGAGTTCGTTGCGCGACACGCTGGTCGAGGACCGCCGGCAGGCCCTGAAGCAGCTGGTGGAAGCGGCCACGTCCATCGTCGACGGCTATCGGATCCGGGCCGCCAAGGGCGAGCTTGCCGAGGCCGATGCGCAGCACATGGCCAAGGAGACGCTGAGAACGCTGCGTTACGGCAAGAACGACTATGCCTTCATCAATACCTACGATTATCGCCCCCTGATGCATCCCCTGCGTCCCGAAATGGAAGGCCAGGACCAGTCGGGAATGAAGGACCCCAATGGCGTCTACGTGACCCGGAACATGATCGACACCGCCCGGGGGCAGGGTGGGGGATTCGTGCAGTATTCCTGGGCGCGGTCCAAGGATACGCCGCCCGTGCCCAAGCTGGTCTACGTCCATGATTACAAGCCGTGGAACTGGATCGTCGGCACCGGCGTCTACATCGATGACATCGACGAGGTCTATCGCGCCAAGATGGTCGAAATCGGTCTCAAGGCGGCGGCTCTGGCCGTCCTGGCGGCCGTGGTGGCGGTGCTGATCGCCAAGTCCATCACCGGGCCGCTGGGTCAGCTGGTGGGGCGCATGGGAGCCCTGGCCAAGGGCGAGATCGAGCACGAGGTCCAGGGCACCGGGCGGCAGGACGAGATGGGGGCCCTGGCCCGCGCCATGGAGATCTTCCGGGGCGGCGCCCTGGAAAACCGCCGTCTGCTGAGCGAGCAGGAAGAGCTGAAGCTGGCCGCCGCCCAGGAACGCAACCGGACTCTCCTCGGCATGGCCGATGGGCTGGAGCACCGGGTCAAGGCGGCGGTGGCGGCCATCGATCAGGTGGGCCAACGCCTCAGCGGTGCCTCCAGCGCCATGACCCAAACCGCCGAGCAGACCTCCGAGCAGACCAGCGCCGTGGTGGTCGCCACCGCCCAGACTTCCGGCAACGTCCAGACCGTGGCCTCGGCCGCCGAGGAACTGAGCGCGTCGGGCAACGAGATCAGCCGTCAGGTGGCGCTGACCGCCGACATCGCCCGCGCCGCCGCCGATGAGGCGGAGCAGACCAACGGCATGGTGTCGGCCCTGGCCGCCGCCGCCGGACGCATCGGCGAGGTGGTCCAGCTGATCGACGCCATCGCCGGCCAGACCAACCTGTTGGCCTTGAACGCCACCATCGAGGCCGCCAGGGCGGGCGAGGCCGGCAAGGGCTTCGCCGTGGTGGCGGGCGAGGTCAAGACCCTGGCCAACCAGACCGCCAAGGCCACCCAGGAAATCACCTCCCAGATCGCCGCGGTGCAGACCGAGACCACCCGGGCGGTCTCGGCCATCCGCCATATCGGCGAGACCATCACCCGGGTCGACGAGGCGACGTCGTCCATCGCCAGCGCGGTGGAGGAGCAGAACGCCGCCATCCACGAGATCACCCGCAGCGTGCAGGAGGCGGCTCGCGGCACCCGCGAGGTGTCCGACCATATCGGCAGGGTGTCGGAGGGAACCAACACGTCCCGCACCGCCGCCGAGGAGGTTGCCGGCTCGGCCCGCGAGATGGTGACCCAGAATGGTCTGCTGACCCGTGAAATCGACGGCTTCCTGCGGGAAATCCGGGCGCAGGCGGTGTGATCCGGACCGACGTGGGTCAAGCCCGGCCATGACGGGCGGCATGGTTTGGAGACGACGATGTGAAACGACAAGGGGCGCTTCCTCGCGGAAGCGCCCCTCTTCATGCCGTCTCGGGCTGCAAACCTACTTCAGGCTTTCGCAGAAGCGCTTGATGCGCTCGGCCGCCTTGGTCAGCGCCGCGTCCGAGGTGGCGTAGGAGATGCGGAAATAGGGCTCCAGGCCGAAGGCGGCGCCCTGGACCACCGCCACGCCCTCGGCCTCCAGCAGGGCGCCGACGAAGTCGGTGTCGCTGTTGATGACCTTGCCGTCGGGGGTCTTCTTGCCGATCACGCCGGCGCAGGACGGATAGACGTAGAAGGCGCCTTCCGGGGTGCGGCAGGTGATGCCGGGGCATTCGTTGAGCAGGCGCACGATCAGGTCGCGGCGGCGCTTGAACACCTCGGCGTTCTTGGGGATGAAGTCCTGGGTGCCGTTCAGGGCCTCCACCGACGCCGCCTGGCTGATGGAGGCGGTGTGGGTCACCGACTGGGACTGGATCATGTTGATGGCCTTGATGATGGCGGCCGGGCCGGCGGCATAGCCGACGCGCCAGCCGGTCATGGCATAGGCCTTGGACACGCCGTTCATGGTCAGCGTGCGGTCATAGAGCTTGGGCTCCACCTGGGCGGGGGTGCAGAACTTGAAGTCGTCGTAGACCAGGTGCTCGTACATGTCGTCGGACATGATCCACACGTGCGGATGCTTCAGCAGCACGTCGGTCAGCGCCTTCATCTCGTCCCAGGAATAGGCGGCGCCGGTGGGGTTGGACGGCGAGTTCAGCACCAGCCACTTGGTCTTGGGCGTGATGGCGGCTTCCAGGTCGGCGGCCTGCAGCTTGAAGCCCTTCTCCTCGGGGCAGCGCACGAACACCGGCACGCCTCCGAACATCAGGGCGATGTCGGGATAGCTCACCCAATAGGGGGCGGGGACGATCACCTCGTCGCCGGGATTGATGGTGGCCATGAAGGCGTTGAAGATCACGCCCTTGCCGCCGACGCCGACGGTCACCTGGTCGGGGGTGTAGTCCAGGCCGTTCTCGCGCTTGAACTTGGCGGCGATGGCCTGGCGCAGCTCGAGCGTGCCGGCCGGGGCGACGTACTTGGTCTGGCCCTTGTCGATGGCGGCCTTGGCGGCGGCCTTGATGTTGTCCGGGGTGTCGAAGTCGGGCTCGCCCGCGCCGAGGCCGATGACGTCGCGGCCGGCGGCCTTCAGCTCGGCGGCCTTCTGGGTCACCGCGATGGTCGGGGACGGCTTGATGGCGGAAAGCCTGTCGGCGATGAACGGCATGGGTGGGGTCCTCGAAAGAATGAGAGGGAATTCGCGGCTGGCGAAGGTACGCGCGCCCGCGCACGAGTGCAAGGATCATCCTGATTTTGTGATAGAATGGCTGGTCGGAGCGGGCTTCGGGGAATGAAGTCCGAACCTCCGATTGCCATCCCGCTCGGGAAGTGGAATCATGCGCGCCCATCACTCAGCCTGTGGAAAGTGCCGTTTCATGAGGATCGCCGCTGCCGTCGCCGCGTTGCTCGCTCTCTGTCTGCCCCTGGCCGAAGGTGCCCTGGCGGCGCCGAAGAAGGCCCCCAAGCCCGCCGCCGAGCCGCGTCATGCCGGGCTGGCCGCCGCCGCCGCCAATGGCGACAAGGAGGCGCAGTATCAGCTGGCCCTGGCCTATCGTGACGGCGGCCACGGGCTCAAGGCCGACGCCAAGGCGGCGCTGGTGTGGTTCACCCTGGCCGGGGCCGAGGGGCATGCCGCCGCCGCCGCCGAGGCGGCCAAGGCCTTCGAGGCCGGCAAGGCCGTCAGGCGCGACCTCAACGCCGCCGGCAACTGGTGGTACCGGGCCGGAACCGTGGGCGATGCCCAGGCCCGGGCCCGCTGGATCGAGCTGTTCATCGAGGGCGAGGTTCACGCCATCGGCTCGCGCGACGGCATCGCCTGGCTGGCCGAGGCCGCCCAGGGCGGCGATTTGAGCGCCATGATGGCGCTGGCCGACGTGCTGGAGCGCGGTCATGGCGTCGCCCCGGACCTGGGGCAGGCCGAGGCCTGGTACCGTCAGGCCGCCCTGCTGCATGGCGACGTGGAAGCCCGCTTCCGTCTCGGTCGCCTGCTGCTGTCGCGCCCGGCCATGTGGCGCAAGCCCGCCGAGGAGGAGTGGAACGTCAAGGAGGCCGAGCGCAAGAGCCATCCGTTCGGCGCGGTGTGGTACGCGGCCAAGCCGCTCAACGCCGAGGACGCCCGGGCGGTGCAACTGCGTCCCGGCATCAACGAGGGGGAGCGCTGGCTGCGCTCCGCCGCCCGCCGGGGCCACGTCGAAGCCCAGTATCTGCTGGGATCGGCCAAGGTGGCGGGGCTGGAACTGCCCATGGACATGGTCGAGGGCGTGGCATGGCTGGAAGCCGCCGCCGTCCAGGGCCATGCCGAGGCGCTGCTCGCGCTCGGCGATCTGGCCGCCAGGGGCCAGGGCTTCCACGGCAAGGACCCGGTGCGGGCCTATGTCATGTACGAACTGGCCATCGCCCAGGGCGAGGCGGGGGCCAAGGCGGCCCGCGACGCCGTCGCCAAGGGCATGAACCAGAAGCAGACGGCGCGGGCGCGGCAACTGGTGCAGGAACTGCGCGACCTCGCCGGGCTCTGATCGGGCCGGCGGCAGAAGGCGGCCGGGACGGCGGCGCTCCAGGCCGTGGCGGCAACACGGAGCGCGGGCGTCTCGCCCGCGGAAAGCCCGGTGGCGTCAACACTCGTCCAGCAGGGCCCGACCCGCCGTGCCGCCGTCGCCTTCCAGGCGTTGGGCGATGACCCGGGCCATGCCGTCGGCCAGCCGGGCTGCGCGGGGCAGGATGTCGGCGGCGGGGGCCGGCCCCGCCTCCTCGATCAGCCGGCACAGCCGGTTGCCCAGTTCGCTGACCAGGGGATAGCCGAAGGTGGCGGCCTGGCCCTTCATGTCGTGGCTGATGGTGAACAATCGGGGCAGCAGCAGGGCGAGGTCGGCGCCTGGCACCCGCGCTTCGTCCAGGCAGGCGCGCAGCCTGACGGCATCCGCCGCCGCCCAGTCGAGATAGCGGCCGGTCAGCCCCGCCAGGGCGGCTTCGGCCCGGGCCAGCGCCTCGGGTGACAGTTCGGGAAGATCGCCGTCTCCGGCCATGGAGGATTATTCCGCCGCCTGTTCCGCCGTCTCGGTGCGCCGGCGATCCTGCTCGATCAGCTCGGTGGCACGGGCGATGATCTCAACCGCCGAGATGGGCTTGGCGATGATTTCGTCGATGCCGGTCTCCACCGCCGATTCCAGCACCGCATGGTGCAGGGTGGGGCTGATGGCCAGGATCGGCACGTCGGCGCGACCGATCTCGCCACGCCGCAGCCGGTGGACGAACAGCACGCCCTCGGTGGGGTCGTCGGACCAGTCCATGATCACCAGATGGGGCGTGCGCGCCGCCACCAGGGCCTCGGCCTGCTGCGGCGTGCGGGCCTCGACCACCTCGTGGGCCGGCACCGCTCCCATCAGCGTGCCGATCAGCCGCCGCATATGGGCATTCGGTTCGATGATCAAGACGCAGACGCGCCGAACCATACCCCTCTCCCCCGAGACGTCGGGCGCATGGAGCCCAAGGCCCCGCACCGCGCATTTCCTTCCCTGTCCCGGCTCGTTGACCGGATATGGATGCATTCGTAGCTTATCCGGTGAATACCCTAACACCGCAGAAGTGCCGAGGGGAAGCGAGCCTCTAGTATTAGGTGGAATCACTGTAAGGGGATCGGCCGGGGATGGGACTTGCCTAACGTCCCGTCCGGAGTAACCATGGGGGGCATGATGAAGAAACTCCTCTCGCTGGGCGCCGCCGCCCTTGCCGCCCTGCTGGGCGGGTGCGGCGACGGCCCGTCCACGGTGCAGGGCGTCTATCGCAGCCCCGCCACCTGGAGCACGTTTTTCGCCGCCACCGCGCACGGGCCGCTGCTGCTCGAACTGCATGGCGACCCCTTCGGCATGCCGGCCGCCGAGTTGCGGGCGCGGGTGACCAGGGCCATGTCCGCCGCCATTCCCGCCCGCCCCTTCACCATGACCACCGATGTCCAGGAGGCCAGTCTGCCCAAGGTGCGGGTGGTGCTCGCCCTTGGGGTGCCGGCCTCGCTGGATGCCGCCGAACTGTGCGCCGGCCGGGTGGCGGTGTCGGCGGCCACGGCCGCGAGCGGGCGGATCGACGTCCTGGCCGCCTTCTGCGAGGGTGGCGCCATGCTGTCCTCGGTGCGCGGCTGGGTGGCCAAGGTGGACGGGGCGGACGATTCCCGCTTCACCCGCCTTCTCGGACAGATGATGCGGGAACTGGCGGGCGACCCCCAATGAGCGGCGAAGCCCGGCCGGAGGCGCTGCTTCCGGGGGACGAGGAGGATTTCCTGCCCTGATTCCAAATCGTGACATTTGATGAAGAATGCGTTAACGTGGTCTCCTAACCGTTCAGCCAGAAAGGCAGGACCATGGACGCATCATCCGTCGGTGCCGGGAATTCGGCGCTTTATCTTCAGCGCGCCGCCGCGGGATTGCAGGCGCCGCTGACGGCCATCAAGCAGGAAGAAATGGCCGCCCAGGCCATCGCTCAGGTGCTGACCCAGGGCGGGCAGACGGCGCAGCAGGCCGCCGCCGTCGCTGATTCCGCCGTCAAGAGCGGTGCCGTGGGCAAGATCCTGGACATCTCGGTCTAGCCGGACCTCCACGGGGGAGCCCGCGGGCATCGGCCCGCCCGGGCATCACCCCGAATCGGCATCTCTGGCCGCGTCGTCGATGGCGTGGGCCAGGTCGATGTCCTTCTGCGTCACTCCGCCCGCGTCGTGGGTGGACAGAGTGATCTCGACCCGATTCCAGACATTGAACCATTCGGGATGGTGATTCATCCGCTCGGCCGCCAGGGCCACCCGGGTCATGAAGGCGAAGGCCTCGGGGAAGCCCTTGAAACGCAGCGAGCGGCGGATGGCGTCGCGCCCCTCCGCCTCGCTCCAGCCGGCCAGCCCGGCCAGGGCGCTGGACCGTTGGTCCGCCGTCAGTGTCTTGCTCATCTCCGCACCTCATCGGAAGTATGACACAAAGAGTGGGGACCCCTGGTGCGGGCGGCAAGGACGGGGTAGATTTCCTATTACCATGAGCAGAGTGATGCCCCACCACAGCACGCCGCCCGGCCTGGCCGACCTGGAGACCATCGCCCAGGCCGCCTTCGCCGACATCCCCGAGGAGTTGCGCCGCTATGCCGCCGACGTGGTGATCCGCGTCGACGACTTCCCCGACGAGGAGGTGGAGCGCGAGATGGACCTGGAAAGCCCCTTCGACCTGCTGGGGCTGTATCGCGGTTCGGCCATGGACATCCATGCCTTCGGCGGCGCGCCGGGCGACGTGGACATGATCTTCCTCTACCGCCGTCCCATCCTGGATTACTGGTGCGAGACCGGCGAGGACCTGTCCGTCCTGGTCAAGCACGTGCTGATTCACGAGATCGGCCATCATTTCGGCCTGTCCGACGACGACATGCAGCGCATCGAGGATGAAGCGTGAGCAAGCGCAGGACGGCCACCCATCCCGCTCCGCTGCCGCCCGCCGACCTTTACCGGGTGTGCGATCCGGCGCGGTTCGATTTCGCCACCACCGCCGACCTGCCCGACGAGGCCGGCGAGCCGGGGCCGGCGCTCGGCCAGGATCGCGCCGTCGAGGCGATCCGCTTCGCCATCGGCATGCGCCACCGGGGCTTCAACCTGTTCGCCCTGGGCGAGGAGGGAACCGGGCGGCGCAACCTGATTCTCGGACATCTGCGCGAGGCCGCCGCCGCCCGCCCGCCTTCCGACGACTGGGTCTATGTGGAGAATTTCGCGGAAGGCGCCCGGCCCCGGGCCCTGCGCCTGCCCGCCGGGCGGGGCCGCGCGCTCGAGCGCGACATGGCCCATCTGGTCGACGAACTGGGCCACGCCTTGCCCGCCGCCTTCGAGGCGGAGGAATACCGGGCGCGCCGTCAGATGGTGGAGGCCGAGGCCAAGCAGCAGCGCGAGGCCGCCTTCTCCGCCATCCAGGAGGATGCCGAGGCTCACGGCATCGCCCTGATCCGCACCCCCATGGGGCTGGGACTGGCGCCCGCCAAGGGCGACGAGGTTCTGCCTCCCGACGAGTTCAAGCAACTGCCCGACGAGGTGCAGAACCGCCTGCGGGCCGAGATGGAGCGGCTGCAGCACCGTCTGGAGGGCACCATCAAGCAGGTGCCGCGCTGGGACCGCGAGATGCGGGCCCGGCTGCGCGAATTGGAGCAGGACGCCGTCGGCCGCGCCATCGCCCATCTGATGGACGATCTCAAGGGCGACTGGTCCGACCTGCCCGAGGTGCTGGCCTATCTCGACGAGGTGGCCCGCGACGTGGCGCTCAACGCCCAGGATTTCCTGCCCGAGGCGGAGGAGTCCGAACGCCACGAGGGCCGCCCGCGCGGCCCCGCCGGGCGGTTCCGCCGCTACCGGGTCAACGTGCTGGTCTGCCGCGAGGGTGATACCGGCGCTCCGGTGGTGATGGAAACCTATCCCACCCAGCCCAACATCATCGGCCGGGTGGAGCACATCGCCCAGTACGGCACCCTGATCACCGATTTCAACCTGATCAAGGCGGGCAGCCTGCACCGGGCCAATGGCGGCTATCTGGTGCTGGACGCGCTCAAGCTGCTGATGCATCCCTTCGCCTGGGAGGATCTGAAGCGGGCCCTTCGGGACCGCGAGATCCGGATCGAATCCCCCGGCCAGGCCATGGGGCTGATCAGCACCCTGTCGCTGGAGCCCCAGCCCATTCCCCTGGACGTGAAGGTGGTGCTGGTCGGCGACCCCATGCTCTATTACCTGCTCAGCCACAATGATCCGGAGTTCGGCGAGCTGTTCAAGGTCTCGGCGGATTTCGACTGGCGCATGGACAGAAGCGAGGCCAATACCGCCCTGCTGGCCCGCTCGGTGGCGATCCTCGCCCGCAAGGAGGGCCTGCGGCCGCTCGATCGCGGCGCCGTGGCCCGCGTGGTCGAGCAGGCCTCGCGCGAGGTGGGGGATTCCACCCGCCTGTCCACCCACATGGCCAGCCTGGCCGATCTGGTGCGCGAGGCCGATTACTGGGCGGGGGAGGACGGCGCCGACGTGGTGTCCGCCTCCCATGTGTCCCAGGCGGTGGCGGCCTCGGTCCGCCGGCTCGACCGGGTGCGAGACAACGTCCAGGAGGAGATGCTGGCCGGCACCGTCAACATCGCCACTTCGGGCGAGGCGGTGGGCCAGATCAACGGGCTGGCGGTGCTGGAACTGGGCCGCTTTTCCTTCGGCCGCCCCACCCGGGTGACCGCCCGGGTGCGCTTCGGCAAGGGCGACGTGGTGGACATCGAGCGCGAGGTCCAGTTGGGCGGCCCCATCCACGGCAAGGGAGTGATGATTCTCTCCTCCTACCTGGCGTCGCGCTATGCCACCGAGCTGCCCATGGCGCTGTCGGCCACCCTGGTGTTCGAGCAATCCTACGGCGGCATCGAGGGCGATTCCGCCTCGTCCACCGAGCTTTACGCCCTGCTCTCCGCCCTGGCCGACCTGCCCATCCGCCAGAACCTGGCGGTGACCGGCTCCATCGACCAGTTCGGCCGCGTCCAGGCCATCGGCGGGGTCAACGAGAAGATCGAGGGCTTCTTCGACCTGTGCCGGGCCAGGGGCCTGGACGGCAGCCACGGCGTGCTGATTCCCGCCGCCAATGCCAGGCACCTCATGCTGCGCAAGGACGTGGTCGAGGCGGCGCAGGCCGGCCTGTTCGCCGTCTATCCGGTGGAAACCGTCGATCAGGGCATGACCCTGCTGACCGGAATGCCGGCCGGCGAGCGCGATGCCAAGGGCAAGTTCCCGCCGGGCTCCATCAACCGCCGGGTGGCGGCCCGCCTGGGCGCCTTCATGCGCCGCGCCGAGGATCTGGCCGCCCCCCGGCCCGCCAACGGCATGGGCCGCAACGGGGTCGGCGGGTGATGCGAGCCTGGGCGCTGGTGCTCGCCGCCCTGCTGCTGGCGGCGACCGGGGCCATGGCCAGCGAGCTGCGGGTGCTGACCCGCTCTTCCTACCTGTCCCCCGAATTGCTGCGCAAGTTCGAGCGCGAGACCGGAATCTCCGTGGCGCTCACCGTGGTGGCCGACCACGATCAGGTGATCGGCCGCCTGCGGGGCGGGCGGTCGGGCCTCGACATCGCCTTTTCCCCCGATTACCACGTGAGCGGCCTGATTCGCGACGGGCTGATCGAGCGGGTGCTGGCCGACCGCCTGAACGGCTTCTGGAACGTCGAGGATCCCTGGCGGTCGCGCTCGTTCGATCCACGCAACGAGTACACCATTCCCCATCAGTGGGGGACCACCGCCTTCGCGGTGGACACCTCCATCCATCGCGGCGACATCGATTCGCTGCGCCTGCTGTTCGAGCCGCCGCCCGAGGTGGAGGGCCGCATCGCCCTGCTGGACGAAGGCGAGATGGTCCAGCTGGCGCTGGTCCATCTGGGCGAGGCGCGTTGCACCATGGACGAGGGCAAGCTGGAAAAGGCCGCCCGCCTGCTGGAACCGCTGCTGGCCCGCAACCGTCTGGTGGCGGCCGAAGGGGTGGTGGCCGCCCTGTCGGACCCGGCCATCGTGCTGGGGGTTGCTTGGAACGGCGACGCCATGCGCGCGCGGGAGAAGCGTCCCAGCCTGGCCTACGCCTATCCGCGCGAAGGCAATCTGGTGTGGACCGACGTGGTGGTGGTGCCGAAGAATCCGCCCAACCGGGCCAATGCGATGAAGTTCCTGACCTTCATGCTGAAGCCGGAGAACGCCGCGCTGGATTCCAACTTCAACGGCTATGCCAACATGATCCGCGGCAGTGAACGGTTCCTGGCCGCCTCGGTGCTGGGCGCCCCGGAAATGGTGGCGCCCTGGCCGGCCAAGGTCGGCTTCATTCCCTCCTGCCCCGAGCGTGTCCAGCGCCGCCATGGCGCGGCGTGGACGGAGATCAAGTCGCGGGCGGGACAGCCGCCGGCCGGGCGGTGATCACTTCACCGCCAGCGGGCGCGACAGGGTGTAGCGGCTGCCGTCGTCGTCGAACCAGGTGAAGTCCAGGGTGCCGCCCTCGCTGGCGGTGATGAAGAAGCTCAGGCCCGGATTGGCGGCGATGCCAGGATGAAGCTCGGCCGTGAACACCACGCGGCCGTTCAGCGCGCAGGTGAAGCGGTTGATGATCCGGCGCGGCAGCGGCACGCCGTTCATGTCCTTGCGCTGTCCCGATTCCATGTCGTGGTCGATCAGGGTCTTGATCTCGATGATCTCGCCCTTGGCGGCGCTTTCGGGGACTTTCACCTTGGGAGTGGGCATCGCTTCAGCCTCCGCAGCCGCCGACGGTGACCTTGACCTCGCGCCGGGTCTCCCAGGCGCTGCCGTCGGACAACAGGGCGATGGCGCGCACCTCCTGGGTGCGGGCCAGCCGCAGGCGCCCCGACACCTCGGCCTTGCCGGTGGGGGTGAAATGGAAGCTGGCCACCTGGGGGGCGGGGTTGTCGTGGGCCAGGATATGAACCTCCCGGACGTAATTGCCCGGGACCATGGGATGGTCCACCGAGACGGTGAACGGCACGGTGGCGCCGTTGTCGGCGATCTCGGGAAGCTTCAGATGGATCTTTCCCGCCTGGGCCTTGGCGCCGCCGGTCAGGCGCGCCGCCGCCGCGTCGGCCTCGGCCCGGCTGGCCAGGGCGGCTCCGGGGGCCAGGGCGAGGGCGCAGCCCGCCACGGGAAGGCCGAAAACCAGGGCGCGGCGCCGATGGGAAAGCGGAGGCATGGCGGTCCTTTCATTCCTGATGGTGAATGGGCGTGCCCTGAGGCACCTTGATCCGTAGGCCGGGTGTGGGAATCTCGGCGATGAAGCGCCCCTGCTGCAGGGCGGAGCGCCGCTGCAGCAGGCGGGCGTGACTGAGCAGCAGCGCGCCGCAATTCAGCGCGAACAGGACGATGCTGGCCCGCATGGCGAAATTGCCCAAGGGCGCCATCAGCGGGATGGCGAACAGCAGCGGCAGCAATGCGTAAAGGAAGGTGTCGCGCCAGCGCTTGGCGTAGACCACCGCCGAGGCCAGGGCCGCCACCGGCGACACCAGCACCAGGTCCACCTTGGCCCTCAGCACCACCTGGGCGGCGAGGGCGGCGTAGGCGGGGGCCAGTCCCTCGAAACTGGCGATCAGCGCCAGCCCGTCGCTGCTGGGCGTGAAGGTGGCGCGCAGGGCCTCCACCGGCCAGTGGGCGCGGGGAATGGCCGGGCGGATTTCCTTGTAGACGGCTCGGGAAAACTCGGAATCGGGGCGTAGCAGCTCGCTGACCATGAGGCGGGGAGCGGTCCTGGATGTTGCCGAAGCCGTACTGTGCCATGATGGAGGCATCGGGGCCAAGCGGCATGGGAGGATGGGTGATGCGTGGATGGCTGATGGCGTTGCCGCTGGTGCTGGCCGCGCACGCGACCTGGGCGGCCGACGCCGTGCGGAGCGAGCAGGCGCTGGAGATTGAAAGCCGTCCGGGGGTCAGGACCGCCTTCTATCTGAGCGAGCCCGCGCGTGCGCCCGCCGCCATCGCCATCCTGCTGGCCGGTGGCGATGGCAGCCTGGGGATAAAGCCGGGCGAGCCGGTCGCCGACCCGGTCGCCTTCGGTCGGGGCAATTTCCTGGTGCGCTCGCGCTGGCTGCTGGCCGGCCGGGGCATCCTGGTGGCGACCATGGATGCGCCATCGGACCAGGGCGGCACCCTGACGGCGCAGTTCCGCCTGTCGCAGGACCACGCCGACGACATCGCCGCCCTGGCCGGCTGGCTGAGGCAGCGGAGCGGCGGCCTGCCGGTCTGGCTGGTCGGCACCAGCATGGGGACGCTGTCGGCGGCCAGCGCGGCGGTTCGGCTGGGCGGCCAGGTGGACGGGGTGATCCTGACCTCGTCCATCACCCGGGGGCACCGCAAATACGCCTATCCCGCCAACGGCGTGCTGGGCCTGGGGCTCGACGGGATCGCGGTTCCCGCCATGGTCGTCGCCCATTCGGCCGATGCCTGCGAGGTCACGCCGCCCGATGACGCGGCCGGATTGCTGGAAAGCATGGCGAAGTCGCCCCGGCGCCGATTGCTGATGGTCGATGGCGGCGCCCCGGCGCGCTCCGCCGCCTGCCAGGCCATGTCGCCCCACGGCTTCTTCGGCCGCGAGGACGAGGCCATCGCCGGCATGGCCGAATTCATGATTCCGCCAGCATCCCGCTGAACACCCTTTCGGCCGGAAAGGCGACCGTCACCCTGGTGCCCTGGCTGGGCTGGCTGTGGATGGTCACCGAGCCGCCATGCATCTCCATGATGGCCATCACCATGGGCAGGCCCAGGCCGGTGCCTTCGTGGCGGCGGGCGATGCGGGCGTCCACCTGGACGAAGGGCTCCATGGCCAGGGCGATCTCGTCGCCGGTCATGCCGATGCCGCTGTCGGTCACGTGCAGGTCCATCCCGCCTTCCGGCGGAAGGCTGGCGGAGATGCGCACCGTTCCGCCGTGCGGGGTGAACTTGACGGCATTGGCCAGGAGATTGATCAGCACCTGGCGGATGCGCCGTTCGTCGGCCATGACCTGCGGCAGGTCGCGGGGAAGATCGGCGATCAGTTCCAGTCCGGCGGCGCGGTCGCGCATCAGACGGATGGAGGCTTCCACCAGCGGCGCGATGTCCATGGGCCGGTCGTCCAGCTCCATCTTGCCGGCCTCGATCTTGGCCAGGTCCAGGATGTCGGTGATGATGCTGAGCAGATGGCGGCCCGAGGCGGCGATGTCGCCGGCATATTCCCGGTAGCGGTTGGGGATGGGGCCGAGGACCTGGGAATACATGGTCTCGGCGAATCCGATGATGGCGTTCAGGGGGGTGCGCAGTTCATGGCTCATGCCGGCCAGGAACTCGCTCTTGGCGCGGCTGGCGCTTTCGGCCTGTTCCTTGGCGGCCAGCATCTGGGCCTCGGCCTGCTTGCGCCGCTCGATGTCCTCGGTGACGCCGATCAGGTACTCGATGCGGCCCTCGCGCCACAGGGCGGACAGGGTCAGGTTGACCCAGGCGATGGAGCCGTCCTTGCGGATGTAGCGCTTCTCCATGGCGAAGCTCTGGCGCTCGCCGCGGATCATGGCGGCGATTTCCTCGGCGCCCAGCCCCCGGTCCTCCGGATGGGTGATGTCGAGGGTGGGGCGGCCGATCAGGTCCTCGGGCTCGTAGCCCAGCATGGCGGCGAAGCGGCGGTTGACCCGGATGAAGCGGCGGTCGGGGCTGGCGTGGCTCATGCCGACGGCGGCCTGCTCGAAAGTGGTGCGGAAGCGGTCCTCGCTGTCCTTCAGCCAGATCTCGCGTTCGTTCAGCGCGCCCACCATGGTGTCGAAGGTGACGCACATCTCGCCCACCTCGCCCAGGCCGCCGCCCGCCCGGGCGGTCATGTCGCCGCCCCGCACCAGGCGCATGGCGTCGGCCAGCCGGCCCAGCGGGGTGAACAGCAGCCGGCGGCTGGAATACCACAGCAGCAGCACGGCGCCCGATCCCGCCACGGCGAAGGCGATCACCGCCATGCGCAGGAACTGGCGCTCGGCCCCGCCCACCATGTCGACGGGAACCGTCACCGCCAGCATGGTCTCGGGCGCCAGACGGCCCAGGGGCGCGATGCCGAACACCGACGTCTCGCCGGTAATGGCGGTGGCGATGAACGAGCCGCCGATCCCCCGTGCCGCCGCCGCCTTCAGCTCGGGCACCGGGGTGATGATTGGCGCGGATTCGGGCAGGGGCGGCACCCGGGCCAGGACCGTCCCGTCGGTCCTCAGCACCAGCAGGCGCGCTCCCTCGGGCAGGATGGGCGGAGCCACCGCCTTGGCCAGATGGTCCAGCGAGCGGGCGGTGGCCACCACGCCGCGCGGCGTGCCCAGCCAATCGAGGACGGGATAGGCCATGGGCAGGGCGGCACGGCCATCCCGCAGCAATTCGTACGGGGCGGTGGCGAAGCTTCCCGTCTCCAGGGCCCGATCAACGTGGGCGCCCTTGGCCAGCCAGGAAATGTCGCGGCCCAGGCCGATGCTGCATCCCACCCGTCCCGAGGCATCGGCGCGCATGAAGCCCTCGTGCCCCTCGATGGCCAGCAGGAAGTGGCGGTAGTGATTGCCGCATTCCTCGTCCTCGGGATCGGTGGCCAGGGCGGCCAGCGCCTCGCGCGAGCTTTCCAGGCCGCGGTCGTGGATGGCGGCGGCCATGCGCGCCTGGATTTCCACCTGGGCCGCCGCCGCCTGCAGCGACAGGGTCTCGGCCAGATGGGCGATCACCGCCAGGGTGCCGAGGAAAATGCAGGGAACGAGGCCGAGCACCACCACCTGAAACAGGTGGCCTTGCGCTCCGCCCAGCCAAGTCAGGGTCCGTTTGCCCCTGTTCCCCATCCGGCCCCGATCCCCCAGATGACATTCATGCCCAGCGGAAAGCTACCATATGGCGCCGCCAAACCAATACCGGCAATCCGACATTACGGATGAACGCCGGCCCGATTGAGGTCGCGCATGGCCTGGTCCAGGCCTTCCAGCGTCAGGGGATGCATGCGCCCGCCCATCAGCTGCTGGATCATCTGGGTGGAGTGGGTCCATTGCCAGCGCGCCGGGGGCGCCGGATTGAGCCAGACGGCGCTGGGCCACTGGTCGAGCAGGCGGCGCATCCAGACGTGGCCCGGTTCCTCGTTCCACTCCTCCACCGCGCCGCCCGGCATGGTGATCTCGTAGGGGCTCATGGCGGCGTCGCCGACGAAGATCAGCTTGTAGTCGGACGGGTAGGTGTGGATGACGTCGAGCGTGTGGGTGACGTCCTGGTGGCGGCGGCGGTTGTCCTTCCACAATCCGCCATAGGGGCAGTTGTGGAAGTAGTAGTGCTCCAGGTGCTTGAACTCGGAGCGCACCGCCGAGAACAGCTCCTCGCAGGTGCGCACGTGCTCGTCCATGGAGCCGCCGACATCGAGCAGCAGCAGCACCTTGACCTTGTTGTGGCGTTCGGGCCGCATCTTGAGGTCGAGCCAGCCGCCGGCCCGCGCCGTCGAGGTGATGGTGCCGGGCAGGTCCAGCTCGGTGGCGGCGCCCTCGCGGGCGAAGCGGCGCAGCCGGCGCAGCGCCATGCGGAAGTTCCGCGTGCCCAGCTCGATGCCGTCGTCGAGATTGCGGTAGACCCGCTCGTCCCACACCTTCACCGCGCGGCGGTGCCGCGATTCGTTCTGGCCGATGCGCACGCCCTCGGGGTTGTAGCCATAGGCGCCGAAGGGCGAGGTGCCGGCGGTGCCGATCCACTTGGAGCCGCCCTGGTGGCGTTCCTTCTGCTCCTCCAGCCGCTTTCGCAGGGTCTCCATCAGCTTCTCGAAGCCGCCCGCCGACTGGATCTGCTCCATCTCCTCGGGCGTCAGGTGCTTTTCCGCAAGCCGGCGCAGCCATTCCTCGGGGATGGCGGCCTTCAGCGCGGCGGCCAGTTCGTCGCCGGCCCCGACGATGCCGTTGAACACGCGGCCGAACACCCGGTCGAACTTGTCCAGGTTGCGCTCGTCCTTCACCAGGCACGAGCGGGCAAGGTAGTAGAAGGTGTCGACGCTCATCTCGGCCACGCCGTCCTCCAGGGCCTCCAGCAGGGTGAGGTATTCCTTCAGGGTGACCGGCACCTTGGCGTCGCGCAGTTCGAGGAAGAGGGTGAGGAACATGGGGCCTCAGCCGCCCTTGGCCCGGGTCCAGGCGGCGTAGCGCTGGTCCTCGATCAGGATGTGGCCCTTCAGCCACGACCACAGGAAATCCTTCAGGCGGGTGTCTGCCGGATCGAAGGGCCGGTCGCGGAACTGCTTGAGCATGTCCGCCACCTGATCGGCGAAGTCGTCATGCTGGACCCGGTGGGCATCCAGGCCGGGATAGCCGATGGCCTCCAGGTGGGTCTCCTCGCGGTCGAAGTGGCCGGTGGTGTAGTCGAGGACCGCGTTGAACAGCTCCAGGAAGTCGGGGTCCGCCTGATCCAGGTCGTTGATCATTTCGATCAGCTTCTGGTGGTCCCTGTCCAGGGCGGCGTTGCCCACGCTCATGGCCTCGGTCCACGAGATGACGGTCATCAGCGTCCCTCCCGCCGGTTGAGGAAGGCCAGGCGCTCGAACAGGTGGACGTCCTGCTCGTTCTTCAAGAGCGCGCCGTGCAGCTTGGGGATCAGGGAGGCCTTGTCCTTGGCGCGCAGGTCTTCCGGCGACAAATCCTCGGACAAGAGCAGCTTGATCCAGTCCAGCAGTTCCGAGGTGGACGGCTTCTTCTTCAGCCCCGCCACCTCGCGGATGTCGAAGAAGGCGGTCAGCGCCTCGTGCAGCAGGGCCGGCTTGATGCCGGGGAAATGCACGGCGACGATCCGCTCCATGGTCTCGCGGTCGGGGAAGCGGATGTAGTGGAAGAAACAGCGGCGCAGGAAGGCGTCGGGCAGTTCCTTCTCGTTGTTGGACGTGATGATCACCATGGGCCGCTGCGCCGCCTTGACCACCTGCTTGGTCTCGTAGACATGGAACTCCATGCGGTCCAGTTCCAGCAGCAGGTCGTTGGGGAACTCGATGTCGGCCTTGTCGATCTCGTCGATCAGCAGCACCGGCGGCGTCGGCGCCTCGAACGCCTCCCACAGCTTGCCCTTGACGATGTAGTTGGAGATGTCGTGGACGCGGCTGTCACCCAGCTGGGAATCCCTGAGGCGCGCCACCGCGTCGTATTCGTAAAGGCCCTGCTGCGCCTTGGTGGTGGACTTGATGTGCCATTGCAGCAGCGGGCGGCCCAGCGACCTGGCCACCTCGGCGGCCAGCACGGTCTTGCCGGTGCCCGGCTCGCCCTTGATCAGCAGGGGGCGCTCGAGCTTGAGCGCGGCGTTGACGGCGACCAGCAGATCCTCGGTCGCCACGTAGCTATCGGTACCCTTGAACGACATGGGCTCACTCCTTCTCCAGGAGAAAGGTAGGTGCCGCGGGCAAATCGGTCAAGAAATGCCGAATTCAACCGCATCCCTATCCCGTCATTCCGACGACCGCAGGGAGGAGGAATCTCGGTCTGGACGGAAGCGAGCCTGGGCGGAGAAGGCGTTCAAGCGGAGATCCCTCGGCTTCGCTCGGGATGACGTTGCTTGCTCAAAAAAGAAAAAGCCCCGGCCTTGGGAGGGAGGCCGGGGCTCGTGGCCGTCGTCGCAAATGTCCGGAAGCAGCGGGATGGGGGGGAGAGCCCCGGACACCATAAAGCGGCGGCGGTCTTATTCGATCCAGACCGGGTGAGGTGGGAGGAACCTCACCGGGCCTTTACGGATCGAAGTTAGGCGGCAACCTTGGTCAGCGCGGCGAAACGGGCCTGGATCGGCTCGACCGCGGCGGTGAGCGCGGTGGTCGACAGCTCGGCCAGCTTGCGGCCGTCGGCGATGGCGCTCTCCAGGGTCTCGCGGGCCAGCTTGCCCTGCAGGTCGGCCAGCTCGGCCGGGCTCTTCACCGCGAACAGCGCCTTGACGGCGGCGTCGGCCTTCTTGACGTTCTCGGCGATCAGGGCCTGCTGGGCCTTGGCGATCTCCTCGAAAGCCTTCACGGTGGCGGCGCCCGACTTGGCGAAAGCGTCGGCGTTTTCCTTGCCCAGGGCGACGAACTTCTCGAAACCGTCGATCTTGATGGTCATGTGCGTGATCCTTTTAAAGGGTGGGGCGCGTTGTGCGCTGCAACATGACGCCAATCTAACAGAACCATGCCGCAGTGCAACATGATTTTTGCGCTGCAACATAACTGTCTTGCATGGAGGGGGTGCAAAAATGCAAACGCCCCCGGAATCCATGGATTCCGGGGGGCGTCGGATGGGGCCCTGTCATCCTGAGGCGGAGCCGAAGGATCTTTCAGGCAAGGGCTTCAGGCTGAAAGATGCTTCACGAGGCTCAGCATGACATTCCGGCGGGCCTACCGCGTGGCGGCCACGTCGCGCAGCACGTTCATCTCCATCTGGGCCTCGGTCAGGCGGAAATTGACCGCGTCGCCGATGGAGACGATGCCGATCAGCTCGTCCTTCTCCACCACCGGCAGGTGACGGATGCGGCGTTCGGTCATCACGCCCATGATGGTCTTGACGCTGTCGCCCGGCGCGCAGGTGACCACCGGGCTGGACATGACGTTGCGCACCGGCATTTCCAGGGCGGCCTTGCCGTACTGGGCGAGGCCCTTGACGATGTCGCGCTCGGACAGCACGCCCTGCAGCTTGCCCTTGGCGTCGCAGACCACGGCGACGCCGACCTTCTTGTTGGTCAGCAGCGCGGCGGCATCGGCCACCGAATGCTCGGGACGGATGGTGAAGACGACGCTGCCCTTGGTCTTCAGGATGGATTCAACGGACATACTGGTCCCCCTTGATCTGACTGATATTGTTATTGCGGAGGGGCGACCGGTCGCAGACCCCCTACCTTCGAATGATGTCAGTCTGGAACCGAAGCCGAAGAAATTCAAGCCGTCATCAGTGAGTATGGCTCAGGCTGACCCCGCTGGCCGCCAGCTGCTCCGAGAGGGTGGCGCGCAGGCGCTTCAGCCCCTCGGGGCTGGCCGCCTCGCAGCGGGCCACCAGCACCGCCTGGGTGTTGGAGGCGCGCAGCAGCCACCAGCCGTCCGGGGTGTCCACCCGCACGCCGTCGATGGCGGAGAAGGCGGCACCTTCGGCTTCCAGCCGCGCCCTGACCTCGGCCACCACGGCGAACTTGCGCTCCTCCGGGCAGTCGAAGCGCAGTTCCGGGGTGTTGACCATGTGGGGCAGCTTGTCCCGGCGCTGGCCGATGGTCTGGCGATCCCAGCGGGCCACGATGCCCAGCAGGCGGATGGCGGCGTAAAGGGCGTCGTCGAAGCCGTAATAGCGGTCGGCGAAGAAGATGTGGCCGCTCATCTCGCCGGCCAGCGGCGCGCCGGTCTCGGCCATCTGGGTCTTGATCAGCGAGTGGCCGGTGCGGCCCATGACGGCGTTGCCGCCCATGCGCCGCACCTCGTCGAAGAACACCTTGGAGGCCTTGACGTCGGCGATGATGGTGGCGCCCGGCAGGGCCTTCAGCAGATCCTCGGCCAGGATCACCAGGATCTGGTCGCCATAGAGGATGCGCCCCTCGGCGTCCACCACGCCGATGCGGTCGCCGTCGCCGTCGAAGGCGATGCCCAGATGGGCGGATTCGGCCAGCACCTTGTCCTGCAGCGCCACCAGATTGTGGGGCTCGGTGGGGTCGGGATGGTGGTTGGGAAAGCGGCCGTCGATCTCGCCGAACAGCACGGTATGGGTGCCGGGCAGGCGCTTGACCAAGGCGTGCAGCACCTCGCCGGTGGCGCCGTTGCCGCAATCCCACACCACCCGCAGGTCGTGCTTGCCGTCGTAATCGCCGGCCAGGCGGGCGACGTATTCCTCGAACACCGAATCCTCGACCACCTTGCCTTCGCCCGCCGCGAAGTCGCCCTTGGCGGCGATCTCGCCCAGGGACTGGATGTCGGGGCCGAAGAACGGCTTGCCGGCCAGCACCATCTTGAAGCCGTTATGGGTGGGCGGATTGTGGCTGCCCGTCACCATGATGCCGCCATCGGCCTCCCGGACCTTGGCGGCGAAATACAGCATGGGGGTGGGGCCGCGCCCGATGCGCCGCACGGTGCAGCCCGAAGCCATCAGGCCCCGGGTCAGCGCCTCGGCCATTTCCGGGCTGGACAGCCGCCCGTCCCAGCCCAGGCAAACCACATGGCCGCCATTGCGGCGCACCCGGGTGCCGAAAGCCCGCCCGATGGCTTCGGCGTCGGCGGCGAACAGGGTCTCGCCGCAGATACCGCGGATGTCGTATTCGCGCAGGATGGTGGGGTGGAAGGTGTGTGCGGTCATTACTTTTTCTTTCCCTTTATGGCGGCGAGGGTCAGGTCAATTTCCTGCAAAATGGATATAACCGCTTGGTTAGTTGAGTTACCCCAGGCAATAGACAAGTCACCAAGGATACGACCCGTGACCTCGGCATATTCCGGAAAGCTTCTTAATTCGTAGACTGCTGCAACTTGACAGGGGGCGAAAGGTGTCGGATCACCCGCCTTACCAGCCGTAATCTCATGAATAAGTCTGTGGTATGTTCTGAACCGCCGTTGTTTCTGATCGTCCATGCGGATGTCGATGTAACGCCATGTCGAATACACCAGGGACGCAACAGCTACGACAAGAGATAAAATCGTGGCGATGGCGGCTGAGTTTTCCAGCATGTCGATATTCTTTCTGCAGGCGATATGAACGAACCACACAGAGATATAGAGGCACAGAGAGGCCTTTCAAATTGGCGTCGTCCAACCTCCCCTATCGTCATGCCCGGACTGGTTCCGGGCATCCACGCCATCCCGCACCATCAACGTTTCAATTGCGGCACCGCGTGGATCGCCGGGCCAAGCCCGGCGATGACGGGTTAGAATAATCCCTTCGTGCCTTCGTGCCTTCGTGGTGAATCTTTTTCTTACGTAATCACCGTCGGTTCGGTCCGCCCGGTCCTGGCCTCGATCTCGGCCAGATCGCGGGCGATCTTGATGAGGTCGGCCAGGGCCACCTGGGGATCGAGGTGGTGCTTGGCGGCGTCGGGTTCATAGCGTTCGATGTAGACGCGCAGCGTGGCGCCCTCGGTGCCGGTGCCCGACAGGCGGAAGACCACGCGGCTTCCGTCCTCGAACACCACCCGGATGCCCTGCTTCTTCGAGACGGAGCCGTCGACCGGATCGGTGTAGGCGAAGTCGTCGTTGAAGGCGACGGTGTAGGTGCCGAGCTTTTGGCCCTTCAGCGAAAGCCCCCGCAGATGCTCCATCAGCCCCTCGGCGGCGGCGGAATCGATGCCTTCGTAGTCGTGGCGGGAATAGACGTTGCGGCCGTATTCCGTCCAGTGGGCGGTGACGATGTCGGCGACGCTTTGCTTCCTCACGGCCAGGACGTTCAGCCAGGCCAGCACCGCCCACAGCCCGTCCTTCTCGCGCACGTGGTCCGAGCCGGTGCCGAAGCTTTCCTCGCCGCAGAAGGTGGCCTTTCCGGCGTCCAGCAGGGTGCCGAAGAACTTCCAGCCGGTGGGGGTTTCCCAGGCGGGGATGCCCAGCTTCGCCGCCACCCGGTCGGGGGCGGCGCTGGTGGGCATGGAGCGCGCGATGCCCTTCAGGCCGTTGCGGTAGCCGGGGCAGAGCGTGGCGTTGGCGGCCAGCACGGCCAGGGAATCCGACGGCGTGACGTAGAAGTCGCGCCCCAGGATCATGTTGCGGTCGCCGTCGCCGTCTGACGCCGCGCCGAAATCGGGGGCGCCGGGCCCCGTGAGCGCCTCGACCAGATCGTGGGCATGGACCAGATTGGGGTCGGGGTGGCCGTGGCCGAAATCCTCGAGCGGCACACCGTTCATCACGGTGCCGGCAGGGGCGCCCAGGCGGCGCTCCAGGATCTCGGTGGCGTAGGGGCCGGTCACCGCGTGCATGGCGTCGAACTTCATGCGGAAACCGCTCGCGAAGGCGGCCCGGATGGCGCCAAAGTCGAACAGGCTTTCCATCAGTTCGGCGTAATCGGCGACGGGGTCGAAGACCTGGACCTCCATGCCGCCCAGGTCGCGGCTGCCGGGCGTGTCCAGGTCCACATCCGCCGCCTCGAGAATCTTGTAGCCGTCGATCACCTGGGAGCGGGCATGGATGGCCTCGGTGATGGCCTCGGGCGCCGGTCCGCCGGCCGGGATGTTGTACTTGATGCCGAAATCCTCGTCCGGGCCGCCGGGATTGTGGCTGGCCGACAGGATGATGCCGCCGAAGGTCCTGTACTTCCTGATGACGCAGGATGCCGCCGGGGTCGAGAGGATGCCGCCCTTGCCGACCATCACTTTGGCAAAGCCGTTGGCGGCGGCCATCTTCAGGATGGTCTGGATGGCGGTGCGGTTGTGGTAGCGGCCGTCGCCGCCCAGCACCAGGGTCTTGCCCGCGATGTCGCCGATGCTGTCGAACACCGACTGGACGAAATTCTCCAGGTAGTGGGGTTGCGCGAAGACCTTGACCTTCTTCCGCAGACCCGAAGTGCCGGGCTTCTGGCCGGAAAAAGGAGTGGTGGCGATCGTCTTCACTGCGGCCATGGCGCCGGTCTCCCTGCCTGCGGAACTGCTCTGGCGTTGATGGCCGATGGCGGGGCGGGTGTCAATGGCGGCAAAGGGCCGGGCGGGAGTTCGGCGGCCAAGCCGGGCCGCCCCAACGCAAGACGATCATGCCTGTTGAGTAAATCCCGCAATGAAATACACTGCCTCATCATGCGCAATCCGAGGGCGTGGAATGGGCGGTCAGGCGGCAATGGACGTGTTCGAACCGGCGGCGCTGGCGGCGGCGGAGATGGTCTTTCCGGCGGGCGACCTTCCCTTTCCGCCCATGCCGATGCCGCGCTATCAGGCCATGGCCAGGGGCACGTGGCGGCTGGACCGTGCCTTCATCATCGCGGCGCCCGGCTACTTCACCGGTCCCCGGCCTCTCACCTGGATGAACGCCATCCTGGCCCGAGATGGCACGCCCTGGATGAGTCTGGTGCCGGGCGAGATGGAGAGCCAGATGCCCCATCTGGGGGCGGCGCGCGGCACGGTGGTCATCTGCGGGCTGGGCATGGGGGTGATGGCCTTCGCCGTCTCGGCGCTGAAGGCGGTGGAACGGGTGGTGGTGGTGGATCTCGATGCCGAGGTGATCGCCATGCTCACCGAGGCCAGCGGCTTCGATTCCTGGCCGCAGCGGAGCAAGCTGGAGATCATCAACGCCGACGCCCGCGAGGTGCGGGTGGAGGGCGTGGACTTCCTTTATGCCGACATCTGGCCCTATTACCGCATGGATTGCATGCAGCCCGACATGCGGGCCATCCACCGCAACATTCCGGCGCCGTCCTGCGGCTATTGGGGGCAGGAACTGGACATGGTGGACCGGGCCAGGGCGCTCGGCGTGGCGGTGGAGAACTTCTCCATGGCCGAGGTGGACGCCTTCATCGCCGAGAGCGGCCTGCCGCTGATCGGGCGCGAGATTCCCGGCTATGCCGAACTGTGCCGGCAGGCGGCGGTCAACCCCGCCATCGGCGCCAAGCGGCGGCCGATGGCGGAAGGGTGACCTACGGCCGTCCGATGCTGGTATAGGCGAAGCCCATCTCGGCCATCTCGTCGGGCGCGTAGACGTTGCGCAGGTCGACGATGGCGGGCTGGGCCAGCAGGGACTTGACCTTTTTCAGGTCCAGCGCCCGGAACTCGTTCCACTCGGTGATGATCACCGCGCAGGCGGCGCCCGGCATGGTGGCGTAGGCGTCCTTGCAGTATTCGACCGAGGCCGGGAGCAGCTTTTTCGCCTCTTCCATGCCCTCGGGGTCGAAGGCCTTGACGGTGGCGCCCGCCTCGATCAGGGCCTTGACGATGTCCAGCGACGGCGAGTCGCGCATGTCGTCGGTGTTGGGCTTGAAGGTCAGGCCCAGCACGGCGATGGTCTTGCCCTTGACCGACCCGCCGCAGGCCGCGGTGACGCGCTCGGCCATCTGCTTCTTGCGCTCGTCGTTGACGGCGACCACCGTCTCGACGATGCGCAGGGGGGCGTTGAAGTCGCGCGCCGTCTTGACCAGGGCCAGGGTGTCCTTGGGGAAGCACGAACCGCCGTAGCCGGGGCCGGGATGCAGGAACTTCTTGCCGATGCGGCCGTCCAGGCCGATGCCCTTGGCCACGTCGTGGACGTCGGCGCCCACCTTCTCGCACAGATCGGCGATCTCGTTGATGAAGGTGATCTTGGTGGCCAGGAAGGTGTTGCCGGCGTACTTGATCAGCTCGGAGGTGCGCCGCGACGTGAAGACGATGGGCGTCTCGATCAGGTAGAGCACGCGGTAGAGCTGCCTCATCACCTTGCGGGCGGCGTCGGATTCGGTGCCGATCACCACGCGGTCGGGGCGCATGAAGTCGTTGATGGCCGAGCCCTCGCGCAGGAACTCGGGGTTGGACACCACGTCGAACCGGGCGTCGGGGCGGCGCTTCCGGATGATGGCCTCGACCTCGTCGCCGGTGCCCACGGGCACGGTGGACTTGGTGACCACCACGGTGTAGCCGGTCATGGCGTCGGCGATTTCCTCGGCCGCCGCGTAGACGTAGGAGAGGTCGGCATGGCCGTCGCCGCGCCGGGACGGCGTGCCCACGGCGATGAACACCGCGTCGGCGTCCTTGACCGCTTCCTTGAGGTCGGTGGTGAAGCTGAGGCGGCCGGCCTCCACATTGGCGGCCACCATGTCGTCCAGGCCCGGCTCGTAGATGGGCATGATGTTCTGGTGCAGCTTCTCGATCTTGCCGGCGTCCTTGTCGACGCAGACCACGTCGATGCCGAATTCCGAGAAGCAGGTTCCCGACACCAGGCCCACATAGCCGGTGCCGATCATGGCGATGCGCATGACGCTTTAGTCCTTAGCCGTGAAAACGGGTGATCAGATCGCGGGCGGCCTCGGCCATGTCGTCGCGGGCCAGGGCGAAGGCCAGGTTGGCTTCCAGCCAGCCCACCTTGTCGCCGCAATCGTAGCGGGTGCCCTCGAAGCGCAGGCCGTGGAAGGGGACCATGCCGATGGTCTGGCTGATGGCGTCGGTCAGCTGGATCTCGCCACCGGCGCCCTTTTCCTTCTTGTCCAGCACGTCGAACACCGCCGGATGCAGGATGTAGCGCCCGATGATGGAGAGCGTCGAGGGCGCCACCTCGGGGTCGGGCTTTTCCACCAGGCCCTTGGCGCGGGCCAGGCGGCCGTTGTCGTGCTCCACGTCCAGGATGCCGTAGCGCTTGGTGTGCTCGCGCGGCACGTCGGAGACGGCGACCACGTGGCCGCCCACCTCGGTGTGGACGGCGGCCATCTGCTTCAGGCAGGCGGTCTTGGAGAGGATCAGGTCGTCGGGCAGCAGCACGGCGAAGGGCTCGTCGGCCACCAGATCGCGGGCGCACCACACGGCGTGACCCAGGCCCAGGGGTTCGCTTTGCCTTGTGTAGGAAATCTGCCCCGACTTGGGCATCCACGAGGTCACCGCCTCGACCAGATCGAACTTGCCGCGATCCTTGAGGATGCGCTCCAGCTCGGGGTTGTGGTCGAAATGGTCCTCCAGCGCGTTCTTGCCGCGGCCGGTGACGAAGATGAAGTGCTCGCAGCCGGCCGCCGCCGCTTCTTCCACCGCGTACTGGATCAGCGGCTTGTCCACCACCGGCAGCATTTCCTTGGGCATCGCCTTGGTGGCGGGCAGGAAGCGGGTGCCCATGCCACCCACGGGGAACACGGCCTTGCGGACTCGACGAGTCATCGATCACTCCTGAAGCTTTGTCTCGACCACCGGCGCGCGCAGCCGCGCCTTGTTTCGGTCGCGGCATGTTTTGCCATGCCCGCGCGACGGAAGCAACGGTTTGCCCCTGTATATTTATCCCAGGAGGATGTCACGGGCCTGGTTGAGGCGCGCCGCGATCCAGGTCGATCCCCCGGCGTCGGGGTGATTGGCGCGCATCAGCCGGCGGTGCGCCTCGCGGATTTCGTCCGGGGTGGCGCCGGGGGAAAGGCCCAGAATTTCGTAGGCCTGGGCCTGGGTCATGGCGGTGTCGGCGGGCGGGGCGGCGGGCGGCGGCGTGGCGCCGGCGGCGGCGGCGCCCCCGGTCATCCGGCGGAACGCCCGCCACAGCTGATGCAGGCGCATGGCCCGGCCGATCCAGGGCGACAATCCGGCGAGGATGGCGAACAACCCGGCCAGCTTGCCGGTGATGACCAGGGCGATGCCGCCGATCACCAGGGCGGCGAGGATGGCGCCGATCAGCGCCTTCTTCGCCCGGTCGGGCGGGGCCTTCGACCACCAGCGCACCGCCCACCACAAGGCGAGCAGTCCGCCGACCGCCAGAAGCAGGCGCAGCACCACGGCCGGCGGCTATTCGAAATCGAAGCTGGCGCCGCCGTCGGTCAGCTCGAACAGGCGCCGCACGCTGCCGGCCGCGCCGCGCAGGGTGAGGTGGCGTCCCTTGCCGACGATCTCGTCCTTGGCCAGATGCAGCATCCCCAGGCCGACGGAATCCACCCGCGCCACCTTGGCCAGGTCGAAGATGACCCGCGACGCCGAAATGGAGTTGATGTCGGAGATCAATCCGTTCATCAGGCTGGTGGCGGTATAGTCCATGGTCCCGTCGAGGCGGACGGTCAGGGTGTCG
This sequence comes from Paramagnetospirillum sp., assembly GCF_058402745.1. Taxonomy (NCBI): domain Bacteria; kingdom Pseudomonadati; phylum Pseudomonadota; class Alphaproteobacteria; order Rhodospirillales; family Magnetospirillaceae; genus Paramagnetospirillum; species Paramagnetospirillum sp. The sequence goes on from NZ_JBZVFI010000005.1 coordinate 43,731, forward strand.
TCCTGGTGGAGATGGAAACATTCATGGGATGCTCGAATTCCTCGATCTGATGGCCGACGATTATGCTACGACTTCACCCATAGCTCCAGGGGCTGATTGAGGCGAATTGTGTCGTGTCTCTAGGTAGTTACCACGAGATCGCCCTTGGCGAGTCCGTGTCTTCGCGGTAAAACGAACGAGTGATCGTAAAGGGTGGAGGTAGCATGTCCGTTCTGCTGTGGCAACCGTCCAAGGAGCGTACCGAGGCTTCGGCGCTTGCCCGGTTCATGCGCGAGGCCGATTCCCGCTTCCGGACCGGGGCGGCCGATTACCGGGCGCTGTGGCGCTGGTCGGTGGACCGGCCCGACCAGTTCTGGTCCCTGATGTGGGAGAGCGCGGGGATCGTCGGCGACGGGCCGGGCGCGCTTGTGGTGGACGACGCGGACCGCATGCCGGGCGCCCGGTGGTTTCCCGAGGCCCGGCTGAACTTCGCCGAGAATCTGCTGCGCCGCGCGGACGACGGCGACGCCATCGTCTTCTGGGGCGAGGACAAGGTCAGGCGGCGGCTGTCCTTCGCCGAGCTCCACGCCCTGGTGTCGCGCATCCAGCAGGCGCTGGCCGCCGCCGGAGTGGGGGTGGGCGACCGGGTGGCGGGCTACATGCCCAACATGCCGGAATCGGTGGCCTTCATGCTGGCGGCGGCCAGCCTGGGCGCCATCTGGTCCTCGGCCTCGCCCGATTTCGGCGTCCAGGGCGTGCTGGACCGTTTCGGCCAGATCGCGCCCAAGGTGCTGGTGGCGGCGGAAGGCTATTTCTATTCCGGCAAGAGCCACGACTGCCTGGAAAAGCTGGCCGCCATCGTGCCGGGCATCCCCTCGCTGGAGCGGGTGGTGGTGGTGCCCTACACGAGGGAGGCGGCGGACATATCGGGCCTGCCCAAGGCGGCGCATCTCGGTGATTTCCTGGCGCCCTTCGCCGCCAAGGCGGTGGAGTTCCTCCGGCTGCCCTTCGACCACCCCCTTTACATCATGTATTCCTCTGGCACCACGGGTGCGCCCAAATGCATCGTCCACGCGGCGGGCGGCGCCCTGATCCAGCAGTTGAAGGAGCACCGGCTGCATTGCGACGTGAAGCGCGGCGACCGGGTGTTCTACTTCACCACCTGCGGCTGGATGATGTGGAACTGGCTGGTGGCCGGCCTGGGGGCCGAGGCCACCCTGTCTTCTCTATGACGGCAATCCCAGCCATCTGGGCGGCAACATCCTGTTCGATCTGGCCGATGCCGAGGGCATGACCCTGTTCGGCACCTCGGCCAAGTGGATCGACGCCATCGCCAAGATGGGCCTCGAGCCCGCCAGGACCCATTCCCTGAAGACCGTGCGCACCATCTGTTCCACCGGCTCGGTGCTGGCGCCCGAGGGCTTCGACTACATCTACGCCAAGGTGAAGGCCGACGTGCAGCTGGCCTCCATCTCGGGCGGAACCGACATCATCTCGTGCTTCATGCTGGGCAATCCGCTCGCGCCCGTGTACCGGGGCGAGATCCAGGGGCCGGGCCTGGGCATGAAGGTGGAGGTGTTCGACGAGAACGGGCGCGCGCTGGCGGGCGAGAAGGGCGAACTGGTCTGCACCAGGGCCTTCCCCTCCATGCCGGTGGGATTCTGGAACGACGACGACGGCGCCAAATACCGCGCCGCCTATTCGAGAAGTTCCCCGGCGTGTGGTACGCACGGCGACTGGGTGGAGGTGAACCCCGAAACCGGGGGCATCATCGTGTTCGGCCGCTCGGACGCCACGCTGAATCCCGGCGGGGTGCGCATCGGCACCGCCGAGATCTACCGTCAGGTGGAGCAGATCGACGACGTGCTGGAAAGCCTGGTGATCGGCCAGGACTGGGCAGGGCGACGTCCGCGTGGTGCTGTTCGTGCGGCTGCGCGACGGGCTGAAGCTGTCGCCGGAGCTGGAGGCGCGCATCAGGAGCCGCATCAAGGACAACACCACGCCGCGCCACGTGCCGGCCAAAGATCGTCCAGGGCGGCCGACATCCCCCGCACCAAGTCGGGCAAGATCGTCGAGCTGGCGGTACGCGACGTGGTGCATGGGCGTTCCGTCAAGAACAAGGAGGCCCTGGCCAATCCGGAAGCCCTGGAGCTGTTCTCCGGGCGTCCCGAATTGGAGGCGTGACGGCGATCGACTTTGGCGATAGCCTTTTCGTCCAAGTGGTTTGACGGGAGGGGCTTTGATGGATCGTCGTTCATTCCTAAGGGGGGCCGGCGCCGCCGCCTGCCTGTGCGGAACCTGTGGCGGCTCCATTGCCGGGGCGGTGGCGGCCGAGGGCGCCCATTGGTCCTATGGCGGGCATGGCGGCCCCAAGGAATGGGCACGCTGTCGCCGGAATACGCCGCCTGTTCCATGGGGCGCGAGCAATCGCCGGTGGATCTCACCCGGCCCGTCGCCGCCATCATCGGCGATCCCATGACCGCCTGGCGGCCGGTTTCCTTGCGCGTCCAGAACAACGGCCACACCATCCAGGTGGATTGCGCCGGCGGCGGCACTCTGATGCTGGACGGCAAGTCCTTCGACCTGCTGCAGTTCCACTTCCATCATCCCAGCGAGCACAGCGTGGACGGGGCGTTCTTCGACATGGAATGCCATTTCGTCCACAGGCGGCCGATGGCGACTGGCGGTGCTCGGCGTGATGATCGCCAAGGGCACCCCCCACCCGGCTGGAGGCCATCTGGCAGGTGATGCCGTCCAAGGGCGGCGAGACGGCCACGGCGCCGGCCATGCTCGATCCCTCCATGCTGCTGCCCCGGGACCCGGTGACCTTCCGCTACGCCGGATCGCTGACCACGCCGCCCTGTTCCGAGGTGGTGCAGTGGGTGGTCTACCGTCAGGCCATCACCGCCTCGGCCGAGCAGCTGGCGGCCTTCGCCAGGCTGTTTCCCAACAACGCCCGCCCGGTTCAGCCGCTCAATCGCCGCAAGCTTCTGCTGGACGTGATGTGAGATGACGATGTCCCGTCGGCCCGTTCTCGCCATCACCTCCCTCGGCGCCCTGGCCCTGCTGGGGGGCTGCGCCGCCTCGCCCCAGCCCATGGAGGGGGAAGCCTGGCATCACGGCACCTGGATCGTCACCGACGCCTTCGCCTCGGGCGCGGTGAGCGATGGCGGTTCCGCCCCGCGCGGCCAGCCGGTCTCCATGGAGGCGGAGCGGGCCGGCGACGCCGCCGGACGCGTCTGCCCGTCGCCGCGCTACGGCCGGGACCATGCGCCGCTGGCGGCGGTAACCGGCGCCGCCGCGCCGGACTGGCCGGGCCTGGGCGACAAGGTCGCCGTCCTGCGCGTGGAGTGCGGCGGCAAGCCCTTCGCCAGCTATGCGGTGATGAAGGACGGTGCCTTGCTGACCCGTTACGGCCCCTGGGTGCTGCGACTGGAACATGGA
>NZ_JBZVFI010000006.1:0-107500 GCF_058402745.1 Paramagnetospirillum sp.
ATCTATCTGGTTCCAGCGAATGAATTAACCACGAAAACACGAAGGCATGAAGGAAAACAAGGTTCAAAGAACCACCCTTTTCATGCCATCTCGAAAGCACCTCGCTGTTAAAGTTCAGCAAAAGACCGGCCCGGGATGCCGGTGAGTTTCAGATAGGTTAAAATTGAGCGCCGTGTACCGGCAGCAATTTCAGCCGCCTTTATTTCCAGGACCAGCGCATCGGCAACGACCAAGTCACCGAAGCGCAGTCCATCATTCCCTTTCAAGCGAAGGCGCCCGTTCCGTCGCTACAAGGGAATGCAACTGGACTGCGCTTACCGGCTTGACTTGGTCGTTGCCGATGCGCTGGTCCTGGAAATCAAGGCGGTTGAGAAATTGCTGCCGGTACACGGCGCTCAATTGTTGACCTATCTGAAACTCACCGGCATCCGGGCCGGTCTTTTGCTGAACTTTAACAGCGAGGTGCTTCGAGATGGCATGAAAAGGGTGGTTCTTTGAACCTTCGTGCTTCCTTCATGCCTTCGTGCCTTCGTGGTTAATTCATTCGCTGGAACCAGACGATGCCCAAACGTACAGATATCAAGTCCATCCTCATCATCGGCGCCGGTCCGATCGTCATCGGACAGGCCTGCGAGTTCGACTATTCCGGCGTGCAGGCGTGCAAGGCGCTGAAGGACGAGGGCTACCGGGTCATCCTGGTCAACTCCAACCCGGCGACCATCATGACCGACCCCGGTCTGGCCGACGCCACCTATATCGAGCCCATCACGCCCGAGATCGTCGCCAAGATCATCGAGAAGGAGCGGCCCGACGCCCTGCTGCCCACCATGGGCGGCCAGACGGCGCTGAACACCGCCATGAAGCTGGCCGATCAGGGCATCCTGGAGAAGTTCGGGGTCGAGATGATCGCCGCCAAGCGCGACGTCATCGCCAAGGCCGAGGACCGGCTCTTGTTCCGCGACGCCATGGACAAGATCGGCCTGGAAAGCCCGAAATCCAAGGTGGTCAAGACCCTGCAGGAGGCGCGCGACGCGCTGGACTTCGTCGGCCTGCCCGCCATCATCCGCCCCAGTTTCACCCTGGCTGGGACCGGCGGCGGCATCGCCTACAACGTGGCGGAATACGAGCACATCGTCTCGGGCGGTCTGGCGGCTTCGCCGGTGCACGAGGTCCTGGTCGAGGAATCGGTGCTCGGCTGGAAGGAATACGAGATGGAGGTTGTCCGCGACAAGAAGGACAACTGCATCATCATCTGCTCCATCGAGAACGTCGACCCCATGGGCGTGCATACCGGTGATTCCATCACCGTCGCCCCGGCGCTGACGCTCACCGACAAGGAATACCAGATCATGCGCAACGCCAGCCTGGCGGTGCTGCGCGAGATCGGGGTGGATACCGGCGGCTCCAACGTGCAGTTCGCGGTCAATCCCAAGGACGGCCGCATGACCGTCATCGAGATGAATCCGCGCGTGTCGCGTTCCTCGGCGCTGGCGTCCAAGGCCACCGGCTTTCCCATCGCCAAGGTGGCGGCCAAGCTGGCGGTGGGCTACACCCTGGACGAGCTGACCAACGACATCACCGGCTGCACGCCCGCGTCGTTCGAGCCGACCATCGACTACGTGGTCACCAAGATTCCGCGCTTCACCTTCGAGAAGTTCCCCGGCGCCGATCCCAACCTCACCACCTCCATGAAGTCGGTGGGCGAGGCCATGGCCATCGGCCGCACCTTCCAGGAATCCCTCCAGAAGGGCCTGCGCTCCATGGAAACCGGCCTGACCGGCCTGGACGAGGTGGAGATCCCCGGCGCCGGTGCCGGCGACATGAAGGACGCGGTGAAATCCGCCCTGGCCAAGCCGCGCCATGACCGTCTGCTGGTCATCGCCCAGGCGTTCCGCTTCGGCCTCTCCATCGACGAGGTCCACGCCGCCTGCTTCTACGACAAGTGGTTCCTGGCCCAGATCAAGGGCATCGTCGACGCCGAGGAGGAGGTCCGCGCCAAGGGCCTGCCCATCGACGCCCCCGGCCTGCTGCGCCTGAAGAAGATGGGCTTCTCGGACCAGCGCCTGTCCAAGCTGTCGGGCAAGACCCTGACGGAGACGGCGTTCCGCCGCGAGGTGCTGAACGTCAAGCCGGTGTACAAGCGCATCGACACCTGCGCCGCCGAGTTCCCCTCGTCCACCGCCTACATGTATTCCTGCTACGAGGGTGACGGGGTCAACGCGCCTGATTGCGAGGCCCAGCCTTCCGACCGCGACAAGGTGATCATCCTGGGCGGCGGACCCAACCGCATCGGCCAGGGCATCGAGTTCGACTATTGCTGCGTCCATGCCGCCTACGCCCTCGACGAGGCCGGCAAGGAGACCATCATGGTCAACTGCAACCCGGAAACGGTGTCCACCGATTACGACACCTCGGACCGCCTGTATTTCGAGCCGCTGACCGCCGAGACGGTGATCGATCTGGTCCGCAAGGAGCAGTCCAACGGCAAGGTGCTGGGCTGCATCGTCCAGTTCGGCGGCCAGACGCCGCTGAAGCTGGCCCACGCCCTCGAGCAGGCCGGCATCCCGATTCTCGGCACCAGCCCGGATTCCATCGACCTGGCCGAGGACCGCGAGCGTTTCCAGAAGCTGCTCCACGATCTCGGCCTGAAGCAGCCCGCCAACGGCACCGCCCGCTCGCTGGAGGAGGCCATCAAGGTGGCCGAGACCATCGGCTATCCCGTGGTGATCCGTCCCAGCTTCGTGCTGGGCGGCCGCGCCATGCAGATCGTCTACGACCACGAGGCGCTGGAGCGCTACATGCACGAGGCGGTCAAGGTCTCGGGCGACGATCCGGTGCTGATCGACTACTACCTGAAGGACGCCATCGAGGTGGACGTGGACGCCCTGTGCGACGGCAGCCAGGTCTATGTCGCCGGCATCATGCAGCACATCGAGGAGGCGGGCATCCATTCGGGCGATTCCGCCTGCTCGCTGCCGCCCTACTCGCTGGACAAGGCCACCATCGCCGAGCTGGAGCGCCAGACGGCGGCCCTGGCCAAGGCCCTGAACGTGGTCGGCCTGATGAACTGCCAGTACGCCATCAAGGACGGCACCATCTACATCCTGGAGGTCAACCCGCGCGCGTCCCGCACGGTGCCCTTCGTCGCCAAGGCCACCGGCGTGCCCATCGCCAAGATCGCCGCCCGTGTCATGGCCGGCGAGACCCTGGCCTCGTTCGGGCTGACCACCCGTCCCGAGCTGAAGCACGTGGCGGTGAAGGAGGCGGTGTTCCCCTTCGCCCGCTTCCCCGGCGTCGACATCCTGCTGGGGCCGGAAATGAAGTCCACCGGCGAGGTGATGGGCATCGATTCCGACTTCGCCCGGGCCTTCGCCAAGAGCCAGCTGGGGGCCGGCACCAACCTGCCCACCGAGGGCGGGGCCTTCATCTCGGTGCGTGACGGCGACAAGCCGGCCATGGTCGAGATCGCCCGTCGCCTGCTGGAGATGGGCTTCAAGGTGATGGCCACCGACGGAACCGCCTTCTACCTGAAGGACCGGGGCGTCACCGGCGTCACCATCGTCAACAAGGTGCTGGAAGGCCGTCCCCATTGCGTCGACGCCATGATGAACGGCCAGGTGCAGCTGGTGGTCAACACCACCGAGGGCAGCCAGGCGGTGAAGGACAGCTTCTCCATCCGCCGCACCGCTCTGACCAACAACATTCCCCACTACACCACGGTGGCCGGCGCCCGCGCCGCCGTCGAGGCCATCGAGGCTATGCGTTGCGGCACGCTTGATGTGGCGCCGCTGCAATCGTACTTTAAGGGGTCGTTCTAGGGGCGTAGGGGCGTTTGATGGAAAAGATACCGATGACTCCGGCCGGGCTGGCCCAGTTGGAGGAAGAGCTCAGGACCCTGAAATCGGTGGAGCGCCCGGCGGTGATCCGGGCCATCGCCGAGGCGCGCGAGCACGGTGATCTGTCGGAAAACGCCGAGTACCACGCGGCGCGCGAGCGCCAGAGCTTCATCGAGGGCCGGGTCTCCGAGCTGGAGGACATCATCTCCCGCGCCCAGGTGATCGACATCGCCAGCCTGTCGGGCGATCAGGTGCGCTTCGGCGCCACCGTCACCCTGGCCGACGAGGATTCCGACGACGAGGTGGTCTACACCATCGTCGGCGCCCACGAGGCCGACATCAAGTCGGGCCGCATGAGCGTGCATTCGCCCCTGGCCCGCGCCCTGATCGGCAAGCATCTGGGCGACACCGTCGAGGTCACCGCGCCGGGCGGGTCCAAGTCGTACGAGATCGTCGACGTCCGCTTCGGGTAGCGGCATGGGCGAGCTTCGCGGCTCCTGCCATTGCGGCGCGGTGGAAATCGCCTATTCCACCGCCAAGCCCCTGGCCATGCGCCGTTGCGGCTGCGGCTTCTGCCGCCGCCATGGCAGCGTCTACACCACCGATCCGGCCGGGCATCTGACCGTCAGGGCGGCGAGGGGGGCGCTCGGCCGTTATCGCTTCGGGCATCGGACCGCCGATTTCCTGCTCTGCGCCCATTGCGGCGTGCTGATGGCGGTGACCGCCGAGATCGACGGCGCCTTGCGCGGCGTGGTCAATCTGGCCGTCATGGAGCCCCCGCCCGATCTTTCCTCTGACATTCCGGTTATGGACTTCGACGCGGAGAGCGAAGAGGATCGCATCGCCCGTCGTGGCCGCAACTGGATCGGTCAAGTCGTCATCGAAGAGGTTCCATCATGACCAAGCCCCAATCGGCCATCTGCGCGGAAGGCGGCGATTTCGGCCTGTTCCTCACCCTGGTGCTGGCCGATGGCGACGTCGCTCCGGTGCGGCGCGTGCTGGCGGCCCTGCCCGACATGACCGACGCCGTGGCCGAACAGGCGGGAGAGCCCGCCTTGGTCAGTTCGGTGGCAATGGGCGCCTCCTGCTGGGATAGACTGACCGGTCGGGAATGCCCCGAGGGGCTGGTTCCCTTCGCGCCCCTGGCCGAGGGCGCCCGCAAGGCGCCCGCCACCCCCGCCGACCTGTTCCTGCACATCCATTCGCCGCGCCACGACGCCAACCTGATGCTGGCCCGCCGGGTGATGGGGGCGCTCGGCTCCCATGTGCGGGTGGTGGAGGAGGTGATGGGCTTCCGCCACATGGGCAAGCGCGACCTCACCGGTTTCGTCGACGGCACCGAGAACCCGGAAGGCGACGAGCGGGCCGAGGTGGCGCTGGTCGCCGACGGCCCCTTCGCCGGCGGCAGTTTCGTCTCCATCCAGCGCTACGTCCACGACCTGCACCGCTGGGAGGCCCTGTCCACCCCCGACCAGGAGGCGGCGATCGGCCGCACCAAGGAAGGCGACGAGGAACTGGACGACGAGGTGAAGCCGCCCTTCGCCCACATCGCTCGGGTGGTGATCGAGGAGGACGGCGAGGAACTGGAAGTGCTGCGCCATTCCATGCCCTACGGCACTACGTCGGAGAACGGCCTTTACTTCATCGCCTACTGCGCCAGCCCGGCGCCGTTCCGCAAGATGCTGGAGCGCATGGTGCTGTCGGCCGGCGACGGCCTGCACGACCGGCTGCTGGACTTCACCCGGGCGGTGACCGGCGCCGCCTTCTTCGCGCCTTCGGCCGAATTCCTGGAATCCCTCGCCTGAGGAGAAGCAGAGCATGATGTCGCGTCTGGGTGCCCTTCTGGCGGCCCTGGCCCTGTGGGCCGTCCCCGCCGGCGCCACCGAGTTCGAACGGATCTCCGGCCTGTCCGCCGGCGGCGGCCAGTTGTGGTGGTGGAACCTGGAGGTCAAGGCCTATGTCCCCGACGCGGCGCGGGGCAAGCCGGGGCCGGTGGTCCTGCTGTTGCACGGCTGCAAGCAGGAGGGCATTCCCTTCGCCACCGACAGCGGCTGGCGCGATCTGGCGGACAAGCGCGGCTTCGCCCTGCTGGTGGCCGAGTTCACCGATTCCGTCTCCGGCGCGCCGGGCAACAACTGCCTGTGGTGGTTCGACGAGAACGAGCGGCTGCCCACCGAGCGGAACATCACCGGCCGGCTGCACCGCGAGGTGCTGGCGGCGCGCGAGGCCTTCGGGCTCAGGGGCGGCGACAATTTCGTCGTCGGCCTGTCGGCGGGCGGCGCCATGGCCCAGGTGCTGCTGGCGGCCCTGCCCGACGATTTCGCCGCCGGCGCTTCCATGGGGGGCGTGCCGGTGGGCTGCGCCCGCATCGGCAATGTCACCGGCGGCTCCTATTTCGCCACGCCCGAGGTGCGGCGCGCCTTCGGCTGCATGGAAGGCCCCGCCGAGGTCAAGCCGGAGCATTGGGCCGGCGAAATCGCCCGCCTGCACGGGGCGCGGCACAAATGGCCGCGTCTGGCCATCTGGCACGGCGACGCCGACAAGACGGTCGCCTGCGTCAACGCGGTGGAAAGCGCCGCGCAGTGGGCCGGGCTGCACGGCGCGGCCCTGCCGTCCTTCACCACCTGCGAGCAGGCCCCCGTCAATCCGCTGGTGTCCGGCCCGACCTGGACCGCTCCCGGCGGGCAAAGCGGACCGGCGGTCGAGCTTTGGCTGCTGCGGGGGTTCGGCCATGCCGCGCCGGTGGCGCCCGCCGCGGGCTGCGGGCGCGAGGGGGCCTATGTGAGCGATGCGGGCAAGTGCGCCGCGTCCGAGATCGCCTCCTTCTTCGGCCTGTAATGCCGTTTGCCGATAGAACCGACTCTTCATGTCATCCTGAGGCGAAGCCCACTGCTGTCCGGTTCAATTGCCTGGGTTCTGGCGGACGGTTTTTTTCACCACCAAGACACCAAGGACACCAAGAGGACATTCCAGGTGCGTCGTGCCCGGACTTGTTCCGGGCATCCACGCCCATCCGCAGGGACTATTGTGTCATAAGGCATTCCAGCGGATCCGCGTGGATGGCCGGGACGATGCCCGGCCATGACGGTGAGGTTGGGCGGGGCGATCAGCTCCGTCCTCTTGGTGTCCTTGGTGTCTTGGTGGTTGAAGAGGCTTATTCCGGTGGAGCCATCTCAAACCAAGCCGGGGCAAGGCAAGAGACCAGTGCTGGCCGAATTGAACCGGACACCCGTGGGCGAAGCCGAAGGATCTTTCAGGCGATGGCAGTAGCCGCCTCAGGCTGAAAGATCCTTCCTCCCTGCGGTCGTCAGGATGACACGTCAATTGAAGTGAGGGCCTGTAACCCACATGACGCAAGTCAAGCCGTCCGGACGTCGCCTGGGCTAGGCTGGCGGCCGTGATTGCCTGGGGAGAGGTCATGAAGCGCACGGTTCCGCTGGTCCTGCTGCTGTTGTCGTCCGCGTCGGCCCTGGCCGCCGAATCCGCCATGGAGGCCCGCAACTGGGTGGCCCGCCGCCTGGCGGCGGAAAGTCACCTGCAGGTGGAGGTGTCGGGCGTCGAGGCCATGGGGGCGGCCTGCCGGGTCTCGGGCACGGTGCGCAAGGTCTTCGCCGGCAAGACGCGGGCGGGCGAGGCTCTGTCCTTCCGCCTGCCCTGCGGACCCGAGTCCTTCTGGCCGGCGGAAAAGCTGCGATCGGCCAGGGTGGCCGAGGTCTTCGTCAAGCCCGGCCTGGACGGTCTGGATGCCGCCGATGACGGCCAGGGCCTCCGCCTGCTGGCCGCCGTGACCGAAGCGCCCCAATCGGTGGACGACCCCGCCCTGGTGCGCGAGATGACCGAATCCATCGCCCGCTACCGCATCGATGCCGAGGTCAAGCGCCGCGACCCGGCCGCCGCCCTGGCCCTGGCGCGGGTGGCCGATCCGGCGTTGCGGGCCCGGCTGCTGGCCCATGCCGCCGGCCTGATGAGCGTGCGCCGCCTGCCCGAGGCCGAGGCGACCGCCGAGGAGGCGGTGGCGGCGGTCAAGGCGCTGCCTGACGCCGAAACCCGTCTGGAGGCGGGGCTGGTGGCGCTGGAATCCCTGGCCATGGGCCAGGCGAGGAAGGGGGCGCTGGCCCTGGCCGCCCTGCTGGAGCCCCAGGTGGACGCGCTGACCGTCCCGTCCCGGCGCGACGCCGCCACCCTGGTACTGTACGGGGCCCGTGTGCGTGCCGACGATCCGGCCGCCGGCTTCGTCTCGCTCTCCAAGGTGACCGACCCGGCGACGCGCCGCGACCGCCTCGCCAACATGCCCTTCGCGCAAAAGGATTTCAGCCCGGTCAACCCGGACTCGCTCGGCTGGATGGACCGGTTGCTGGCCGGGGCCGAGGCCCTGCCCGCCGGCGCGTTCCGCACCGAGGCGCTGACCCAGCTGTGCCGCACCGCCCAGCGTTCGGCCTTCGAGATGACCCGGATGCCCGATCTGCTGACCAAGGCCGCCGCCATGGCCGAACTGGCGGCCAGGCGGCGCCACGCCCCCTCGGCCCAGCTGCTGGCCCTGATCCGCGAGGCCGAGGGCGGCGCGGCGGCCCGGGCCGAGGCGGCCCGCTGGCACGCGGTGTCGGCCACCGGCTTCGACGGCGCCATGACCTCGCGCTCCGAGGCGTTGAAGACGCTGGCCACCTTCTCGGCGGCCGAGCGCGTCGCCGCCGCCCGGCTGCTTCAGCCCGGCTCGGCCGGCGAGGTCTCGCCCGCCCGCCTGGTGGAATTGGCGGCGAAGTAACGCGGCCGGGCCTGTTTCGTCGGCGGCATGACGTTCGACATAGTTATCCCTGTCGTGCGTCCAGGGTCGCAACAGCAGTGACGTGATGGTGATTAATATCCGTTCATTTGCATTTGACGAATCTTGACGATCAGGCGGTTTCATTGCCCTGCCGCCTTGCCTCGGCACTCCGCGACGTGCCATCGTTCCCCCCAGAGCAATTGCGGGGAAACCACATTGGCCGACGACTTCGCCAAGGCAGTCGAGCTCCATCAGGCGGGCAGGCTGCTTGACGCCGTCGATATCTACCAGCGGATTCTGTCCGCCGATCCGTATCACGAGGGAGCCAACCACCTGTTGGGCGTGGCCTGCTCCCAGATGGGGCAGTTCGATCTGGCCATCCATCTGATCGGCGAAGCCATCCGGTCCAACGCCCGGGTCCCCGATTACCACGTCAATCTGGGCAACGCCCTGTTCAGCGCCCGCCGCCTGCCCGAGGCCGAGGAATCCTACCGTCGCGCCCTGGGGCTCAATCCGGATATTCCCGAAGCGCTGTTCGGCCTGGGCAACACCATGGCCCAGACCGGCCGCCTGGACGAGGCGCTGACCGCCCTGGACCGGGCGCTGGCCTTGCGACCGGCCTTCGTCGAGGCCCTGGCCAACATGGCGGGGGTGCTGAACCGCCTGGGCCGCCCGGCCGAGGCGGTGGAGAAGCTGCGGCGCGCCGTGGCCGAGCGTCCGGGTGAAGCCAGCCTGCACGCCGACCTGGGCCGCGCCCTGCTGGCCTCCGACCGGGCGGTGGAGGCCGATGTCTCCGTCTGCCGCGCCCTGCGGCTGGCGCCCGAATCCGTTCCGGTGCTGGTCGCCGCTTCCGACGTCATCCGGGCGCGGGGGCGGGTGGAGGAGGCCATGGAGCATGCGGCCCGCGCCGCCGAGCTCGCCCCCAATTATCCCCCGGCCGTGCTGATCCTGGCCCGCCAGCTGCGGGCCATGGGACGCGATGAACTGGCCGCCGAGACCTATCTGCGGCTGGCCGGAATCGAAGGCTCCGGCGTGGCCCACCTGTTCGAGGCGGCCAACGCCATGAACGAGATGCGCCGTCTGCCCGAGGCGGTGGCCCTCTACCAGACCCTGCTGGCCCGCGAGCACGATCATTCCGAGGTGTGGAACAATCTGGGCAACGCGCTGCGCGAGCAGGGCGAGCTGGAGCGCGCCGCCGAGTGCTACGAGACCGCCGAAAGGCTCAGTCCCCACGACCCCATCGTCATGGCCAACCGCGCCGCCCTGCTGGGCAGCCTGGGCCGGGTCGAGGAGGCCGAGGCCTTGAGCCGGCGGGTGGTGGAACTGTCGCCCGGCGCGGCCATACCGCTCAGCAATCTGGGTCAGGCCCTGTACGCCCAAGGCCGCCTCTCCGAGGCCCAGGACCAGTTCGACGCCGCCGGGGCCGCCGACCCGAACAACGACGACATCCGCTTCCACCGGGGCATCGTGCGGCTGAAGCAGGGCGATTACGCCGAGGGCTGGGCGCTCTACGAGGCGCGCTGGGGCAACCGCAAGCGCCAGGAGCCCCACCGGCATCCCGGCATTCCCCAATGGCTGGGCGAGGCGCCGGAGGGCCGCTCCCTGCTGCTGTGGTCGGAGCAGGGGTTCGGCGACACCCTGCAATTCGTCCGCTACGCCCCCCTGGCGGCGGCCCGGGGCGCCAGGGTGGTCCTGGAGGTGCAACCGGCCCTGGTCCCGTTGCTGCGAGGCATGCCGGGCGTCGCCCGGGTGGTGGCGGTGGGGGGCGAGACCGGTCCGGTCGACCTGCAGGCGCCGCTGATGAGCCTGCCGCTGGCCTTCGGCACCACGTTGGAGACCATTCCGGCGCCCATCCCCTATCTGGCGCCGCCGTCCGACCGTCTGGAACCCTGGACGCGGCGATTGCACAATACCGTGCCGTCCGGCCCGCGAATCGGTCTGGTGTGGGCGGGGGATTCCCGCGAACACGATATCGAATGCACGTTGATCGACCGCCGCCGCTCGCTGGCGTTGAAGCGGATGGAGCCGCTTCTGGCGGTGGACGGCGCCCGCTTCGTCAGCCTGCAGGTGGGCAAGCAGGGATTGCAGGCCAGGGACGAGCCCCGTATCGCCGACCTCACCTCCGGCATCACCGATTTCGCCGACACCGCCGCCCTGATCAACGGCCTCGATCTGGTGATCAGCGTCGATACCTCCACCGCCCATCTGGCCGCCGCCATGGGCAAGCCGGTCTGGCTGCTGTCGCGTTTCGACGGCTGCTGGCGCTGGCTGACGGGCCGCGACGACAGCCCGTGGTATCCCGGCATGCGCCTCTACCGCCAGCCCAAGGCCGGCGACTGGGAAACGCCAGTGGCGCGTATGGCGGCGGATCTGGCGGCCTGGCTGAAGGGGAGATAGCGGGCGGCACGCCCGCGCTCCGTAAGGCTTGGAGCGCGGGCGTCCCGCCCGCCCGTCCTCAAGACCATCCGGCGATGACCGCCTCGGCCGGTTTCTCGGTCAGCGGCCTGCGGCGGCGGGGGCGTTCGCCTTCCATCAACACGGGCAGCAGCACCTCGACCAGCCCCTGCTCGCTCAGATGGGTGAAGCCGCGCTCCACGTGGTGGGGGTGGCCGGCGACCTCGTGGGGCTCCAAGACCGGCTCGAAGGTGCAGTCGGCGGGCTCCAGCAGGGTACTCCACTCGGCCAGGGTCCTGGAGGCGAACAGATCCTCCATCTCCCGGATCATGGCGGTCTGGGGCATAGGCTCGTTCTGGCGGGCCACCCAATCGGGCCTGCCTACCGCGGCGCAGAAGGATTGCCAGAACTTCTCCTCCAGGGCGGCGATGGCGGCGAAGCGGCCGTCCCTGGTCTTGTAGACGCGGTAATGGGCGGCGCCGCCGTTGATCAGGTCGTGCTCGCGTTTGGGATCGCCCCAGCGATGCGCCATGGTCAGCACGCCGCCCATCCACGACAGCGCCGCCTCGGCCAGGGAAATGTCGATGGTGGTGCCCTTGCCCGAGGTGGCGCGCTTCAGCAGCGCCGCAAGAATGGAATTGACCGCCAGCATGGCCCCGGCATGGTCGGCGAGCGGCGGGAAGGTCATGACGGGACGCTCGGCCGGGCCGCTGGCGGCCAAGAGGCCGGTCACCGCCAGATAGGTGACGTCATGGCCGGCCCTGGTGGCGAAGGGGCCGGTGCCGCCATAGCCCGAGAGCGCGCAATGGACCAGCCGGGGGTTGATCTCGTGCAGGCGCTTGATGCCGAAGCCCAGGCGTTCCATCACGCCGGGGCGAAAGCCCTCCAGCAGCACGTCGGCCTTGGCCACCAGTTCGGCGAAGCGGGCCTTGCCGTCCTCGGATTTGAGATCCAGCGTCACGATGGTCTTGTTGGCGTTGGCCAGCTTGTAGAAGGCGGTGGTGCCGTCGGCGTCCACCGGTCCCATGGTGCGCATGGGATCGCCGGCCGGGCTTTCCACCTTGATGACTTCGGCGCCCAGGTCGGACAGCCACAAGGTGGCCAGCGGGCCGGGAATGTACATGGAGAGGTCGAGGACCTTCAGCCCGGCGAGGCAATCGGCGATCATGTTTGGCTCCTTGGGAAATGCATCGTCATCGCCGGGCTTGACCCGGCGATCAATGGATACCCGGATCAAGTCCGGGCATGACGGTAAAGAGGATCATCCCGGCCAGTTCGGCTTTCTCTTCTCGGTCAGCGCGGTGACGCCCTCGCGGCATTCGGGCGTGGCGCGGGCGTCCACGAACTGGGCCACGGTGTAGCGCATCAGGTCGGGGCCGGCGGGGCTGTCGTCCACCACGCGCAGCATGTCCTTGGCGGCGGCCTGGGCCTTGGGCGCGCCCTTCAGCACGGCTTCCACCATCAGGTCGCGGGCGGCGTCCAGTTTGTCAGCGGCCACCACGGCGTGGACGAGGCCCAGGCGCAGCGCCTCGCGCGCATCGAAGCGTTCGCCCGACAGGACGTAGCGGCGCATGGCCCGGGTGCCGATGGCGGCGGCCATGGCCGGCATGATCAGGGTGGGCGAGAAGCCGGCGCGCACCTCGGGCAGCGAGAAGCTGGCCTCTTCCGACGCCACCGCCATGTCGGCGCAGGCGACGATGCCGGCCCCCATGCCCAGGGCGGCGCCCTGGATTCTGGCGATGACCGGCTTGGCGCAGCGGTCGATGGCGTCGAGCATCACCGCCATCTGCATGGCGCTGCGACTGGCCTCCTCGGCATCCTGGTCGAGCAGGGCCCGGGTCCAGCCGATGTCGCCGCCGGCGCAGAAGCTGGCCCCCTGGCCCTCGATCACCACGACGCGCACCACGTCGGCGACCGACAGTTTCTGGAAGGTCTGGGCCAGGTTGCCCACCATCTGCTCGTCGAGCGCATTGTGCAGCTCGGGGCGGCACAGCGTCACCGTGGCGATGGCGCCGCTGATCTTGACGTGGATGTGGTCGGCCATGAGAACCCCTCCCCGGAACGGTTGGTTCAGTAAACCACGCCGGAACCCTCGGACCAAGACGCAAGCAGTGCTGCCCTGTCTCGGCTGCGCGCCATTTCCTGTTGCCAGAGGGCGGTTTGACTGAAACCATGGCGGGGCTGGGCGCAGGGGGTTCCGGCACCCAGCCAGAACAAGAAATTCCGGAGGGTCCATGACGTCCAAGTCTCCTTCCCCGCCGCGCGCCTGCGCCCTGGTCGGGCCGTTCGCCGCCGGCAAGACCAGCCTGCTGGAAGCCATGCTGTTCGCCTGCGGCGCCATCGGCCGCCAGGGCCGCATCAAGGACGGCACCACCACCGGCGATTCCAGTCCCGAGGCCCGCGCCCGCCTGATGAGCGTCGAGCCCAACATCGCCGGCGCCGAATACCTGGGCGAGAAGTGGACCTTCATCGACTGTCCCGGCTCGGTGGAGTTCCAGCAGGATTCCTACAACGCCCTGATGGCCGTGGACGTGGCGGTGGTGGTGTGCGAACCCGACCCCGCCCGCGCCGTGATGGTCGCCCCGATGCTGAAATTCCTGGACGAGCGCAAGATTCCGCACCTGCTGTTCGTCAACAAGATCGATGCCGCCGGGACGCGCCTGAAGGAGACGCTGGAGGCGCTGCAGGCGGTGTCCGACCGCCCGCTGGTGATGCGCGAGATCCCCATCCGCGAGGGTGACGCCGTCACCGGCTACATCGATCTGGTCAGCGAGCGGGCCTACAAGTACCGCCCCGGCCAGTCCTCGGCGGTGATCAAGATTCCCGACGCCCTGAAGGGCGAGGAAAGCGCGGCGCGCCAGGAGATGCTCGAGCATCTGGCCGATTTCGACGACCACCTGATGGAAGAGCTGCTGGAAGACATCCAGCCCCCCGCCGAGGAGGTCTATGCCGATCTGGGCAAGGATCTGGCGGAAGACCTGATCGTGCCGGTGTTCTTCGGTTCGGCCGAGAATGATGGCGGCATCCACCGCCTTCTGAAGGCGCTGCGCCACGACGCTCCCGGCCCGGCCGCCACCGCCGCCCGTCTCGGCATCGCGACCGAGGGCGGCGCCCTGGCCACGGTGTTCAAGACCGTCCACGCCGCCCATACCGGCAAGCTCAGTTTCGCCCGCGTGTGGCGGGGCGAGTTCGCCGACAACCAGTCCCTGGAGGTGGGCCGTATCGGCGGCCTTTACCTGATGACCGGCGGCACGCCCACCAAGGTGGCCAAGGCGGGAATGGGCGACGTCTGCGCCTTCGGCCGCCTGGACGGGGTCGCCACCGGCCAGGTGATCGGCGGCGCCGATGCCGGCATGGAGCCCTGGCCCGCCCCGCTGCCGCCGCTGTTCGCCTTCGCCCTGGCCGCCGAGAAGAAGGGCGACGACGTCAAGCTGACCGGCGCCATCGCCAAGCTGGCCGAGGAAGACCCGTCGCTGTCGCTGGACCACGGCGAGTTCGGCGAGCAGGTGCTGCGCGGCCAGGGCGAGATTCATCTGCAGGTGGCCATCGACCGTCTGAAGAGCCGCTTCAACATGGCCGTCGTGACCGCCAAGCCGACGGTCCCCTACAAGGAGACCATCAGGAAGTCCACCTCGGTCCACGGTCGCCACAAGAAGCAGTCGGGGGGCCACGGCCAGTTCGGCGACATCCACATCGACATCGCGCCGCTGCCGCGCGGCTCGGGCTTCAAGTTCGTGGACAAGATCGTCGGCGGCGTGGTGCCGCGCCAGTACATCCCCTCGGTGGAGGAAGGCGTCATCGACTTCCTCAGGCAGGGGCCGTTCGGGTTTCCGGTGGTCGATCTGCAGGTGACGCTGACGTCGGGCAGCTACCACACGGTGGACAGCTCGGACATGGCCTTCAAGACGGCGGCCCGCATCGCCATGAGCGAGGGCATGCCCCAGTGCGAGCCGGTGCTGCTGGAACCCGTCCTGGCGGTGGAGATCTCGGTGCCCGCCGATTTCACCGCCAAGGCCCAGCGCATCGTCTCCGGCCGCCGGGGCCAGATTCTCGGCTATGACGCCAAGGACGGCTGGCAGGGCTGGGACACCGTCTCGGCCTACCTGCCCCAGGCCGAGATGGACGACCTGATCGTCGAGCTGCGCTCGCTGACCATGGGGGTGGGAACCTTCTCGTGGAGGTTCGACCACCTGCAGGAGATATCGGGCCGCGTCGCCGACAAGGTGGTGGAAGCCCGCAAGGAGGCTCTGGCCAACGCCTGATTGCCACCGAGTTGCCGGTCGAAGAGGGCGTCTCTCTGGGGACGCCCTCTTTTTTGTCGTCGCTATCCCTAGCCCGCATAAGGTCTTTCACTGATCTGACTTTTTGCATATACTTATCGGATATCATATGCCAATGGGTATATTCCTCGGCGCTGTGCGAGAGGGGGCGATGATGTTGGCAAATCTACGCATTTCGGCGCGGTTGTCGCTGCTGACGATCGCCATGGTGCTTCTGGTGGCGGTTGTCGCGGTTCTGGGCTTTCGCGGCATGGGCACCATGGAAGCCCGCATGAAATCCATGTACGAGGACCGGGTCGTCTGTCTCGGACAATTGTCCACCATACTGGATTCGCTTCATCGCATCCGGGTTCGCCTGATCTGGGCGGTGGAGGCGAGCACGCCGGATTCCCGTGCCCAGCAGGTGCTAAAGATCAGCGAGTACGAGACGATCATCGACAAGGAGTGGAAGGATTATTCCGGCACCACGCTGACGTCGGAGGAGAAGGCTCTCGCCGATCGGCTGAAGGGTGAGATGGCGGTGCTGCGGGTCGACCGGACCAAGGTGATCGAGGCGCTGAAGGCCGGCGACGGTGCGGTCGCCATGGCCGGCATCGACATGAATGGTGAGCCGGCCAGGCATTTCATCGCCGCCACCGACACCCTGAAGGAGCTTCTGGCCCTTCAGGTGCGGGTGGGCAAGGACGAGTTCGTCGCCGCCGAGAATGCCTATGATTCCACCTTCGCGACCTCGCTGACGGTCATGCTGGCGGGGCTTGCCGTCGCCTTGGGCTTCACCCTGCTGATCGCCCGCTCCATCACGGTGCCGGTGGCGGCCTCCATCCATGTGATGGAGCGTCTGGCCCGGGATGATACCTCGGTGGAGGTCATGGGGCAGGATCGTCGGGACGAGGTGGGAGACATCGCGCGCTCGGTCCAGGTGTTCAAGCAGAACGCCTTGGACAAGAAGCGGCTGGAGGCCGAATCCGAAGCCGCCAAGGCCAAGGCGGCCGCCGATCACAAGGCGGAAATGAATCGCCTGGCCGGGGAGTTCGAGGCCGGCGTCGCCCATGTGGTGGATAACGTGGCCGGGGCGTCCGGCGAATTGGAGCATACGGCCCAGACCATGTCGGCCCTGGCCGGCCAGGTGTCGGCTCAGGCCAGTGCCGTGGCGGCGGCATCGGAGCAGGCGGCGGCCAATGTCCAGACCGTGGCCGCCGCCACCGAGGAATTGTCCAGCTCGGTCTCTGAAATCGGCCGGCAGGTGAGCGAATCCGCCCGGGTCGCCCGCAATGCCGTGGACGAGGCCGCCCATACCGACGCCATCGTTCGCGGCCTGTCCGAGGCGGCGGGGCGAATCGGCGAAGTGATCCGCCTGATCAACGACATCGCCAGCCAGACCAACCTGCTGGCCTTGAACGCCACCATCGAGGCGGCCCGCGCCGGCGAGGCCGGCAAGGGCTTTGCCGTGGTGGCCGGCGAGGTGAAGAATCTCGCCAATCAGACCGCGCGCGCCACCGAGGAAATCGGCCAGCAGATCACTGCGGTGCAGACCGAGACCGGCCGTGCGGTCGATGCCATCCATTCGGTCGGCGCCACCATCGGCCGCATTGACGAAATCGCCGCGGCCATCGCCTCGGCGGTGGAGCAGCAATCCGCCGCCACCCAGGAGATCGCCCGCAATGTGGAACAGGCGGCACGGGGCACCCAGGAGGTTTCCTCCAACATCGCGGGTGTCACCTCGGCGGCGGCGGAGACCGGCGGCGCGGCCCAGACCGTCCTGGGCGCCGCCCGGCGGTTGACGGAGGAGTCGGGGGTGTTGCGTCACTCGGTGGGGGACTTCGTCGCCAAGGTGAAGAACGGCTGAGGCTGGCTTTTCGCCCGGATGGGATGGTATAGAGCGGGCTCCAGGCTGACCGGAGGAGCCCGCTCATGGAAGACAACCGCGAGATGTTCGAGGAGATCGCCGCCCTGATCGGCTCCATCGCCAAGGCGTTCGACCTTTCCGACACCGACGTGGTGGCCGCCATCGAGCAGGGCGGGCTGGCCATGGAGATGATCACCGACGACGAGGGCCGCAATTGCGTCGAGGTCGCCCACGAGGGCCGCGTCGCCCGCATCTATCCCGGCGCCATCTTCCGGGTCGGTGACCAGGCCCCGGCCCAGGACGACGATTGCGGCGGCGGCGGCTGTTCCTGCGGCCACTGAGCCCTATTCGATCATCGACCAGTCGAAGGCGGTGCCGCGCGGCACCGCCTTGCGCGCCGTGCGGCCCAGGATTTCCGGCAGGAACTTGGGCTCCAGCCCATAGCCGGGGCGGATGGAGCGCACCTTGTCCTCGGTGATGACGTCGCCGGGGTGGAGGTCTTCCACCACGTAGAGCGAGCGGCGGAACACCCTGGACCCCTGTTCGCACTCGGCCAGGGCGTAGGAGATGCGTCCGCGCGCCACCCAGGCGGCGCGGCAGTCGCGGACCAGCTGGGCCAGTTCCTCGGGCTCCAGCGAGAAGTGGGAATCGAGGCCCCCATCGGCGCGCCGAAGCGTGAAGTGCTTCTCGATGACCGAGGCGCCGAGAGCCACCGCCGCCACCGCCACCGCCGTGCCCTGGGTGTGGTCCGACAGTCCCACCGGCACGCCGAAGGCCTGGGCCATGTGGGGGATGGTGGCCAGATTGGCGTCCTCGGTGGGGGCGGGGTAGGAGCTGATGCAGTGGAGCAGCACCAGCCCGTCATTGCCGGCCCGGCGCACGGTCTCCACCGTGGCGGCGATGTCGCCCAGCCCCGCCATGCCGGTGGAGACGATGATCGGCTTGCCCTTGGACGCCGCGTGGGAGACCAGGCCGGGATCGGCCATCTCGAAGCTGGCGATCTTGAAGGCGGGGGCGTCGAGTTCGGCCAGGAAGTCCACCGCCGCCTTGTCGAAGGGCGAGGAAAAGACGATCAGTCCCAGTTCGCGGCCGCGCTCGAACAGCCTGGGGTGCCAGTCCCAGGGGGTCTGTGCCTCGGCGTAGAGGTCGTAGAGCTTGCGTCCGCCCCAGGGGCCGCCCTCGATGACGAAATCGGGGCGGTCGCAATCGATGGTGATGGCGTCGGGCTTCAGGGTCTGCAGCTTGACCGCGTCGGCTCCGGCGGCGGCCGCCGCCTCCAGCAGGGCCAGGGCGCGCCCCAGATCGCCGTTGTGGTTGGCGCTCATCTCGGCGATGACGAAGGGCGGATGGTCGGGGCCGATGGGACGGCCGGCGATGGAAATGTCGGTCATGAGCGCAGCTCTTTCAACGAGGGAAGGCGGATCAGGACATCGGCGACGCGCGCCGCGCCCCGGCCGTCGCACAGGGCGGCGGCGGAATGGGCGAGGGATTGCAGGATGCCGGGCTCGGCGGCCAGCTCCTGCAATTGCCCGGCGATGGTGTCGGGGGTGGCGATCCAGGCGGCCCCCGCCTCGGCCACCAACCGCGCGATGTCCTTCTGGTTGTCGGCGATGACCAGCATCAGCGACGGCAGGCCCAGGCAACAGCGCTCCCAGGTGGTGGTGCCGGCGGCACCGATGGCGAGATCGGCCTCGGCCATCAACCCGGCCATGTCGCTCACCCCCACCAGAACCCGCGTCCCCGCCATGGCGGCGGCCCGGGCACGCACGGATTCGAGGTGCGGCGCCCTGGCTCCCATCACCACGTCGGTGTCGAGGGCGAGACCCGAGGCGGCGACGGCGTCCAGCACCCGGCCGGTGACGTCGTCGGGATCGGTGCCGCCCAGGGTGACCAGCAGGCGCCCAAGGCGGCCGTCGCGCCGCGCCAGCGAGGCCTCGCGGGCGGCTCCGAATTGCGGGCGCAGCAGGGCGTAGCCGGCTCCGGCCAGGACGACGCTGTTGTGGGGCACCAGGTCGCGGTACTCCTCCGGCCCACGGCCATGGGTCTGGTCCAGCAGCAGGTCGCAGTGATGGCGGCGGTCGGGGCGGTCGTCGATGGCCATCACCGCGCTGGTCTGGCTGCGCACCAGCGCCTCGTAGGCGACGTCCAGGCCGTAATGGTCGATCACGGCCAGGGCGGCCCCGAAGGGCAGTCTGTCCGGAGCCAGGACGGGGTAGGGCAAGGCCGGCACCAGTTCCTGCGTCCCCGGGGCCGAGACGAAGACGCATTCGGCGCCGCGCCCCGCCAGTTCGTCGGCCAGGGTCAGGCAGCGCATGACATGGCCGGTGCCGATGGTCACCGAGGCGTCGCAGCGGAACAGGATCAGGGGCTTGGTCACGGGCCGGCTATCCAGGGAAACACCGGAGAAAGTATAGGCGGGGTGGGGCCGTCGGGCAAACGAACCGCGATCTCCCGCCCCGGACCCGGAAAGATCCCGCCACCGTCGACGTCGGCCAGGAAGCCGGAAGTGGGGGGCGACGGGTCAGGCGAGCGCCCAACCCACCGGCAATCCTACTCCCACTCGATGGTGCCCGGCGGCTTCGAGGTGATGTCGTAGGTCACGCGGTTGATGCCCTTGACCTCGTTGATGATGGACACGCGCCGCCTAACCCTTTGAAATTCCTAGCCTGAACTTTGGGCCTGAGTGCCCGATATGGGCTGTTTCAGGGCCAGGGTACCCCCAAAATCACCCCCAGTACAGACCCCTTCAAAGCCAGTCGAACCGGGGCTTGCGCGGCGGTTCAGGAGGCTTCGTAACTGCGTTCGATCAGGGCCTTGGCCTTTTCCAGGTCGTCCATGGTGCGGATGGTGATTTCCAGGTTGCCGGTGCCGAAATGGCCGATGTCGCTGACATCGCGGGTGAAACCGGGCTCCAGCACCACGGCATCCATATAGGCCTTCACATAGACCAGAAGGTTGCGGGTCTTGGTGTGGACCTCGACACAGGCGAAGTTTTTGATGCGGGCAAAGGCGAAATAGTTCTTCAGCACCTTGAACTGGACGTCGTCGCCCAGGGCCAGCATCCAGGCCTTCAGCGCCTCGTAGCGGTCGCTCAGTTCCTGGTCGGCCTGGGCCAGGTACTCGGTGACGGTCTTGGTCCTCGACCCGGCCACGGGGACGACGGGCGCCACAGGGGCGGCGGTGCTGTTGACCAGATCGAGCAGCAACAGGTCGTCGCCGTAATGGCGATAGCGGATCAGTTCGATGTTGCGGTTCATCTGCTTAACCGCGTGGCTGTCGTATTTGGTGAAGTCACCAGCGATGCACAGCAGGCGGGGCGAGGACCACTCGACCGACGCGGCGGCGTCCTTGCCGTACTTCTCCATTACCAGCCACTCGAAATCCTTGCGGTGGTCCATCAGCCAATCCAGGTAGAACAGGCCCTGGTTGATGACGTTCTCGTTGCTGGACCGCTTGTATTCGATGATCACCGGGCACCCATTCTCGTCGATGCCCAGCGTGTCCATGCGCCCGCCGTGGTCCTTGCCGGTGCTGTATTCCGTGGCGAGGAAGCGCACCCCCAGAAAAGCCTCCAGGTGCTTCTCGATCAAGGTTTGAAGCGACTTCTCCAGCGCCGCCGAAGACCCAGCGATCTCGATCGGGCCGGAGGGGGACAGGCGGAACAGCTTTATGTCGCTCATGGCTTGGCTTCCACGGGCAAGGTGTGAAGGTAGCCGGACCAGACGAATAGCAACAGGGAGAGCATTGTAACGTCATCCTCAGACAGATCGCGATTTCTGGATGCAGGCCTGCCTGCATGTCGAATTCCGGGATAATTCGAGGTAAAGCCATAAAGCTTATCCAGGCTGCCAGTTATTGTTCCCTTGTGGGGAAACACCTTCTTGTTCTCGTAAGATTTCAGAACCTCCCCAAGACTATCGCGCTCAGTGGCCAATTTGTCTGCCGCGACGGCTTCTAGGTACGAGGTCATCTTGTGAATTGGGGTTTTATGATCCCCCTGGTTTCGGACAAGTTGATGATAGGCCTCCTCGAAGGCCCGCCATAGTTCGGGTTGGTCACCGTAAGGCCCGGACTGTTGTTCGATGAGGTCGTAAATCCGAACAGCCTGCCCCGAAATCAACGGCATCAGGCGGAAGGCTGGACGGAGCTTGTAAGGCAGATGGAACTTCTCGATGAAGTTGCCGACCAGCCGGGCGAACTCTTCGGCCCAGGCTGGTTCATACTCATCCCGCAACATCCCATAGGTCGCTTCAAGAAACACGAGGATGTCGGCCTCGGTTACGAAATCAGGGAGTTCAGTGTAGTGGAGGACGTCCAAGGCTTGGTCGGCATGCTCGGCATCATCGACGGCTTCAAACGGCTGTTTGAAAATTTTCAGCTTTTCCGCGAGTTCATCGGACATTTGTTGAAAGCGCTGTTTGTTTTCGGCGGTCAATTGGTCTTCGCCCACAGCTTTCTCATCATCAATCAATAAAATTCGCGCAAACTCGTTCTGAAGCACTTCTGCGCAGCGAAGGAAGCGCTTTTCCACCGCGCGAACTAGCAGGATGCCGATCTCGACAAAAACATCGGCTGGAGGCACTGGCACTTTGGTGGGGTTGGCAAGCTCACGGAAAACGTCCTCCCCAAAGTATCCCCACGAGCCGATGATGCCGTTTTTCATCAGAGCTCTCCACGGAAAGCGCGTTGCGAGAGGGAGGCAAACAGTGAAGTATCGTTCTCCGTCTGCTCGACAGCTTGGGCCCGCACCGTCTCCACACGCCAGAAGAGTTGCGAGAACGTCTGTTGTCGATCTAGCGGAGCCAGCGGAATCATGGTTTCAAGAAGTTTGCCCTGGGAGATGTTGAGCATAGACCCACTGGTTCCTGTTGCCTTGAAACATAGGCCCTCTCGGAAAGTCGGGTCGGAGAGTACGAACTTTAGATACTCCGGCGTTACCCTTTGGGACTTCAGGCGAATGCGCCAAAGCTTGTCCGGCAGAAAGACGTTTTCGACCGTGCGATCCACTATGCAGGTGGCCGCGACCAACTCACGGGTATTGGCCCGGCTGAACAACAGGTCACCTTTCCTGGGCGTAAACAGGGAGCGCCCGGCCTCTACGATCTCAACCGCCTTGTTCTCATCGGGTAGGTATCGCCCACTCGTAACAGCACTGATCTTGAGGACGCCAACCTCATCAAAGCTAGCGGAGCGGTCCAGGCCCTTGGCACTCCAACCTGTGTCAATCGAAGCAACGACCGTCTCTAAAGGGCAACAGTTCCACCCGTGTGGGTTCACCACGGGAGAACCGAACATCTCCAGGAAGGCCGAGCGCAGGAAGTCGTCGGCCAGGGCAAGGGCCTGCTGGCGTTTGCGGCGGATGGCATCCGCCTTGTCCAGTATGGCGGCGATGCGGCGTTGCTCGCTGATGTCCAAGTCAGGCACTGGAAGCTCACGCAGCACATCGAGGGTGATGCCTTTGACCGTGGCCCCTTTCCCACGCCCTTCCAGATAGGAGGCTTTGGACAGCAAGAACCACAACAGGAACCGCGTGTCCCAACCGGCCTTTGGCTTCAGCGCCTTCAGGTCCTGGTTGATCGCCAATGGCACGTCATTGACTGCTGCTTTCCCAAGCGCCATTCGCGTGGGGACAATGATTTGCCCTTTTGGGATCAAATTGGTTGCTGAGTTGGCCACACCTTCGGGCGTGATCGTCTCGACCGTTCGATCAAGGGACAGGCCCGTCATGTCCTTGACTGAGGCCCAAGGGATCGCGCCGCCCCAATAAGAAGGCTCGCTCCTGTCGGGGGTGCCGCCCCCCGTAATTGAGCAGATGTCTCCTAGGGGAATGGTCTTGGCCGTCACCCCAGCATCTCCTCAAGCTCGGCCATGTCCTTGGCGATGTCGGCATGGAGGGCCTTCATACGGTCCAGGATCAGCTTGGGCGGGTCGAACTCCTCTTCCACATGCACGGTCTCGCGGTAGCGCGACAGGGATAGGTCGTATTTCTGGGCGCGGATGTCCTCGGCGGGCACGAAGAACGCCTTGCCGGTGCGGTCGGTGTCCTTGGCCGGGTCGCGGGATTTCCAGCGGGCCAGGGCGTCGGGCAGGTCGTTGTCCTTGACCGGGTCGCGCTTGTCGTCCAGCGAGAAGCCATCCGCCTGGACGTCATAGAAGAAGACGTTGTCGGTCTTGCCGCCCTTGGTGAAGACCAGGATGGCGGTCGAGACACCGGCATAGGGCTTGAACACGCCGGAAGGCAACGAGATCACGGCTTCCAGCTGGTTCTCGTCCAGAAGCATCTGACGCAGGGCCACATGGGCGGTGCTGCTGCCGAACAACACGCCATCGGGGACGATGGTGGCGGAGCGCCCGCCCAGCTTCAACATGCGCAGAATGAGGACCAGGAACAACAGTTCCGTCTTCTTGGTCTTGACCTTGGCCAGCAGGCTGGAATGGACGTCCTCGGCGTCCAGGCTGCCCTTGAAGGGCGGGTTGGCCAGGATGATGTCCAGGGCGTTCCTGGCATGGCCGGGGAAATTGTCGGGGAAGCTGTTGGACAGGGTGTCCTGATAATGGATGTCCGGGGCCTCGACCCCGTGCAGCATCAAATTCATCGACGCGATGCGCAGCATGGTGGCGTCGAAGTCGAAGCCGTGGAACATGCCGCTGCGGATGAAATCGCGGTGGGGTTCCAGCAGGTCGCCGGTAAAGGTCTTGTTGCCGTCGGCATCCACCAGCACACCCTGGGGGGAGGTGAACTTCTCGGTCAGGACCTCCATGGCACCGACCAGGAAGCCGCCGGTGCCGCAAGCGGGGTCGCCGATGGTCTCGGTGGGGGCCGGGTCCAGCATCTCCACCATGAAGCGGATGATGTGGCGTGGGGTGCGGAACTGGCCGTTGATGCCCGCCGTGGTCAGCTTGGACAGCAGGTATTCGTAAAGGTCGCCCTTGGTGTCGGCATTGCCCAGGGGCAGCTCGTTGATCATGTTGACCGCCGAGACCAGCAGGCTGGGCTTCTGGATCAGCAGTTGGGCGTCCTTCATGTATTCGCCGAAGGTGGCGCCATCCGTGCCTGCGTTGCGGAAATGGGGGAAGACCTCGTCGCGGACCAGGGGCAGCATCTGCGGGCCGCCCAAATTCTTGAACTGCGACCAGCGCAGATGCTGCTGATCGGGGCCGAACAGGCGGGCGAAGTCAACGCCGCCCAGGGTCGCTTTGCGCTCGTTTTTCTGTTCGGCCATGTCCAGCAGGCGGGCGAACATCAGGAAGGTGATCTGTTCGATGACGGTCAGCGGGTTGGTGATACCGCCGGTCCAGAATTCTTCCCAAAGCTTGTCGATACGGCTTTTCAATTCCCCGGTGATCATTGCGGGCTGGGTCCTTCAGGCAAAAACGTCTTGATCACGGCCAGCAATTGGTCGCGTTGGTCGTCGCTGGGGAATACGCCGAAAATGCCGTCCTCGGCAAGGTGGGTGAAGGGGGCGTCGGCCAGCCGCGCCAGCTCGATACCGCCATTCTGGGCGATGTGGTTTTGCAGCAATTGCAGGAACTGGGTCTGGTTGGCGGTCAGGCCAGGATAGGCCTGGACGAAGGCGGCAAAGTGTTCCCTGACCGCCTCGGGGTCCAGGCCGACGATGCGGCGGATCAGCAGGTCCAGGGGCGCGGCGCGGTCGTGGAAGAACTCGGTCAGGGTGTGCAAATCCACATCCGGGTGGCGGGTCAGCACCAGCGACACCAGGGCCTCAAGGTCCGACTGGGTGACGGGCTGCCCGGCCCTGATCTTCTTCAGCGTCGGGTCGGTATTGAACAACTCGGCCAGCGCCTGCTCGACCCGCGCCCGATAGGCGGCAAGGTCCACGGAAATCAGGTTGGAGCTGCGCTTTCCCGTCTCGATCAGCTCCTCGTCCTCGGTGATGTCGTAGATGCGGGTCTTGTGCGGGCTGGGTCCGCCGGTGCCTTGGCGGAACTGCATGATGCCGCGCAGGTCGCGGCGCAGTTCTTCCAACTGCGCGACGGTGACCGAGCCCCAGAAGGCGGTGGATTTGACCCGCTTGATGCTGTCGGCCTTGGCCTTCACCTGGTTCAGGTTCATCTGAAGGCCGTTGACCGCATTGACCAATTCGGCCTTCAAATTCTCGAAGGTGGCGGACTTCCTCAGATGCTCGGTCTGCAGGGAGGTCACCAGCAGGTCAAAGGCCAGGGCATCGGCGGCGCCGCGCACATTGACCCATTGCATCAGGGGCGCGACCCGAGATTTCAGCGCCTGAACGGTGGCGGGGTCGAACGCCTCGATGACGCCGTCTTGCAGCAAGGCGTGGATGTCCAAAAGCCGTTCGCGGACGCTGATACTGTCCTCGGGCAGCGCCCGCACGTCAGCCTCGATCAGTTTGACCGAGGCGTTGAAGTCGTCGATCTCGGCGGCGTTCAGGGCGGTTTCGGCTAGGTCCAGGCGGGCCTCGAACAGGCGTTGCATCAGCGGCTTGGATACGGTGGGTTCGGCCTCGGGCTTGTTCTGGGCGAAGTACTCGAAATTGCCCCAGTGATCGAAGATGCGGAACACACTCTTATGCTGACCAGGGCCGAACAGATCGGGGCACAGGCGGGTGCCGCGCCCGATCATCTGCCAGAACTTGACGCGGGACTTCACCGGCTTGGCGAAGACCAGATTAACGATCTCGGGCACGTCGATGCCGGTGTCCAGCATGTCCACCGAGATGGCGATGGTCAGATCGTCGTTGGTGCCGCGACCCTTGAAGTCGTCGATCAACGCCTCAGCCCGAGGATTGTAATTATCGATGACCTGGCAGAACTTGCCACCGAATTGCGGGTACATCTCGTTGAACAAGGTCTCCAGCAAGACGGCGTGTTCATGTCTTCGCGCAAAGATCACCGACTTGCCAACCATTTGGCCCGTCGCGTCGCGGATACCGTTTTCCATCAGGTTGCGGATAATTTGGCGTTCGGTGTCCTTATTGAAAGTCGTCGCGCTGATCTCGCCCGCCTCGTGCTCGACGGTATCGGGATCGTCCTCGATCTCTTGCTTCTGCGCGTCCGACAGCTCGTCATACTTGATGCCGTCACGCAGGAATTGGGTGGTGTGGCTGTAAACTTCGTAGGGGATCAGCCATTTCTCGGCGATGGCGGTTTCCAGGGTATAGGCCGCCGTGGGGTCCTGGTTCTTGCAGCCGAACAGGCCGAAGGTGTTGCGCGAGATGAACTCGACCGGGGTGGCGGTCAGTCCCACCTGCAAGGCGTCGAAATAGCGGAACAAATCGCCATAGACGTTGTAGACCGAGCGATGGCTTTCGTCGGCGATGATCAGGTCGAAGAAGCCCACGTCGAAACTTTGGAACACATTCATCATGGACGGGTAGGTGGCCAGATAAATGCGCTTGGTGCGGTCCTTGGCCGTGCTGGCTTTGACCACCACCAGGGGCTCGCCCGGCAAATGGTCGGTGAAGGCGACCTTGGCCTGCTTGCGCAACTCGTTACGGTCACACAGGAACAGCACCCGCTTGACCCATTTGGCCCGGTTCAACAGATCGACCAGGGCGATGGCGACACGGGTCTTGCCGGTGCCGGTGGCCTGGACGATCAAGGCCTTGGTGTGCTTGTTGGTGAAGGCCTCGGTGACGCGTTTGATGGTCTCGACCTGATAAAGGTATTTACCACCGGCAATGGTCGGGTTCACGGAAAGCGTGTTGAGCGGTTCCTTGGCGGAGCGCTTGAAACGGACCAGATGCTGAAGGCTGTCCTTGGAATAGAAGCCGAAGACCTTGCGTTCCGGGTAGCCGCCAGCGTCGTCCCACAGCCAGATGTCGTAGCCGTTGGTGGTGAAGATGGCGGGGCGCAGGCCGTACTGCTTTTCCAGGGCGTTGGCGTATAGCTCGGCCTGCTTGCGCCCGGTCTCGGGGCTGACCGTGGTCTTCTTGGCTTCGATCACCGCCAGCGGCTTGTGGTCGTCGTCCCACAGCACATAATCGGCATAGCCATTGCCGGCATTGGTCGGCTGGCCGGTAAGCGGGACCTCCTGGCCGACCTCGTCGGTATTCTGTCCCTTGGCCCCCACCTTCCAACCGGCATCGGCCAGGGCCACGTCGATCATGCGGCGGCGGGTGGTGGCCTCGTCGAACTTCAGGGCGTCGGCGGTCTGCTGCCCCTTGGCCTGGGTGTCAGGCTGGGCCGCCTGGGCCTCATAGGCCTGCTTCAGGGCGTCGCGCTCGGCCACCAGGGCCGCAAGCTGCGCCTCCAGCGCCTCGCGGGCGGCATCGGTTTCCGGCTTGGTGGCCGCAGGCTTGGGAATGGCTTTGAAGGGCGGGATGTCGTTGGGCTTGCTGCCCAGAAAGCGCACCAGGAACCAGGCGCCAAGCTGGAAAGCTTCTTCCACCACCCACGGCACCCGGTCGGGCACTACCTGACCGCCATGGGCGCCCTTATTGCCTTCCTTGCGCAGGACATGAAGCTTATCGAGGACAACGCGGGGCAGCGCCTGCTTGAAATCCGGTTCGGCCAGCAAGCGGTCGAAGGTGGCGTCAATGGGCGGTCTCAGCCGCAATTCCCAATAGATGGCCTTGGTGATCTGCTCGCCGTAAATCCGCAGCTTGGTGAGCGAACTTGCCGGGTCGCTATGCAGGTAGTGCTCGGCGAAGCCACCGAGTTCGGCCAAGGCCGGGCGCTGCTGGCGCAGTATCTCGAAGTTCACCGACTGCATTTCGACCGGATGATTGTTAGACCGCGACCATTACCACCCATACGATCAAACATAGATCAGACTACAGCGCAAGCCCTATAGGCCTGTTATCGTCTTCGTTTCCGTCATGCAGGCCCTGATCTCGGTCAGATGATGCTGGGCCAGCAGTTCCACTGCCTGTTCGATGTCTTCGCCGATGTGGCGCAACACCCGGCCCCGGCTGCGGGGATACCAGTGCTTTTCCTCGACCACCGTTTTGGTGCGAAGACCCGACCAATCGGGATCGGCGACTTCGCGCTCCCATCGCTTGTGGGTGCCGCTGGCCATGCGGTGGATGATCTTGGCGGCCTGGACGCGGCGGAACTCTGGTGTGTTCGCGGGTTGCGGATCGTCGGCGGTGATCATCTCGACGGCCAGCCACGCGGCGACCACTTGGGTGGGGTCGATCTCGGCTTTGCGCATCCGCGCCCAGTGGGCCTTGGCCCGGTCTTGGGGCGGAAGACCACGCAGACGGAAAGCCTCGATGTGGGGACCTGCGCTTTGATACAGGCCCCGCACCCGGTCGATGGCGTTCTTGACCCAGAACAGCTCGGCATTGGTTTTCAGCCATTTCAGCGCCGCACGGCGATACGGGAACAACTCCTTGCCGGTATAGGACCGCTTGAACGGGCTGCCGTGGCGTTGGTAATGCTCGGCATGGGACCGGCAGAAGCGGGTATCCAGACCGTCATCGGTGCCGGCACGGGCGGGCTTGCCGCAGCCCATAACCCGGCAATAGCCGAACATGTGGTTCGGTTTCGCTGCCCTGGCCTTGACCTCTTGCTTGCGGCGGCGGGTCGTCTCGGGGCTGGTCATGGCTTACGAGTCCCTCATAAGGAGAAGGGTGAAGCTGTATTGGACAGTGACCACCACCATCAATCCCTCTCCACAGAGACCATCCCATCAACACCAGTATGTGATTTGAAGGTATCCAACATGATCTTGGTGACCAGGGGAATGGATGATCTGGCAACGATCACCGCATCATGGACGGGAAGACCGACAATCCCCTCCGCCTTCAAGACCAGAAGGACATCCACCAGGATTTCACTTTCCACAAACTGGACCTGATGGCCGATGCCGGTGAAGAACAGATGCTTGATGGGGGCGTGGAACTGTTGCAGGGCCTCGACCACTTGGGCAAAGGACAGGCGGTTCGGGAACAGTTTCTTGGTGTCGGCAGGGAAGCGGGTCAAAGGCTTGTCGGCGAACAGCAGGGCGTTCATCACCTTCTTCACGCCCTCGCGGTGGCCTTCCAGGCCGGGTAGCAGATAAGCGTCGGCGGTCGGTGCCGGAACTCTGGTTATGCCGTACAGGATGCGCGGGGCCATCTGGCCGAAATCCAGGGTCGTCACTTCCTCACCGTCGATCAGCAGGCCCTTGTGCCGCTGCCACTTCGACAGGTACTGCCAGAAGCCACCGAACAGACGCCCGCCGCTTTGGAACGATCCCCGGCTGAAGTAACGGCGCAACAAGCGGTCGGTGTCATCGACTGCCGGGTCGCCATCGAACTGGATGTCCGCCTGGGCCAGCCATGCGTTGATGGTCTGCACCTCGTCGCGGTATTGCCGGGTCTGGTCGGTGTCAGCGTATTCGACCAAGCCGCCTTCGTCCCAGTAATCGCCCTTGGCCTGCTTGAGGATGATGATCTCTCGCCCCGTTGACTGGGTCAGGTCGTCCAGGGTGACGCCGTGATCTTGCAACCGTGTCAGCAACCGGGAACCGGCTTTGATCACCGTGCGACGGGCAGGGCCGAAATAGCCCAGGTGGCCGATCTCCATCTCGATGAAAGCCATTTCAGGCTCGGCCAATCGCTTGATGATGGTGGGCAGGGTCTTGTTCATGGCCGCCGCGCGGTATCGGCTGGCCCGCCCCAAATCCTGGTTGGACAGCGATACCGACACCCAGCCCGTGGGCTTGGTGATGAAGCGGTGGAGCAGGTCGCAGACCAAGGCCGCCACCGTGGCCTCGAAGGTCTGTTGGTCAGCGGGCTTGCGCTGGCGTTGCCGCAGCCCCTTGCGCCGTTCGTAGTTTTGAAGCTGCGTTAGCACGTCCGCGACGACGCCTTGGGCCTTGGCGCTCTTGGGAGCACGGAACGGATTGAAGGGACGGTCGTCGGTCGGCTGTTCCTGGGGGATGTCGTCTTCGTCGTGTTGGGTCATGGGCATCGGGTCATCAAACTAGCCACCCCGCATCGGCGCAGGGAATGGCAGGGTTACAGGCGCGGAAGTGTCGGCTCCTTGGCCGGAGACAGCTTTACGATCACACCGGGCCAAGGCCGTAATGGCTCGCCCTCTTTCCAGTCGTTGTCCTTCTGGGCCTGGACAAACTCCTCGGCCCATTCCGTCCGGATGCATCCCTGGCCGTGGTCATTGCGCTGTATGCGGGCGTATTGCCGTCGCAGGATCAAACCCGCCACCTGTTCCCGCAGATCACGATATCCCACCCCGGGAAACGCTTGGCGCATCTGGGCCAACGTCGTGGTCTTGGCGCAATGCCTATCCCTGAAGGCGCTCAGGCGTTCAATGACCTGTTCGACGGCAGCTTCCCGTTCCTTGAAGGCGATGCTCAGGAACTCGGCTTCCAACTGATCGACCAAGGTGGACAGCGGGTCTGATGGAGGTGTGGGTTCCGCCACCACCTCCGAGAACTCGGCGTCGATGGTCGGCGGGGTTTCGGCCTTGGGAGTGCGGGGCTTGGCCAGTAGCTTGACCGCGTCGCGGATGCTCAAATTCGGAACGTGTTCCGGATTTCCCGCCGCCAGCATGTCCCAGCCCTTGGCGATCTTCATGTACTTCTCGGCCATGCTGGCGGAGACCCGGCAATTGGCTTCCAGCCACGGCAGCCATTTGCCATGACCGGCAAGGCGCTTGGCCTCGATCAACATCTCCCCGGCCTGCTTGGCAAGTTCCAGGGTCATGCCCCAGGCTTGTTCGATCTGCTCTTGCTGTTCGTTGATCCTGATCGCCAGAGCATCAAGGCTGACCAAGTGTTGGTTCACACGTTCCCCCTTCCAGTCGTTCCAACAATCGTTTGACCTGCGCCGCCTGCCACTCCCCACCGCGAGGCGTGGCGAGGCCCGCAGAATTTAGGGCGGCTGCGATCTCTCGCAAGCTGCTGCCTTGCTGCCGCAACGGCAGGACGATACCGGCCAGCTTGCCCGCCCGCTGATCGGCCTGTTCCTTCAGGACCGCGTTGCGTTTCATGGTGGCATCGCGCATTCCGCCCAGCTTCTTGGTGGATTGGGCCAAGGCAGCCTTGGTGCGTTGGCTGATGAAGTCGCGCTCCTTCTCGGCCAGGGCGGCGTAGATGTGGAGCTGGAACTTGTCGGCGTTGGGCATTTGCGCGACCTTGAAGTCCAGTTTGGGGTCGTCAGTCAGCTTGCCGATGAACGACACCTTGCGGCTCAGGCGGTCCAGCTTGGCCACCAGCAACACCGCCCGTTCCTTCTTGGCCTGGGCGATGGCCTTGTCCAGTTCCGGGCGGCTGTCGTCGGCCCCGGACTGCACGTCCACGAATTCGCCGATCACCTCCCATGGTTCCGGGCTGTAGGTGGTCAGGAACAGGCGGATGTCACGTTCCTGGGCGGCGAGGCCCAGACCCAACCGCCCTTGCTCCTTGGTGCTGACGCGCTTGTAGGTGACGTAACGGACCATCGCCGCCCCCCTTGGTTGATGTGGCTTTCGGGAACGTTACAGCCACAACGTTACAAACGTCAACGTTCGTTGTGCATGTAACAGTTGGGCGAAGCGGCACGGTCAATGGCCAAGGCTGCCAACGCAGGGCGATGGGTGACCCACCCCCATACGGGGGGAAAGTCACCGCCTCGCTTCATCGAGAGGCCGCTCAGAAATGCGGCCCAAAATAATCGGAGGTGGTCTCTACGCTGCCGTTTCCAACGCCCGGATCGCATCATCGTAGGCGTCCATGGACAGATGGCTGTAGCGCATGGTCATCTGAATGGAGGCATGGCCCAGCAGTTTGGAGACCGTGACCAGCGGTACACCCCGCATCACCAGACGGCTGGCGAAGGTGTGGCGGAGGTCGTGGAGGTGAACGTCCTCCAGACCGGCCCGCGTGAGTGCCGTCTTCCACGGTTCATAGGGAAAGCCGAAGGGGCGAGGGGTTCCGGGGCGCTTGCATTGACCATCGCCGCGTCCCATCGGGCGATAAAGGAAGACCCGGTCGTCGGGCTTGGTGGTGTCGGTCTTCCAGCTCGCCAGCATCTCCCTGACCCGCTTAGTCAACGGGACCGAACGGGGTTTGCCGGACTTGGTATCCATGAAGGAGACCGTCCCGCGCCCATTGCGCTCCAGATCGACGAAGCGCCATGTCAGCCCCGTGGCTTCGCTGCGCCGGGCTCCGGTGTCGATCAGGAAGATGATCAGATCTCGCAGATGCGGGGCTGCAACCTCCAGCAGACGCCGCTCTTCACCCTTGGTCAGCCAGCGATGGCGGGCATTGTTAAGGCGAAGAAGACGGATCGGCGGAACGCACGGCAAAGCGCCCCATTCCAAATGTGCCAGCCGCAGGGCTGCTTTCAGTAGCGCAAGGTATCGGTTGACGGTGGCGGGGGCTTTTCCCTGCGCGATCAGTCCGTCGCGGAAGTCGGCGATGGCGGGAGCCTTGAGGTCCAGCAGGCGGGTCTGGTCGTTCAGGCCGCGCCTGATGATCTCCAGGCCGTACTGGTCGCTGCGGACGGATCGAGGCTTCCCCTTGGGCTTTAGGACCGTCTCGAGGTAGCGGTCCAATGCCTCGCCCAGCGTCATCTCGCGGGGCTTGCCGAGCAGGGAATAGTCTTCCAGTTCCTTGCGCCAGCGTCGCTCGACGGCTTCAGCCTTCGCCTTGTTGCTGGTGCCGCTGGACTTGCGGTAACGCTGGCCCTGGAAGGTGAACTCGATCACCCAGTGGGGCGAGGTTTCGCGCTTGTAGATCATGCTCCGTAACTCCTGACCGGAGCGATCTTGGAGGGGTACCCCCAAAATCGCCCCCAGTGGTTGGTCAGGCTCTCGGAACAGGCTGTTTCAAAGGTGAGCGGGAAAGGGGCGCCAAAGGCTAACCCCTTGAAAAATCACTCCCACTCGATGGTGCCCGGCGGCTTCGAGGTGATGTCGTAGGTCACGCGGTTGATGCCCTTGACCTCGTTGATGATGCGGTTGGCGACGCGGCCGATGAAGGCCATGTCGAAGGGGTAGAAGTCGGCGGTCATGCCGTCGGTGGAGGTGACGGCGCGAAGCGCGCAGGCGTAGTCGTAGGACCGGGAATCGCCCATGACGCCGACGGTGCGGACGGGAAGCAGCACGGCGAAGGCCTGCCAGATCTCGTCGTAGAGGCCGGCCTTGCGGATCTCGTCGAGATAGATGGCGTCGGCCTTGCGGAGGATGTCCAGGTTCTCGCGGGTCAGCGGCTGGCCGGGGACGCGGATGGCGAGGCCGGGACCGGGGAAGGGGTGGCGGCCGACCATTTCCTCGGGGAGTCCCAGTTCGCGGCCCAGCGCCCGGACCTCGTCCTTGAACAGCTCGCGCAGCGGCTCCACCAGCTTCATGTTCATGCGCTCGGGCAGGCCGCCCACGTTGTGGTGGCTCTTGATGGTCACCGAGGGGCCGCCGGTGAAGCTGACGCTTTCGATCACGTCGGGATACAGCGTGCCCTGGGCCAGGAAGTCGGCGCCGCCCACGGCGCGGGCCTCTTCCTCGAACACGTCGATGAAGGTGGCGCCGATGATCTTGCGCTTCTTCTCGGGGTCGGTCAGGCCGGCCAGCTTGTCCAGGAACAGCTCCGAGGCGTCCTTGTGCACCAGCTTGATGTTGAAGCGGTCGCGGAAGACGCTGACCACCTGCTCGGATTCGCCGGCCCGCATGAAGCCGGTATCGACGAACACGCAGGTCAGCTGGTCGCCGATGGCTTCGTGCAGCAGGGCCGCCACCACCGAGGAATCGACGCCGCCCGACAGGCCGCAGATCACCCGGCCCGACCCCACCTGGGCGCGGACCTTGGCGATTTCCTGGGCGCGGAAGGCCTTCATGGTCCAGTCGCCGGCGCAGCCGACGATCTTGTGGACGAAATTGGACAGCAGCTGCTTGCCGATGGGGGTATGCACCACCTCGGGATGGAACTGCACGCCGTAGAAGCGCTTGCCGGCGTTGGCGATGGCGGCGAAGGGCGCACCCTCGGAGGTGGCGACGACCTTGAAGCCGGCGGGAATGGCGGTGACGCGGTCGCCGTGGCTCATCCACACCTGGACCTCGTCGCCCTTGGCGGCGATGCCGTCGAACAGGGCGCAGGGCTCGCCCGAGACGCTCAGCATGGCGCGGCCGAATTCGCGGTGGTGGCCGGGCTCCACCTTGCCGCCCAGCTGCTCGCACATGGTCTGCTGGCCGTAGCAGATGCCGAGGATGGGCAGGCCCATGTCGAACAGGCCCTGCGGCGCGCGCGGGCTGCCGAAATCGGCCACCGAGGCCGGGCCGCCCGACAGGATCACGCCCTTGGGGCCGAAGTCGCGGATGCTGTCGACGCTCACCCGGTTGAAGGGGTGGATTTCGCAGTAGACGCCGGCTTCGCGCACGCGGCGCGCGATCAGCTGGGTCACCTGCGAGCCGAAATCGACGATCAGGATGCGCTCGGACATGACTTCCTCCGGGGGGATACAAGGGCCGGACTTTAGCGATTCGCCCGAAGCGTAACAAGTACTTGGCCGAGGTCAATTCCACCCCATGCCCGGCGATGCTAGGGTCCGGGCGAAATCTGCCGGAAGGACCCCCGCCCATGCGCCGCTTCGCCGCCCTGCTGCTCCTGCTGCTGCTGCCCGCCTGCTATCAGGTCGAGGGAGAGACCGTCTCGGCGTCCGCCTCCATCCGGGTGGACGGGGTCAAGGACGGCCGCTACCGCCGTCCCGACGGAATCGAGGTGCGGGTGAGCTGGAACGCGGCGGAAAGGCAGTACGACGTGGCCACTCCGGACGGCCCCACCGGCAAGGCCCGCGCCGCCCGCCTGGCGCCCGGCCTGTTCCTGGTGCAATACGTGGACGCGGCGCGTCTCACCCTGATGGCGGCGCCCAAGGGCGACGACGTGGTGTTGTACTTCGCCACCAAGGAGGCCGAGCCCCGGCTGCTCAAGGCCCACGGCCTGGGCCTCAAGCCCGGCCCCATCAACGCCCTGACCGGCCCGGCGCGCGGCGTGGCGGACTTCTTCAAGGACCTCGCCGTTTCGGGCCAGTTCAAGGAAGGCGAGACGCTGGTCTATCTGGGCGGGTGAGGTTTGACCCGTCATCCCGAGTGGATGCGAGGGATCTTTCAGCCAGAGACGACGACCATCCTCTCCTGAAAGTCCCTTCGCCTGCGGCTCAGGGTGACATCCCGTTTCACCCCGCCAGGGCGGCGTTGGCCTTGTCG
Source organism: Paramagnetospirillum sp. (assembly GCF_058402745.1). Classification (NCBI taxonomy): domain Bacteria; kingdom Pseudomonadati; phylum Pseudomonadota; class Alphaproteobacteria; order Rhodospirillales; family Magnetospirillaceae; genus Paramagnetospirillum; species Paramagnetospirillum sp. The sequence goes on from NZ_JBZVFI010000006.1 coordinate 35,221, forward strand.
TTGGCTTCGATCTTGCGCTGCAGGGCCTCCATCAGCGGTTCGATCTTGCCGCCCGACGAGCGCAGCACCGAGGCGAAGTCGTCCTTCATGGCGCGGATCAGGCTGACGCCCTGGGCGTTGAGGTCCATGATCACCGGCTTGCCGTCGGCGGTGGTCGCCACCTCCCACTCCACCGGAATGGGCACGCCCGGCTGGGAGGGCAGCGCGGCGGTGGACAGCACCTTGACCTTGCCGCCCAGATCCAGTCCCTCGGTGACCTTCAGCGTGGTTCCGGCCTCGGCGCGGCCAAGGATGCTCACATAGGAACTGACCAGATAGCGCACGAACAGCTCGGAGAAGGCGCTCTGCTCGGCCGGGCCGATCTTGGTCCAATAGCGGCCGAGGATGCTGGCCGACAGCATGGGCGGGTCCACATAGCGGCGCAGCAGGTCGTCCAGCAGCCGGCTGCGTTCGGCCAGCGGATGCTTCTTGCCGACGAAGGTGGAGATTCCCTCGTCCACCGCGCTCTGCACCACCCGGCGCCCCTGCTCCACGTCGGCCGCCCGCGCGGCACCCGCTAGCAGGGACAAGCCGAGGGCCAGCACCACCGCCGCCGTGATTCGCCGCAGGAAGGTCATCGCCATGATCGGACACGTCCCCTGTCAAAAGACCATTTGCCGGACAGGAAATAACGCAAACGGGGGAGGCAGGGCAATACCCCCGCTATAGATCGACCAACAGGGGGACATGCCCGGTGTGTTCGAGGAACCGCGTCAGCCCGGCTGGAGTCAGCGTGGTGGTCATGTCGTTGCGCAGCGGGTGGTAGTTGATCTGGTCCTGCGCCATCATCCAGGAATCCAGGACGACCGAGACCCGATGCCCGGCATCGTTGATCACCGCGAAGGGGGTCACCGATCCCGGCTCGATTCCCAGCACCTCGACCAGCAGCGCCGCCGAGCCGAAGGAGAGGCGGGCCGCGCCGATCCTCTCGGGCAGGGCCTTGAGGTCGACCCGCCGGTCGGCGGGGGCCACCACCAGCCACAGCCGCCCCTTGCCGTCCTTGAGGAACAGGTTCTTGCAGTGAATTCCGGGGATGGCGCCCCACACCCGGTGTCCTTCCTCGACGGTGAAGGCCGGCGCGTGCCGGTGGGTGACCGTCCGGATGTCCAGGCGGTCGAACAGGGCGAACAGGTCGTCGGGCGTGGCTCCTGACATGCGCACATCACTCCCGCAGCCATGCGGCCGGGACGGCCGCGCTCCTGGCAAGGCATCGGCGTTTCGGAGCGCGGGCGTCCGGCCCGCCTCCGTCACAGCTTATCAATAGGCTTGGGCACCGCGATGTGGAAGCCCTGGCAGAGGTTGATCCCCATCTTGCGCAGCAACACCATGGTGGCCTCGTCCTCGACGAATTCGGCGATGGTGGTCATGCCGAAGCGCCGCGCCATGGAGTGGATGTGCTCCACCATGATGCGGTCGCGCTCGTCGGTGACCACGTGGCGGATGAAGCTGCCCTCGATCTTGACGTAATCGACGGTGATGTATTTGAGGTAGAGGAACGACGAGAAGCCCGAGCCGAAATCGTCGAGCGCGAAGCCCAGCCCGGTCGAGCGCAACTCGTTGATCATGGCGACGATGTCGCCGAAATGGGGCAGGGCCTCGCGCTCGGTGATTTCCAGCACCACCCTGTTGGCGGCGACGCCCGCCTCGGCCAGACGCCGCGGAATGGCCATCATCCGCTCGCGGTCGGTCAGGCTCTTGGCCGACAGGTTGACGAAGATCTTGGCGTCGCCCAGCTTGCCCGCCGCCATGGCGGCCAGGGCGCCGTCGAACACGGCGGCGTCGATCTCGCCGGCCAGCCCCAGTTCCTCGGCCGATTCGATGAAGTCGCCGGCGCATACCGCCTGATCGCCGTCCACCACCCGGGCCAGCACCTCGTAGGCGGCGACCGAGCCGTCGGCGGAGGCGACGATGGGCTGGAAGAACGGCACCAGGCGGCCCTCGGCCAGGGCGGTGCGCACCATCTCGCCCTGGCTGAAGATGGCGACGGTGGAATCCTCGCCCTCGCCGATCACCGCCACCTGGTTCTTGCCCGAGCGCTTGGCCTTGTAGCTGGCCACGTCGGCGGCGATGGCCAGCCTCTGGGCGTCGCCCGCGTTGTCGGGATAGCTCACCAGACCGATGCTGGCGGTCACCCGGACGCCGCCCACCGGCAGGCCCAGCTGGCAATCGGCGATGGCCTGGCGCAGCTTCTCTGCCGCCGCGATGCCTTCCTCCATGGTGGTCTCGGGCAGCAGCACCGAGAACTCGTCGGCGCCCGCCCGGGCCACCACGTCGGTGCGCCGCACCTCGCGGTGCAGCACGCTGGCCAGTTCCTTCAGCACCAGATCGCCGATGGGATGGCCGAAGGTGTCGTTGATGTTCTTGAAGTCGTCCAGGTCGATCTGGGCGACGCAGAACGGGTGCCCGTGACGCTGGGCGCGGTCGATCTCGTGGTCGAGGAACTCGTCGAACTTGCGGCGGTTGTAAAGCCGGGTCAGCGGGTCGCGGATGGACAGGTCCTCCAGCCGGTGCTGGTATTCCTCCACCGTGCGCAGCAGCTTGTTGAAGTAGTCGGACAGGTCCGCCACCTCGGAGATGATGCCGTTGGTCTCCACCCGGCGCGACAGGTCGGTGTGCTGGATGATCTCCTGCATCAGCCCGACCATGCTGGTGATGGGCTTGGCCACGAAGATCTTGAGCTTGAAGTACAGCGCCACCGACAGCAGCAGCAGGATGGCGAAGAAATAGGCCAGCACCGTGTTCAGAACGTAGTCCAGCGATACCTTCAGGGCATGCACCGGATAGACGATGTCGATGACGCCGTTGATGTCGCCCACCTTGGCCGCCGTGTGGCAGGCCAGGCACTCCTCCTTGACGGTCAGGGGATAGAGGTAGCGGATGCCGGTGGGACTGGGCAGCAGCGTCTCCTTGCCGGTGGCGAACACCTCGCGCAGCACGGGGTCGATGCTGACCAGCGCCGCGTCGTTGCCGATCTCGCCGAACTGCTCGATCACCGGACGGCCGCGGATCACGTGGATGGACAGGTCGGGAAGCGCGTTCTGCAGCCGCAAGATCACGTCGTTGATCTCGTCCTTGGACCAGCCCTTGCGCATGGCGGCGTAAAGGGTCTCGAACACCAGTGTGGAGGTCTGCCGCGCCTCGTCGCGGGCGAGGTCGTGTACCGACTTTTCACGCACGTGGCCGGAAATGAGGACGACCACACCCAGCGCAAGCACGGTGGCCGTCAGGGACAGCAGAAACACCACGCGGGTGATGCTGATCCTGGCCTTGATTGTCACGTTGTCCATTTCCCCCCGGAACACATCAGATCAACGCCCTATCCCCGTGCCCTTGATACTCATCAAGGCCATGGATGTCCAACATTTCGACGGAACGCAATGAATTGTGGCAATTTGTTGCGAGGTCGGCATCTTTTCCGCCCCGGCCATGGACAGCGCCACGGAACGGCCCTGGATGCGCACCTCGACCCGCATGCCCTTGTCCTAACAGGGAAACCACTGAGCACAGGTAGGTCGCCCCATGCCGGTTTCTCAGGTCATAGACGCTATGACTGACGGACTAAGGTATGAATCCGGGTCAGCGACCGATGACCAGGGTGGCCCACCCGTCGATGAGGATCCGGCGCCGCAGGGTCAGCCCCTGCTTCTCGTGATTGGCCATCACCATGCGTTCCTGGCGCTCCAGCAGGCCGGACAGGACCGCCAGTCCGCCGGGGGCCAGATGGGCGGCCAGATCGGGGGCGAAGCGGCACAGCGGCCGGGCCAGGATGTTGGCGAAGATCAGGTCGTAGGGCTTGCCCCCGCCCACCGCCGGATTGCGGTAGCCGTCGCTGACCACGGCCGTGACATGGCGCCCGACGCCGTTGTTGGCGGCGTTGCCGGCCAGCACCTTGACCGCCGAGGGGTCGATGTCGGTGCAGATCACCTTGGCCGCCCACAGCTTGGCCGCCGCGATGCCGAGGATGCCCGAGCCCGAGCCCAGGTCCAGCACCCTGGCGCGCCGCCGCTGCTTGCCCAGCGCGTCCAGGGCCAGCAGGCAGCCCCGGGTGGTGGCGTGCTCCCCCGAGCCGAAGGCGGTGCCGGCGTCGATCTCGATGCCGATGGTCCCCACCGGCGGCTTGCCGTCCCAATGGGAACCGTGGACGAAGAAACGGCCGGCGGCGATGGGGGGGAAGTCGCGCAGGTTTTCCAGCACCCAATCCACGTTGGGCAGCATCTCGATTCCCAGGGGCGGCACGTCGATGCCGTTGGCGGCGGCCACCGCCGACAGGGCCGAGACGATGGCGGCGCGGTCGGGCGGCGTGCGGGAGAAGCCCTCCAGGAACCAGTCGCACTCGCCGTCCGAGATGCCCGAGCGATCCTCCATGAACATGGTCACCGCCTCGGCGTGGCGCTCGAACACCTCCTCGAACACCGGAAGGGTCTCCATGGAAACGGTGAGGCGCAGGCGCCAGATGTCGGGGAAAACGGGGGGCATGGGTAAGGCTCTCGCTGCTGGTGATGTCATCCCGAGCCACGCGAGGGATCTTTCAGGCACCAATGGGTGAAAGATCCTTCACTGCGTTCAGGATGACAGTTCGGGCGTGTTAGACCGAAGAAACGAAACTGTCGAGCACCTTCTTGGTTCCCGCCTTGTCGAAGGCGATCTCCAGCTTGTTGCCGTCGAGCGACAGCACGGTACCGGCGCCGAACTTGTCGTGGAAGACCCGCCGGCCCGGCGTGAAGCCGCCCTCGCTCTGGCGGGGTTTGGCCAGGACGGGAGCGGTCGCCTCGCGGCGCGGCTGGCCGAAGCGGGCGCGGCTCCAGGCGGGGTCGTTCCAGGCCGCCTTGGATTCCGCCAGCCCGCCGCCATACAGGCCGCGCTCGCCCGAGCGCTCCACATGGGCTTCGGGCAGTTCCTCGACGAAGCGGGACGGCAACTGCGACTTCCATTGATTGTAGATGCGGCGGTTGGCGGCGAAGGTGACCAGGACCCGCTTGCGCGCCCGGGTCAGGCCCACATAGGCCAGGCGGCGCTCCTCCTCCAGCCCGCTGGTGCCGGATTCCGACAGGGCGCGGACATGGGGGAAGACCTCCTCCTCCCAGCCGGGCAGGAACACCGAATCGAATTCCAGCCCCTTGGCGCCGTGCAGCGTCATGATCACCACGCTGTCGGCCTCGGCCCTGGAATCGTTTTCCATGACCAGGGCCACGTGCTCGAGGAAGCTGGCGAGCGAGTCGTATTCCTCCAGCGCCGCCACCAGTTCCTTCAGATTTTCCACCCGGCCCGGCGCGTCGGCCGACTTGTCGGCCTTCCACATGTCCACATAGCCGGATTCGTCGAGGATGGTGGCGGCCAGTTCGGCGTGGGGCATGGAATCGAGAAGCGAGCGCCAGCGGTCCACGTCCTCGACGAACCTGGCCAGCGCCTGACGCGGCTTGGGCTTCAACTCGTCGGTGCCGGCCAGCCGGCGGGCCGCTTCCAAGAGCGGCACCTGCTCGGCGCGGGCCGCCATGTGGATGGTCTGGATGGCGGCCTCGCCCAGGCCGCGCTTCGGCGTGTTGACGATGCGCTCGAAGGCCAGCCCGTCCGAGGCCGAGACCACGAGGCGCAGATAGGCCATGGCGTCGCGGATCTCGAGCCGCTCGTAGAAGCGGGGACCGCCCACCACCCGATAGGGGATGCCGGTGGTGATCAGCCGTTCCTCGAACTCGCGGGTCTGGAAGCCGGCGCGCACCAGGATGGCCATGGAGGCGAGCTTCTCGCCCCGGCGCTGCAGCGCCTCGATCTCGTCCACCACCAGCCGTGCTTCGGCCTCGCCGTCCCACACCGCCATGGTGCGGATCTTCTCGATGGCGTCGTCGTCGTGGGCAAGGCCGGGGCGCAACGTCTTGCCCAGCCGCCCGGCATTGTTGGCGATCAGCGCCGAGGCCGCCGCCAGGATATGGGGGGTCGAGCGGTAATTGCTTTCCAGCCGCACCACCTTGGCGCCGGGAAAGTCCTTCTCGAAGCGCAGGATGTTGCCCACCTCGGCGCCGCGCCAGGAATAGATGGACTGGTCGTCGTCGCCGACGCAGCAGATGTTGCGATGGGTCTGGGCCAGCAGGCGCAGCCACAGATACTGGGCCACGTTGGTGTCCTGGTACTCGTCCACCAGCAGGTAGCGGAAGCGGCCCTGCCAGCGGGAAAGCGCCTCGGCATCGGTCAGGAACACGGTCAGCACGTGCAGCAGCAGGTCGCCGAAGTCGCAGGCGTTGAGCGCCCTCAGCCGCTCCTGATAGGCGCGGTACAGCGCCTTGGCCTGCCCCTCGGCGCCTCCGTCCGCCGCCGCCTTGTCGGGGGTGACGGCCCGGTCCTTCCAGCGCTGGATGGTGGCCATCAGCCCCTGGGGCGGGGTGGCCTTGGAATCCACGTGGGCGTCGGCCATCACCTGCTTCAGGACCCGCATCTGGTCGTCGGCATCCAGCACGGTGAAGTCGCCGGACAGCCCCACCGCCTCGGCGTGGGAACGCAGGATGCGCAGGCAGAGCGAGTGGAAGGTGCCCAGCCAGATGCCGTCGGCCACCGGCCCGACCAGCTGGCCCACCCGTTCCTTCATCTCGCGCGCCGCGCGGTTGGTGAAGGTCACCGCCAGGCATTGCCAGGGCTGGGCCAGGCCGGAGGCCAGGATATGGGCGAGGCGCGAGGTCAGCACCTTGGTCTTGCCGGTACCGGCCCCCGACAGCACCAGGACCGGCCCGTCGGTGGTGGTCACCGCCTGGAACTGCTCGGGGTTCAGCCCCCTCAGCCAGGGGGCGTCGGGCGGCACCGTCCGGGGACCGGAAGCACGGGGGGAGGGGGGCGCGGGATGCGCCTCGTCGTCAAGGGCGAAGGGATCGGACATGGGCGGATATTGGCGGAAGCAATCCGGTGGTGCAACGCCCGTTCCCGCTATTCCTGCATTGCGGCTGTGTGAGGCGGGTCATTGAAGCGAGCCCCGCCAAGGCCCAGACTCGATCCATAGGAGCGCGTTCCACCCGAGACAGGGAGGTCCGCCATGCGCAAACGCCTTCTCATCGCCGCCACCCTCGCCCTGACGGCCATCGCCGCGCCCGCCTGGGGCGGCGACTGGGCCTTCCCGGCCGCATCGCAGCCGGGCTGGTCCGCCAACACCACCGTGGCGCTCAAGATGGGCGTCCTGGTCCCCGATTCCTCGGCCGGCAGCGGCCTGGCCGGCGGCTTCGAGGTCGCCATCGACGATCCGCTGGTCCAGCTGCCCTACGGCAAGATCAGGGACCAGTTCAGCTACAACCGCTTCGACCATGGCGGGCTCGAACTTCAGACCCTGGAGTTCAATCCCCACTACATGATCCCCATCGTCGAGAATCTGTGGGTCGGCGGCGGGCCGGGAATCGGCTGGATCTTCACCCACAGCGAGTCCGGGCCCAGCCCCGACATGTGGGCCGCCCAGCTGGGCGGCAGCGCCTATTACACGGCGGGCCAACTGATGATCGGCCTGGAAAGCCGCTATCAGTGGACCGGCGACGAGCGGGTGGGGGGCGCGTCCAGCGCCGACAACTGGCTGACCATGCTGAAGATCGGCTACGCCTACTGATCCGTCCGGGAGCGGAGTAGGCCATTGCGCGCGCGGTGGGGCGTCCTCTCCGCGCGCGGATTGGCTTTTAAACCCCAACAGTCGATTCTAGACGAAGTATGACTTCGAGATACTTCCATGCCCTTCTAAGGGGGTCTATCTTTGGTCGTATCTCCTGGTGATTTTGGGTATGAGCTAAGTACTATGAATGGTTGTTTTTCCTCCGAGCGGGCGCCCATGGTGGCGTTGTCCACTGGCGCCACGGCGCTTGACGAGCTTCTGGCCCTTGGCGGATTGGCGGGACGTCCCGGCGGTGCGGTCGCCACCACGGGGGCAGACCCGTACTTTCCCACCAGCCACCGGGTGGGCGAGGCTGCCGCCACCGCCCTGGCCGCCCATGGCGCGGCCATCGCCGAGATCTGGCGCCGCCGCTGCGGGCGCCGCCAGAGCGTCACCGTCGATGCGGGCGCCGCGGCGGTCTCTCTGGAATCCGTGCTGCTGATGACCCGGCGCGGCTATCCGGTGCCCTACACCGACATCGCCTATCCGCTGACCAACTTCCACCCCTGCCGCGACGGACGGGCCATTCATCTCCATGCCGGCTACCCCCATCTGCGTAACGGCCTGCTGGACCTTTTGGACTGTCCCAATTCCATCGACCGCATCCGCGCCCGGGTGGCAGAGTGGAATTCCTTCGAGCTGGAGGACGCCATCGCCGCGCGCGGCCTGTGCGGGGCCGTGGGACGCAGCCGCGAGGAATGGCTGGCCCATCCCCAGGGGGCGTGGCTCGCCACCCAGCCGGTGGTCACCGTCGAGCGCATCGGCGACAGCCCGCCCGAACCCTTCCGTCCCGCCGCCCGCCCGTTGTCGGGCATCCGCGTCGTCGATCTCACCGACGTGCTGGCCGGGCCGACCGCCACCCGCACCCTGGCCGAGCAGGGCGCCACGGTGCTGCGCATCCGCGCCCCGGCGCGGCCGATCATTCCCGCCTTCATCCTGGACACCGGCCACGGCAAGCGCTCGACCATGATGGATCTGGCGCGCGAGCCGGAAGCCCGGCGCATGCGGGCCCTGCTGGCCGAGGCCGACATCTTCGCCCAGAATTTCCGCCCCGGCGCCATTGCCGGACTGGGCTTCTCGGCGGCCGAGGCGGCGCGGCTGCGGCCCGGCATCATCTGCATGTCGCTCAGCTGCTATGGCGAGGGCGGGCCGTGGAGCGGCCGAAGGGGCTGGGAACAGCTGGCGCAGGCGGTCTCCGGCATGGCGGTGGCCGATGGCTCCATCGCCGAGCCCAAGGTCAGCCCGGTCATTCCCAACGACTACACCACCGGCTATCTGGCCGCCTACGGCATGGCGGTGGCGCTGCTGCGCCGGGCGACCGAGGGCGGCAGCTACCACGTCCGGGTCTCGCTGTCGCGCACCGCCATGTGGATACAGTCCCTGGGCCGCGTCAGCCCCAAACCGGAGGGCATCACCGTGCCGCCGGAGACCATCCGCGCCCTGGAGCTGACCCGGGAAACCGCCGACGGGCCGCTGCGTTTCCTCGGTCCGGTGGCCCGCTTCGAGGAGACCCGCGCCTATTGGGAACTGCCCAGCCCGCCCATGGCCGCCCACGACCCCGTCTGGCCGGAACGGCCGTCGGAACCGGACGGCCCGGCCATTCCGGCGGATTTCTCGGTGCCGCGCTAACCTTCCCCGAACACCTCGGGGAAGGTGGCCATCAGGGCGCAATCCACGTCGGCCAGGGTGGGGGTGAGCCCCAGGTCCCACAGCGAGGTGACGCCGTGCTCGCGGATGCCGCAGGGCACGATGCCCTCGAAATGGGACAGGTCGGGATCGACGTTGAGCGCGATGCCGTGAAAGGTCACCCAGTGGCGCACCCGCACGCCGATGGCGGCGATCTTGTCTTCCCGCCCTCCGCCCCGGTCCACCCAGATGCCGACCCGGCCCGGCCGCCGCTCGCCCTTGACCACGAAGCGCGCCAGGGCGCGGATGATCCATTCCTCCAGATTGCAGACATAGGCCCTGACGTCGGCGCCACGCTTTTTCAGGTCGAGCAGCACATAGGCCACCCGCTGGCCGGGGCCGTGATAGGTGTACTGCCCGCCGCGCCCCGATTCGTAGACCGGAAAGCGGTCGGGGGCGACCAGGTCCCCAGGGTCGGCGCTGGTTCCCGCCGTGTAGAGCGGCGGATGCTCCAGAAGCCACACCAGTTCCGGCGCCGTGCCGGCCCGAATGGCGGCGACGCGCTCCTCCATGGCGGCCACCGCCTGGGGATAATCGACGGGGGAATCGGAAATCCGCCACTCGACGGGAGAATTCATCAGGGACTCCGGGATGCGCGCTTGATTCGGGCGAGGTGATTTGGTATTCCCCTCTCTCCTCGTTGGCAAGCCCTTCGAGGCTACCGGAGAACGCGGCCATGGCGGAACTGGTAGACGCGCAAGCTTGAGGTGCTTGTGGGGTAACTCCCGTGGAAGTTCGAGTCTTCTTGGCCGCACCATCCGCACCAATCAGGCCCGCCGGCAACCCCGGCGGGCCTGGTCGTTTCAGGATGGCGGCGCAACTTTATAACCCGCCCCCGGCGCAGTGGTCATACCGCCATACCATTGCATTTCCTGTGGTTTTCCGAAATTCATCCCATCGGAGGCTTTGCGCCGCGCCCCCAAGCGGGTATGGTATCGCCCCCAAAGAGAAATAACGTTACGCCAGAGGTCTCCGTTCCATGAGCATGTCCGACGAGTTGCGCGACGCGGCGCTGGAATACCACCGCCTGCCCACCCCCGGTAAGATCAGCGTCACCCCGACCAAGCCGCTGGCCACCCAGCGCGACCTGGCGCTGGCCTATTCCCCCGGCGTGGCCGCCGCCTGCGAGGAAATCGTCGCCGATCCGGACGCCGCCGCCGATGTGACGGCCAGGGGCAATCTGGTGGCCGTGGTGACCAACGGCACCGCCGTGCTGGGCCTGGGGCCCATCGGCCCGCTGGCCGCCAAGCCGGTGATGGAGGGCAAGGGCGTCCTGTTCAAGAAGTTCGCCGGCATCGACGTGTTCGACATGGAGCTGGCCGAGCTGGACCCCGACCGGCTGGTGGACATCATCGCCGCCATGGAGCCCACCTTCGGCGCCATCAATCTGGAAGACATCAAGGCCCCCGAGTGCTTCGAGGTGGAGCGCAAGCTGCAGGAGCGGGTCAAGATCCCGGTGATGCACGACGACCAGCACGGCACCGCCATCGTGGTGGGCGCCGCCATGGTCAACGCGCTGCGCGTGGTGGGCAAGAACATCGGCGACGTCAAGCTGGTGGCGTCGGGCGCCGGCGCCGCCGCGCTGGCCTGCCTCAACCTGCTGGTCAAGCTGGGCGTCAAGCGCGAGAACGTCTGGGTCACCGACATCAAGGGCGTGGTCTACGAGGGCCGCACCGAGCTGATGGACCAGTACAAGTCGGTCTATTCCAAGAAGACCGACATGCGCACCCTGGCCGAGGTCATCGAGGGCGCCGACATCTTCCTCGGCCTGTCGGCTCCCCGCGTGCTGACCGGCGAGATGGTGGACAAGATGGCCCCGAAGCCCATCGTCTTCGCGTTGGCCAATCCCACCCCGGAAATCCTGCCCGACGAGGTCAAGGCGGTGCGTCCCGACGCCATCATCGCCACCGGCCGCTCGGACTATCCCAACCAGGTCAACAACGTCCTGGTGTTCCCCTACATCTTCCGGGGCGCGCTGGACGTGGGTGCCACCGAGATCAACGATTCCATGAAGCTGGCCTGCGTCTACGCGCTGGCCAACCTCGCCATGGCCGAGTCGGACGAGCGGGTGCGCGCCGCCTACGGCACCGCGCCGCTCACCTTCGGACCCGAATACCTGATCCCCAAGCCTTTCGATTCGCGGCTGATCCTGAAGATCGCCCCGGCGGTGGCCAAGGCGGCCATGGAATCCGGCGTGGCGCGCCGCCCGATCATCGATTTCGACGTCTACATGGACCGGCTGAACCAGTTCGTGTTCCGCTCGGGTCTGGTGATGAAGCCGGTGTTCGACCGGGCGCGCCAGGACATGCGCCGCGTCGTCTATACCGAGGGTGAAGGCCGCCGCGTGCTGCACGCCGTGCAGACCGTGGTGGACGAGGGCCTGGCGCGGCCCGTGCTGATCGGCCGCCGCGAGGTGGTGGAGAAGCGCATCCAGGACCTGGACCTGCGCCTCAGGATCGACACCGATTTCGACCTGTGCGACCCCGAGGACGATCCGCGCTTCAACGAGTATTGGCGCCTCTACCACTCCATCATGGAGCGCCAGGGGGTCAGCCCCGAATACGCGCGGACCGTGGTGCGCACCCGCAACACGGTGATCGGCACCCTGATGCTGAAGCGTCGGGAAGTGGACGCCATGATCTGCGGCACCATCGGCCGCTACGACAAGCACCTGTCGCACATCATGAACGTCATCGGCACCAGGGACGGCGTCAAGGTGCCGGCGGCCATGAACCTCCTGATCATGCCGGCCGGAACCTTCTTCATCTGCGACACCTACGTGACGCCGGAACCGACGCCGGAGCAGATCTGCGACATGACCCTGCTGGCGGCGGAAGAGGTGCGGCGCTTCGGTATCGAGCCCAAGGTGGCGTTCCTGTCCCACGCCAATTTCGGCAACCGCTCCACCGCCTCGTCCCAGCGCCAGCGCGACTCCCTGGCCCTGCTGCGCGAAAAGGCCCCCTATCTGGAGGCCGAGGGCGAGATGCACGGCGACGCGGCCCTGTCCGAGGAAATCCGCACCCGCATCTTCCCCAATTCCAAGCTGAAGGGCGCCGCCAATCTGCTGGTCATGCCGACGCTGGACGCCGCCAACATCTCGTTCAACCTGCTGAAGGTGGCGGGCGACGCCCTGTCGGTGGGGCCGATCCTGATGGGCATCGCCCAGCCGGCCCACATCCTCACCCCGTCCGCCACCGTGCGCAACATCGTCAACATCACCGCCCTGGCGGCGGTGGATGCCCAGATGCATGCCGGACGGGTGCGGTAAAAAAGCCCCTGGATTCACCACGAAGGCTCGAAGGCACGAAGGAAAGAGAAGAAGAGATTCTTCATTTCACCTTCGTGCCCCTTCGGACCTTCGTGACTTCGTGGTGAAGCGGCGCGTCAGCGCGCTACGTCTTCGGCGGCTTGGCCCGCACTCCATGGTGCATGGCGTTGATGGCCGCCATCTCGGGATGGGCGGCCAGCACCGCCAGCACCTCCTCCATGGGCACGATGGCCTCGGGCAGGCGGTCGAACAGGGCGGCGAGGAAGGCGTAATCCTCGGGGTAATCCAGGGTCCAGCGGCACTCATGCGACAGATCGTCCCCATCCCGGGCGATATTGCCGCGCTTGAGGTGCGGCGCACGGCGCAGCCAGGGGGTGACGTGCTCGCGGTCGAAGGGCTCGGTGGCCCTGTCCTCGGCCTCGAACAGGGCGCTCGCGCGGAAGACCTCGGCGTCCAGGCCGTGCGGCCAGGACGGCGGCAGGTTGTTGCAACAGTAATCCAGCCCCTCGTCCTGCAATTTGGCAAGAAGCCGCCCGCACAGCACGGGATCGATCAGCGGACAATCGCTGGTCACCCGCATGACGATGTCGGCCCCCGCCGCCCGGGCGGCGATGGCGTAACGCTTCAGCACGTCGGCGGAGGGGCCGCGCGCCACCAGGGCGCCGCAGCGCTCCGCCTCCTCGACCACCGGCTGCTCGGAATCGCCCTCGGGGATGGCGCAGACCACCCGGTCGATGCCGGGAATGGCGGCGCAGCGGCGCAGGCACTGGGCCAGGGCGGTCATGGAGCCCAGAGGCTTCAGGATCTTGCCCGGCAGCCGGGTCGAGCCCACGCGGGCCTGGACGATGACGGCGGCGGTCATGGAAGCCCTTTCCTGTCATGCTGAGCGCAGCGAAGGATCTTTCCGGCACCGACGGCGGATGAAAGATGCTTCGCTGCGCTCAGCATGACATATCCACTCACAACCCCAGCACCTCGCGCAAGCCCTCCACCACCCGGTCCACATCGGCCTCGGTCATGGCCGCCGACAGGGGCAGGGAGAGGCAGCGGCGGTAGTATTCCTCCGCGCCGGGCAGGCTGATCTCGCCCAGCAGGCTGCGGTAATAGGGCAGCCTGTGCATGGGGATGTAATTGACCTGGGTGCCGATGCCCCTGGCCTTCAGCGCATTCATCACCTGGGCCCTGGTGGTGCCGCAGGCCTGATAGTCGATCAGCGCCACCGCGAGGTGCCAGACCGCGTCGCCGCCCGACAGGCTGATGGGCTTCACCTTGGGAGCAAGCGGCGAAAGCTTCTCGCGGTAATGACGCACCAAGCGGCGGCGCGCCTCGGCGAAGCGGGGCAGCTTGGCCAGCTGGCTGGTGCCGAGCGCGCACTGGATGTCGCAGGCCCGGTAATTGAAGCCCAGTTCCTGCATCTCGTAATACCAGGGATTGGGCGCGCCCTCGGCGTCGAAGCCGCCTTCCGCGTCCACGAAGATGGACGAATCCCGGGTGATGCCGTGGCTGCGCAGCAGGCGCAGGCGCGTGGACAGGGCGTCGTCGTTGGTGGTGATGGCCCCGCCCTCGCCCATGGCGATGGTCTTGGCGGGATGGAACGAGAAGACGTTCATCTCAGCCCAGCGGCAATCGCCGATCACCGTGCCGTCGGCGGCGATGGTGCCCAGCGCGTGGCAGCAATCCTCGATGATGGCGAGGCCGTGCCGGCGCGCCACGGCGGCCAGACCCGGCATGTCCGCCGACTGGCCGTTGAGGTGGACGGGATGCACCGACCGGAAGCGCTTGCCCGGATGGGCGGCGATGGCCGCTTCCAAATCCTCGACCCGCATCAGGCCGCTGTCGGGGTCCACGTCGGTCAGCACCACCTCGGCCCCCGCATAGCGGGCGCAATTGCCGGTGGCGGCGAAGGTCTGGGCGGGCACCAGCACGGCGTCGCCGGGACCGATCCCCAGCGCCAGCACCGCCAAGTGCAAAGCGGCGGTGCCGTTGGCGCAGACCACGGCATGCTTCGCGCCCACCGTCCGCGCCAGGGCATCCTCGAAGGCGGCCACCGCCGGGCCGGTGGTCAGGATGTCGCCCTTCATCACCGCCGCCACGGCGGCGATGTCGTCGTCGTCCACCACGTGGCGGCAATAGGGAAGGAAGCCGCCTTGCGTCACAGTTCGAGGCCCGACAGCATCTCGTGGAGCCGGGGCCCGTCCATCCAGTCGGTGTTGTTGTCCGAGCCGTAGCGGAAATCGTCGGGCACCACCTTGGCGCCGGCGTCGATCAGGTGCTCGGTGGTCCAGAAGGCGAAGACCGGCTGGATGATGTAGCGGTCGGGCAGCTCCACCGTGTTGCGGGCGTAATCCTCGGTGATCATCACCTCGTGGATCTTCTCGCCCGGGCGGATGCCGATGATCTTGTGCGGCAGGCCCGGCCCCATGGCCTCGGCCAGGTCGGTCATGCGCATGGAGGGGATCTTGGGGATATAGGTTTCGCCGCCCTGCATCTTGTCCAGGCAGGACAGCACGAAATCCACGCCCTGTTCCAGGGTGATCCAGAAGCGGGTCATGCGGGCATCGGTGATGGGCAGCTCGGTGGCGCCCTCCTTGATCAGCTTGTGGAAGAACGGCACCACCGAGCCCCTGGACCCGACCACGTTGCCGTAGCGCACCACCGCGAACCTGGTTCCCACCGAGCCCGACAGGTTGTTGGCGGCGACGAAGATCTTGTCGGACGCCAGCTTGGTGGCGCCGTAGAGATTGATGGGGCTCATGGCCTTGTCGGTGGACAGCGCGATGACGTGGCCCACCTTGTTGGCCAGGGCCGCCTGCACCACGTTCTCGGCGCCCAGGATGTTGGTGCGCACGAATTCGAAGGGGTTGTACTCGGCCGCCGGAACCTGCTTCAGGGCGGCGGCGTGCACCACCACGTCCACCTCGCGCATGGCCATGCGCAGCCGTTCGGCGTCGCGCACGTCGCCCAGGAAGTAACGCAGGCAGCGATGCCGGGCCGGATCGAAGGTCTGGGCCATCTCGAACTGCTTCAGCTCGTCGCGCGAGAAGATGATCAGGCGGTGCGGGTTGTAGCGCTCCAGCACCGTCTTCACGAACTTCTTGCCGAACGAGCCGGTGCCCCCGGTCACCAGGATGGACTTGCCGTCCAGGTCGAGGTCGATGTCGTAATACTTGGACGCGGTCAAGGGAGGCTCCTTCAGGCGGCAATAACGGCTTGCCGGATCATGGCATGCGGCCTTGCCCGCGACAAGGGAGGGGGTGTGCGGGCGAGGATCGTGCCCCGGGCGCGGATGCGACGAAAATAGGGGGGCGGCTAGGGAATCGCGTAGGTGGCCGTCACGTGGGCCACCAGTTCGTCGCTACCCGCCGCGATCAGTTCCACGGCGCCCATGGCGAGGCGGCGGCCCAGCTTCAGCAGGGAGGCCTCGGCGATGATGTCGCAGCGCTCGGCCTTGCGCAGGAAGCTGATGTTGAGGTTGCTGGTCACCGCCATCTCCTGCTGGCCGATGGCCGACAGCACGGCGGCGTAAAGGGCCACGTCGGCCAGCGTCATCAGGGCGGGGCCGCAGACCACGTCCACCGGCCGGGTCAGATGGGGGCCGAAGGGCATGACCAGCCGCGCGGTGCCCTTGCCGATGCTGTCTGCCCGGATGGCGAGGTCGCGGGCCATGGGCAGCTTTTCCATCAGCAGGGCGTTGAACTGTTCGGCGGAGATGGCGGACATCGGACCTCCCGGGTAAACTGGTCCGACCAGTTTCGGGGATTCCCGCCGGGAATGGCAAGGGAGGTTTGGTATGTCCGAGGTCGAGCCCATTCTGATCCGTCACGACCGGGCGGGTGTCGCCACCCTGACCCTCAACCGCCCGGCGGCGCGCAACGCCCTGTCGGTGGCCCTGATGACCGAGCTGGAAAAGGCCCTGGCGGCCATCGCCGCCGAGCCCTCGGTCAAGGTGGTGGTGCTGGCCGCCAACGGTCCGGCCTTCTGCGCCGGCCACGATCTGAAGGAGATGCGCTCGCTCACCACGCCGGAACAGGTGGCGGAGGTGTTCGCCCTGTGCTCGCGGGTGATGAAGGCGGTGGTGCGGCTGCCCCAGCCGGTGATCGCCAGGGTCCACGCCATGGCCACGGCGGCCGGCTGCCAGCTGGTGGCCAGCTGCGATCTGGCCTATGCCGCCGACACGGCCAAATTCGCCACGCCGGGAGTCAATATCGGGCTGTTCTGCTCGACCCCCATGGTGGCGCTGTCCCGCGCCGTGGGGCGCAAGCAGGCCATGGAGATGCTGCTGTCCGGAGTGCCGGTGGACGCCGCCACGGCCCAGGCCTGGGGACTGGTCAACCGCGCCGTGGCGCCCGAGGCGCTGGACGGCGCCGTGGCGGAGATGGCGGGGCTGATCGCCTCCAAATCCTCCTACACCGTCAAGGTGGGCAAGGAGGCGTTCTACCGCCAGCTGGAAATGGGCCTGGACGACGCCTACGCCCATGCGTCCAAGGTGATGACCGAGAACATGCTGGCCCGGGACGCCGCCGAGGGCATCGACGCCTTCCTGGACAAGCGTCCGCCGGTGTGGCGGGGCTGCTAGAAGCATCGAGCGTCAAATCAGAGACAGATTGTCACCCTGAGCCTCGGCGAAGGGTCTTTCAGGCACAGGCGGCAACCGCTTCGGGCTGAAAGATGCTTCGCTGCGCTCAGCATGACAGCACGTTTCGGATTTGACGCGCGCCGCTAAAGCATCGAGCGTCAAATCAGAGACGGATTGTCACCCTGAGCCTCGGCGAAGGGTCTTTCAGGCACAGGCGGCAACCGCTTCAGGCTGAAAGATGCTTCGCTGCGCTCAGCATGACAGCGCGTTTCAGATTTGACGCGCGCCGCTAAGCCCTATTCGAACTCGAACAGGGTCTGGAAGGCGGCGCGGTCCAGGGCTTCGCGCACCGGTCCGGCGGCGCCCCGGATCACCACCTTGGTGCCGGCGGCGTTGGCGGCGTCATAGATGTGGACGAACAGGCTCATGCCGGTGGAATCGATGAAGTCGAGGCCGCCCAGCTGAATCGCCCAACGCGTCTTTCCCGCCTTGTCCAGTTCGGCCAGGACCTTGGGGAAGAGATGGGCCTCGGCGAAGGTCAGCCGGCCCCGGACGGTGATCTCGGCTCCGCCGCCGACTGGTTGGATGCTGTACTGCATGGCCGTCCCTTCTAGGATGCGCGGATGGAGGTCAGGAAGGTGTCGACGCGATCCCGCAGCTTGGTGGCGCGTTCGGATACGTCCTGGGCGGTCTGCAGCACCTCGGCCGAGGCGTGCCTCGTCTCCTCCGCCGCCTTGTTGACGCCGCTCACGTTGGCGCTGATCTCGCCGGTGGCGGTGGCCACCTGCTGGACGTTGGCGGCGATCTCGCCGGTGGCGGCGTCCTGGCCGCGCACCGCCTCGGCGATGCCGGTGGCCACGTCATGCACCTGTTCGATCACCGAGGTGATGGAGGTGATGGCCGAGACGGCGTCGCCGGTGACCTTCTGCACGGTGGAGATCTGGCCGGCGATCTCCTCGGTGGCCTTGGCGGTCTGGTTGGCCAGGTGCTTGACTTCGTTGGCGACGACGGCGAAGCCTTTTCCCGCCTCGCCGGCCCGCGCCGCCTCGATGGTGGCGTTGAGCGCCAGCAGGTTGGTCTGGGCGGCGATGTCGTTGATCAGGGCGACCACGGCGCCGATCTTGTCCACCGCCGAGGCCAGGCCATCGATCAGTTCGGTGGTGCGGCGGGCCTCGGACGAGGCTTCCTCGCTGATGCGCACCGAATCCCGGACCTTGCGGCTGATGTCCTCGCCCGAATGGGCCAGCTGCTCCGCCGATCCGGCGGCGGTGCGCATGTTGACGGCGGTTTCCTCGATGCCGGCGGCCACCGCCGAGGCCTGGGCCGAGGCATCCTCCGCCGTGGAGGTCAGCGAGCGCGAGGTGGCTTCCAGTTCGGTGGCGGTGGACGCCATGCCGGCCAGGGCGTCCGAGACCTCCTCGTTGAACTCGCGCAGCAGGTTGTCGATGACCCGGGCGCGCCTGTCCTTGGTCCACTCGGCCTGGCGGCGCTCCTCGTCCAGCTGGTCGGCGCGGATCAGGCCCTCCTTGAAGATCTCCACGGCGCGGGCCATGGCGCCGATCTCGTCGCCGCGCTTCAGGCCGTTGATGGCGACGGTCTTGTCGCCCTCGGCCAGCTTGGTCATGTCGAAGGTCATCTCGGCCAGCGGGCGGGTGATGCCGCGCGCGATCACCCACACCAGGATGATGCCCAGCGTCAGCACGCCGCCGGTGATGACCAGATAGGCGTAAAGGGCGCCGAGCGTGGCCTCGTGCCCCTTGTCGGCCATGGAGACCAGGGCGGCCGACGCCATGTCCTCCACCTGCTTCAGCAGGTCGATCTTCTTGGTGATGGTGTCGAACCACACCGGCGCCTCGATGCCGCCCAGGTCGTTGGTGAAGGGGGAATCCAGCGCCACGGCGCGCATGCGGTCCACTTCCTTGGTCACCGGATCGGCGGCGACCTTCTCGAAGGCCTGGCGCAGCTCGGGCTCGGCATTCTTGACGAAGGTGTCGAAGAACACCTCCTGGCGGGCGATCAGCTGGGTGAAGCTCCGGTGGAGCGCCGGTTCGAACTTCCTGGCGCCGAAGCCGCCGCTGGCGGTGGCGCGCTCCTGCCCGGCCCGCTCCTTGCCCTGCAGCAGCTGGACATAGGCGACGATGGCCTTGGTGACGCGGGCGTCGCGGCTGACCACCGCCATCTCCTCGATCACCGCCAGCTGCCTGGCGATGGTGGCGGTGTAGAAGCCGGTGGCCTCGCCCAGGGGGATGGAAAGGCTGCTGATGGCGGCGCGCTTGTCGGCCAGGGCCTTGATGGCGCCGTCGGCGGCATCCAGCCTGGACTTGAAGCCGGCGCCGTAATCGGCGGCGGGAAAGCGCGCCAGCACGCCCGACAGTTCCGCCAGCTTGGCGTCGGTCAGCTTGCGCTGTTCCGGCAGCCGGTCCTTGAACTTCTCTCCCTTGCTGCCGATGAACCCGGCCGAGGTGCCGCGCTCCTTCTGCAGTTCGTGGACCAGGGCGCTGATGGCCGGCGCCAGCCGGGCCAGTTCCTCGACCTGTTCCATCTCATCGGCCTGGCGGGCCTTTTCCGACAGGGCCAGACCGGCATAGACGACGACGGCGGCCAGCGGAATGATCAGCGCCAGGGCGAGCCGGACCGCGATTTTGAAATTGTTGAGCATGGAAGCCTCTCGGGCGTTCGAGTGTGGACTCGACGGCAGCCACAACGTCACGACGGGTTGCGTGGAGGCACGGCGAAATGGCGCCTCCGCCTTACATGATATGGCGGAGGATTGTATCGGCCAATCCATAAATCTTGACGGATTGGTGCCGTTACAAATCAGTCGAGAATATAAGTGGCACTACTTATTTGGTGGGCCTGCTTCTATTCGACGAGAATGTCGTGAACGTATTCGAGGCTTTCTCCGGTTTCGTCGAACCAGGTCAACTTGATCTTGCCGCTGGACGTGGCCACCGCGAAGAAGCTGGTGAACGGATTGGCCGAGACCGCCTGATGCCAGTCGGCGCTGATCACCGGCTCGTTGTTCCAGGTGCAGGCGAAGCGGGTGATGATGCGCCGGGGAATGGTCTTGCCGGCGGAATCCTTGCGCAGGCCGGTTTCCATGTCGTGGCTGATCTGGGTCTTGATCTCGATGATCTCGCCCTTCCTGGCCTTGGAGGGGATGCGCACCTTGACGCGGTCGGAATTGGCCATGCTCTCAGCCTCCACAGCCGCCGATGGTGACGGTGACCTCCTGACGGGCGATCCACACCTCGCCGTCCGAGGTCACGGCATAGGCCCGCACGGTCTGGGTCTTGGCCAGGCGCATGCGGAAACTGACCTCGGCCCGCCCCGAGCGCGGCGTCAGGTACCACGACGACACCACCGGATAGGGATTGCCTTCCGCCAGGACGTGGATGGCCTTGACGTGGTCGGCGGCGGTCATGGGCGAGTCCACCGACACGGTGATGGGCTCGCTGGCCCCGCTGGCGGCCACGTCGCGCATCTTCAGCCTGATCTTGCCGTCCTTGGCCTTGAACGGCCCCATCAGCTTGCGGGCCAGATCGTCGGCGTCCTGGGCGCGGGCGGGCGCGGGCAGGCCCGCCGCCGCCGTGGCGGCGGCCGTCGCGGCCAACAGGGCACGGCGGTTCAGTCGCGTGGTGGTATCCACGATCCTCTCCTCCCCGAAAATTTTTTCTTTCATGGTAGCGGAGGCGGGCGAAGGGGCGCAACCGAATATATCAATATTTTGTTATATTCGAAAAGCCAGCAGGGCGCGCAGTCCGGCGAGGGGTCCGCCTTCCTCCAGGCTTTTCAATCCCCACAGGCCGCCGGCGACGATGGCGCCCAGCGCCAGGACCGAGGTGGCCGACAGGGTGGACAGGCCGGAGAGGCCCTGGCCGATGGTGCAGCCCATGGCCAGCACGCCGCCGGTGCCCATCAGGGCGCCGCCGGCCAGATGGCGGAGCATGTCGCCCTTGTCGGTGAAACTCTCCACCGCGAAGGCGCCGGCCAGCCGCGCGGACAGGAAAGATCCGAAGATGACGCCGCCCACCGCGGCGATGCCGAAATTGATGGTCGAGCCGGTATAGGTCATCAGATAGATCAGCCCGTCGCCCATGGGCGCGATGAACGAGAACGAGGCCAGCGCCACCGGATCGAACTCGTCGGCGCCCAGGATGCCGGTGATGGCCCAGCCGGCGGGGACGCAAAGCCCGATCACCACGGCGCCGGCCACCGTGCCGCGCGCCGCCCGGAAGGCGCCGTCCCGCAGGCACCAGGCCAGGGCGCCGCCGGCGGCGATGGCGACGCACAGCAGGCGGGCGGCCGTCCGCTCCAGGCCGAGGACGGCCAGCAGGGCGGGCAGGCTCTGGTCGGCGGCACCCAGCCGGGCGGGAGCGAGGTTGGTCGCCTGCTCGATGGCGATGCGCTCCACCGCCAGCAGGCCCTTCAGCGTCATGGTGGCGAACAGCCCGATCACCAGGGCCACCACCAGCGACTTGAGATTGCCGCCGCCCAGGCGCACCAGGGTCTTGGCGCCGCATCCTCCGGCCAGGGTCATGCCGTAGCCGAACATCAGCCCGCCCAGGATGGCCCCGGCCCAGGCGATGGAGCCGCCGAGATAGATGGACTTGCCGAGATCGACCAGACCGGCCGCCTGCAGCCCCTGCGACCCCAGCATGGCCACCGCCATGGCCAGCACCCAGGCGCGCAGCCGCCGCCGGTCGCCCATGAACACCAGGTCGGACAGCGCCCCCATGGTGCAGAATCCGCTGGCCCGCGCCGCCCAGCCGAACACCGCCCCCACCGCGAAGGTGGCGGCGCCGACAAGGGTGGTGAGCGGAATCTCGGACAAGGGAATTCTCCATTCAAGGGCGTCCAGGCTATCACCGGCAAGCCGGCCGCATCAATGGACTGGGAGGGTGCTTAATATTAGTGTAGCCTCATATCGACGGGCGGCCCAAGCCCGCCGATGCGACCCAAGGGAGGACGAGGGATGTCGAACACCGTTCTGGACGTGAAGGGCCTCAACTGCCCGCTGCCCATTCTGCGCGCCAAGAAGGCCATCAAGGATCTGGCGGCCGGAGCGGTGCTGGAGGTGATCGCCACCGATCCGGGCTCGGTCGCCGATTTCGACGCCTTCTGCCGCCAGACCGGCAACACCCTGCTCAGCCAGGAGCAGGACAACGGCGTCTATACGTTCAAGATTCAGAAGGGCGCCTGAAGGGGGGGCGGGCGGGACGCCCGCGCTCCAAAAGTAAGCGGCGTCACGGAGCGCGGGCGTCCCGCCCGCCTACCGCACGATCCTGAGCAGCGAGCGCAGGCGGCCGACGCTTTCCTCGTCGATCAGCCCATCCACCTTCCAGGGGCGGAAATGGCGCTGGAAGGCGGCCAGCGCCGCCTGGGGGTCGTGGATGTCGTAGCCCACATGGGCGAGACCCGACAGCAGCACGTGCTCGGGCGGCAGCGGCGTCGGCTCGCCGCACGGCCACAGGCCGATGCCGTGGCGCTCGGCCAGGTCCTGCCACGGGAACAATTCCCCCGGGTCCTGCTTGCGGGTGGGGGCCACGTCGGAATGGCCGACCACGTTGCGGGGGGCAATGGGGTGTCTGGCCAAGATCTCGCGGGCGAGGCGGATCAGCGCCTCCACCTGGGCGCCGGGAAAGGCGCGGTAGCCGAATTCGTGGCCGGGATTGACCAACTCGATGCCGATGGAGCGGGAATTGACGTCGGCCTCGCCGCGCCAGGACGAGGCGCCGGCATGCCACGCCCGCATCTCCTCGGGCACCAGGGCGAAGACGCTTCCGTCCTCCTCGATGACGTAATGGGCGCTGACCTTGGCGGCCGGGTCGCACAGGCGGGCCAGCGCGGCCTCGCCGCTCTCCATGCCGGTATAGTGCAGCACCAATGTGTCGATCACCGCCCCGGTGGGGCGCGGCTCGAAATTGGGCGAGGGGCGGGAGATGACGGTCATGTTCCGGGCTCCGGTTCTTCGGCGCGGTGGATGGCGCGGCCGGGCAGCAGTTCCACCACGGCGACGCCGAGAACGGTCAGCGCGCCGCCCACCAGCTTGTGCCAGGTCAGCGGCTCGCCCAGCAGCAGCACGCCGCCGGCCAGCCCCACCACCGGCCCCAGCAGGGTGAAGGGCACCACCCGGTTGATGGAATGCCGGGCGATCAGCTTGTACCACAGGGTATAGGCGATCAGGGTCGAGCCGACGACGGTATAGGCCACGCCGCTCCAGCCCTTGATCCCCGTGGCGGCCATGGCCTCCATCTGGCCGGTTTCGGTGGCGAGCGACAGGCCCAGCAGCAAAGGCGCGGCCAGCAGCGCCATCCAGCCGTTGAGCGCCAGGGGGTTGACCGCGCCCAGGCGCTTGATCACCACGTTGGCCAGCGCCCAGGCGAAGCCCGAGGCCACCACGGCGAGGAAGGGCGCGAGATGGGGCAGATGGGGCTCGCCGGCCAGCAGGGCCACCCCGACGAAGGACACCGCCAGGCCCAGGCCGCGCCAGAGTCCCAGCACCTCGCCGAAGAAGGCCCAGGCCAGGATGGCCGAGAAGGGAATGGACAGCTCGATGACGATGGCGGCGGTGGCGGCGTCCATGCCGGCCACGCCGAAGAACATCAGGCCGAAATGCCCGACTCCCAGCAGCAGGGCCAGCAGCAGGATACCGGGCAGCCGGGCGCGGCCGGGGCGGAAAAACGGAGCGAGAATCAGGGCGGTGCAGGCGAAGCGCAGCGCGGTCAGCAGGAAGGGCGGCAGGGTGCCCAGCGCCGTCTTCACCGCCACGAAATTGAGCCCCCACAGGGTCACCACCAGGGTGGCCGAGGCCCATTCCAGGGGAGTGAGGCGGGTCGGCGCGGTCATGGCGTGCGTGCGGGCGGGACGCCCGCGCTCCGGGTGGTGACGCGCGCGCTGCCGCAGGCGGGCTGCATGGAGCGCGGGCGTCCCGCCCGCTTTTCCCGCCGGTTCACTTCCCCCCAGCCTCTTCCCGCTTGGCTTCCAGCTCCAGCCAGCGCACCTCGGCATCGTCCAGTTCCGCCCGGGCCGCCTCGGCGCGGGATGCCAGCTTCTGGAAGCGGGCGGAATCCTTGGCGTAGAGGTTGGGGTCGGCCAGATCGGCCTCCAGCCTGGCGATCTCGGCGGTCAGCGTGTCGATGCGGCCGGGCAGCTGGTCCAGTTCGCGCTGCTCGTTGTAAGAGAGCCGCGTGCGGGCGCTTTGCGGCTTGGGCGCGGCCTGGGGCTTGGATGGCGGCTTGGGCGCCGCCTTTTCCGCCTTGGCCGGGCGCTGGCGCAGATAATCGGAATAGCCGCCCACGTATTCCGCCACCTCGGCATCACCCTCCACGGCGATGACGCTGGTCACCAGCCGGTCGAGGAAGTCGCGGTCGTGGCTGACCACCAGCAGGGTGCCGTCGTAATCGGCCAGCACCTCTTCCAGCAGGTCGAGGGTGTCCATGTCCAGGTCGTTGGTGGGCTCGTCCAGGATCAGCAGGTTGGAGGGCTTGGCCAGCAGCTTGGCCAGCAGCAGGCGGTTGCGCTCGCCGCCCGACAGGGCGCGCACCGGCGTGCGGGCCTGGGCTTCCGAGAACAGGAAGTCCTTCATGTAGCCGACCACGTGCTGGGGCGTGCCCCGCACCCAGACATTGTCGCCGCGCCCGTCGGTGAGCGTGTCCCACACGCTCTTGTCGGGGTCGAGCGCGGCGCGGCGCTGGTCGAAATAGGCGGTCTCCAGGTTGGTCCCCAAGCGTATCACGCCGCCGTCGGGGGCCAGTTCGCCGGTCAGCATGCGCAGCAGGGTGGTCTTGCCGGCGCCGTTGGGGCCGATCAGCCCGACCCGGTCGCCCCTGAGGATGCGGGTGGAGAAATCCTGGCAGATGCGCTTGTCGCCGAACGACTTGGTGACGTTTTCCGCCTCGATCACCAGGCGGCCGGACAGCTCGCCCGAATCCGTGGCCAGGTTGACCTGGCGGCCGGCGGCCAGCACCTGGGACTTGCGCTCGGCCCGCTCGGACCGCAGCCCTTGCAGGGCGCGCAGCCGGCCCATGTTGCGCTTCCTTCGCGCCGTGACGCCGCGCGCCAGCCAGTGCAGCTCCTGGCGCATGCGGGTGTCCATACGGGCCAGCTCGGCCTCCTCGGCGGCGAAGACCTCGTCCTGCCAGGCGGGGAATTTCTCGAAGCCGAATTCGGCCCGGCGCACCACGCCGCGCTCCAGCCACAGGGTCTGCCTGGAGACGGTTTCCAGGAAGCGGCGGTCGTGGCTGATGGTGACCAGGGCGCCGCCATAGGCGGACAGCCATTCTTCCAGCCACAGGATGGTGGGAAGGTCCAGATGGTTGGTGGGCTCGTCCAGCAGCAGGGCGTCGGGCTGGCCCACCAGGGCGCGGGCCAGGGCGGCGCGGCGGCCTTCGCCGCCCGACAGCGCCACCGGATCGCGGCCGCCGTCGATACCCACCGCGTCCAGCACCGCATCGACCCGGTACATCTGGTCGCGCTCGTCGGGGCGCAGGCCCTGCGCCACGTAATCGGCGATGGTGGGCGCCAGGATGATTGGGTCCTGGGGCAGCACGGCGATGGAGGTGCCGGGCTGGACGAAGCGCTCGCCGGAATCGGGCGCGATCTCGCCGGCCAGCACTTTCAGCAGGGTGGACTTGCCCGAGCCGTTGCGGCCGACCAGGCAGGTCTTGTCGCCCTTGGCGATCCAGGTGGTGACGCCCTCGAACAGCGGCTTGCCGCCGAAGGTCAGACGAACGTCGCGAAGGGCGAGAAGGGGAGGTGGAGCCATGCGCGATGGCTACACCTTGGGCGCCGTGATGTCAAACCGGGGAAGCGCCGGAGCCGGAGAACCAGACCGGACCGGCTTCCGGCGCGCCGATGCGGTGGTAGCCCTCGCGGATCAGCGAGCCGACCAGTTCGGTGTCGTCCACCAGCAGGTCGTGCATCAGCTTGAAATAGGCGTCGAGAAAGGCCGGCAGGCTTTCATAGCCGGTGGGCAGATGACCGGCCATCACCGTCTGGGCCTGTTTGATCAGGCGGGCATGGCCGCGGCAATGCTCGTCCACGTGCGAGCCGAAGCGGTCGCGCGGCAGCTTGCGCAGCAATTGCTCCTCGTAGAAGCAGTGCGCCACCAGCAGACGGAAGAAATCATGGCACAGCGGCAGGATGTCCTCGACCCGGGCGGCCTTTTCCGCCTCGGTCTCGATGCGGGCGGCAAGTTCGAGCAGGCGGCGGTGCTCGCGGTCGATCCGCTCGTGACCCAACGTGAAGTGTTCGGACCAGGCCAGGGTGCGCATGGGATTTCTCCTCGACCATCGGCGCGGCTTCTCGCCACCGCGCCTTTCGCCAGCAATGAGTGAAGCATGCTGGCCGGTCCCAGTCCGCCCTCGCTTTGAATCGTTCTGTAACCCTATCTTTCGGGTGGATATTTTGCCGGCGACCGGGGCCTGCCGTTGCGGTAGCCTGTGGGCGATCGGGTCAAGGCCGGGGAGCGAGCATATGCCTTACGTCAGCCGCGATGCGCAGGGCCGGGTGGTCGGCCTGTTCGAGCAGGCCGCCGAGAACGCGGCCGAGAGCCTGCCGGCCAGCCATCCCGACGTGCTGGACTTCCTGTTCCGCGATACCGGCGGCGAGCGCGGTTCCGCCCGTTTCCTCGCCTCGGATCTGGCCTTCATCCGCGTGGTGGAGGATCTGGTGGCGGTGCTGGTGGAAAAGCGGGTGATCGCCTTCACCGACCTTCCCCCCGCCGCCCAGGACAAGCTGCTGGACCGCCGCTCCATGCGCTCGTACCTGTCCGGCGTCTCCGGCGTGTTCTCCGGCGACGGGGAAGCCAAGATCATCTGATGGTGGAGCGCGGGCATCCTGCCCGCACGACTCCCGGCTACAACTGGACCTGGATACCCAGTTCCACCACCCGGCCCGCCGGGATGCGGAAGAAGTCGGTGGCCGCCACGGCGTTGCGGCTCATGATGACGAACAGGCGCTCGCGCCATTCCGGCATCTCGGGATGGGTGGAGGCCACCAGGGTCTCGCGGCCCAGGAAGAACGAGGTGTCCATCATCTCGAATTCCAGCCCGAAGGCCTTGCACAGGCGCAGCACCTTGGGAATGTCCGGCTCCTGGAAGAAGCCGTAGCGCACCGTGATGCGGTAGAAGCCCTCGGCCAGGCCCTCGACCACCAGCCGGTCGCGGGCCGGAACGCGGGGGATGTCCTCGGTGATGACGGTCAGGAACACCACCCGCTGGTGCAGCACCTTGTTGTGCTTCAGGTTGTGCAGCAGCGCGATGGGCACCGTGTCGGTGCCCCCCGTCATGAACACGGCGGTGCCGCGCACCCTGAGGATGTTGGTGGACTCCTTCTGCTGGGCCATGAACATGTCCAGCGGCATGGCGCCGTCGGCCAGGCGGCGCGACAGGATTTCCCGGCCCTTGCGCCAGGTGGCCATCAGCAGCAGCATGCCGAAGCCCACCGCCAGCGGGAACCAGCCCCCATGGGTGACCTTCAGCAGGTTGGCGCCCAGGAAGCCCAGATCCACCACCAGGAACACGGTTCCCAGGAGGATGCACAGCCACAGCGGCCAGTTCCAGGCCCGATGGGCGACCACCAGCGCCAGGATGGTGGTGGCGGCCATGGTGCCGGTCACCGCGATGCCGTAGGCGGCGGCCAGATTGCTGGAACTCTTGAAGCCGACCACCAGCACCACGATGCCCAGCAGCAGGCCCCAATTGGCGCGCGGCACGTAGATCTGCCCCTCTTCCTCGTCGGACAGGTGGCGGATGTCCAGCCGGGGCGAATAGCCCAGCTGCACCGCCTGGCGCGACAGCGAGAAGATGCCGGTAATCACCGTCTGGCTGGCGATCACCGTCGCCAGGATGGACAGCAGCACCATGGGGTAGAGCGCCCAGCCGGGGGCCAGCAGGTAGAAGGGATTGCGGGCCGCCGCCGGGTCTTCCAGGATCAGCGCCGACTGGCCGAAATAGTTCAGGACCAGGGCGGGCAGCACCAGCACGAACCACGCCATCTGGATGGGCAGCTTGCCGAAGCGGCCCATGTCGGCGTATAGCGCCTCGCCGCCGGTCACCGCCAGCACCACCACGCCCAGGACCATGACGCTCAGCCAGCCGTGGGTGGCCAGGAACACCATGCCCCTGAGCGGATCGAGCGCCGCCAGGATGGACGGATGCTCCATGACCTGGGCGAGGCCCAGGGCGCCGATGATCAGGAACCACGCCACCATCACCGGGCCGAACAGGCGGTCCACCAGTTCGGTGTTGCGGTTCTGGATGACGAACAGCGCCACCAGCACCATCAGGGTGATGGGCACCACGAAGGGGATGAAGGCCGGCGAGCCCACCTCCAGGCCCTCCACCGCCGCCAGGACCGAGATGGCCGGGGTGATCATGCCGTCGCCGATGAACAGGGCGGCGCCGAACAGGCCCAGCGCCACCAGCGGCCCCACCAGCCCGCGGTCGCCGCCGGTGGCCCGTACCGCCAGCGCCAGCAGGGCCAGGATTCCGCCTTCACCCCGGTTGTCGGCCCGCATGACGAACAGCAGGTATTTGAGGGTGACCACCAGGATGATCGCCCAGAACACCAGCGAGGCGATGCCGATGACGTTCTCCGGGCTGGACGGAATGCCGTGATTGGGATCGAAGCATTCCTTGAGGGTATAGAGCGGGCTGGTGCCGATATCGCCGAACACCACGCCGATGGCGGCCAGCGACAGGGCGCCCAGGCGTTTGACGTCGGTCTTCTCGGCGGGGGCTTCCATGGTCTAGATCTCGATCTGGCTGCCCAGTTCAACCACGCGGTTGCTGGGCAGATGGAAGAAGTCCATGGCGCTGGTGGCCATGCGCGCCAGGGTGGCGAACAGGGTGTCGCGCAGGCCCTTGAGGCCCGGCTTCTCGGTGGGCAGCAGGGTTTCCCGCGAGACGAAATAGGATACCGACATGGGCTCGTAGAAGAAGCCCAGCTGGTCGGTGCGGGCATGGGCCAGCGCCTTGGGGACGTTGGGGCTTTCCATGAAGCCGTAGCGCAGGAACACCCGGTGGAAGTTGGGGGCCAGCAGGCGGTTTTCCAGCCGCTGCTCCTCGGGCACGAAGGGCACCTCGTCCACCAGCACGGTCAGCAGCACCACGCGCTCGTGGACGATCTTGTTGTGCTTCATGTTGTGCAGCAGGGCGATGGGCACGCCTTCCGAGGTGCCGGTCAGGAACACGGCGGTGCCCGGCACGCGGGGCACCCGGTCCGACAGCGAGGCCAGGAAATCCTCGACCGGCAGGGCATCGGCCTTGAGTCGGGCCAGCAGGCGCTTGCGGCCGTCCTTCCAGGTGGTCAGCAGCACGAAGATCAGGCCGCCGATCACCAGCGGGAACCAGCCGCCATCGGGAATCTTGACCCAATTGGCCAGGAAGAAGGCCAGGTCCACCACCAGGAAGCCGCCGACCATGATCTTGACCTTGCGGGGATTCCACTTCCAGATCAGCAGCATCACCGTGCCCACCAGCAGGGCGTCGATCACCATGGTGCCGGTCACCGCCACGCCGTAGGCGGCGGCCAGGTTGGACGAGGTCTTGAAGCCCAGCACCAGGGCGATGACCATGGCCATCAGCAGCCAGTTGACGAAGGGCAGGTAGATCTGGCCCATCTCCTCTTCCGAGGTGTGGATGATCTCCATGCGGGGCAGGAAGCCCAGCTGGATGGCCTGGCGGGTCACCGAGAAGGCCCCCGAGATCACCGCCTGCGAGGCGATCACCGTCGCCAGGGTGGCCAGGATCACCAGGGGCAGGGCCAGATGGGCCGGGGCCATGTTGAAGAACGGATTGGCGATGGCCTCGGGATGGGCGATCAGCAGGGCGCCCTGGCCGAAATAGTTCAGCATCAGGGCGGGCAGCACCAGCAGGTACCAGGCCAGCCGGATGGGCAGGCGGCCGAAATGGCCCATGTCGGTGTAAAGCGCCTCGGCCCCCGTCACCGCCAGCACCACCGAGCCCAGGGCCAGGAAGGCGGGCCAGCCCTCGCGGACCACGAAGGCGATGGCGTAGTGGGGGGAAAGCGCCGCCAGCACGCCGGGGGCGTAGCCCAGGTTGCGGATGCCGAGGATGGCCAGAGTCAGGAACCACACCAGCATCACCGGGCCGAACATCTTGCCCACCAGATCGGTGCCGTGGCTCTGGATGGCGAACAGGCCGAACAGGATGCCCAGCGTCAGCGGCACGATCCACTGCGACAGGTGGGGGGCGGCGACCTGCAGACCCTCCATGGCCGACAGCACCGAGATGGCCGGGGTGATGATGGAATCGCCGTAGAACAGGGCGGCGGCGAAGATGCCCAGCGCGCTGACCATCAGCGACAGGCGGCGGTTCCGCTCGGCGGCGCGGCTGACCAGGGCCAGCAGGGCCAGCGAGCCGCCCTCGCCCCGGTTGTCGGCCCGCATGATGATGACCACGTACTTGAACGAGACGATGATGGTCACCGCCCAGAACACCAGGGACAGCACGCCCAGGATGTTGCCGCGATCCATGGTCAGCGCGTAATGGCCGCCGAAGGTTTCCTTCATGGCATAGAGCGGGCTGGTACCGATGTCGCCGAACACCACCCCGATGGCGGCAAGCATCAGACCTGCGACGTTGCGGGACTTTCCGTCTCCGCCATGGGCCGTCATATCAGGTGTCCCCCTTAGACATCAGGGGCACATGGCTACTCATATCGGCACGAGAGTCAAGAGCGGTTGCGTGAAAGCAGCTCTTCCACAAAGGCGGGAACCAGCCGGGAGGCAGGCCCCATGCGGGTTTCACGGAACAGCGAGGCGCCCTCCGAGGGCTCCAGGTTGAGCTCCACCGTATGGGCGCGGCCCTGGTTGCGCACCGTCTGGACGAAGCCGGCGGCCGGGTAGACATGGCCCGAGGTGCCGATGGAGACGAACAGGGCGCACTCGGCCAGGGCCTCGAAGATGCGGTCCATGTGGAGCGGCATTTCGCCGAACCACACCACATGGGGCCGCAAGCTGCCCACCCGGTGGCAGTCGGGGCACTTGGCGTCGACCGCCAGATCCTCTCTCCAGGCGAAGGGGCGGGCGCACTTGCCGCAGCGGATCTTCAGCAGCTCGCCATGCATGTGGATCAGGTTCTCCGACCCCGCCCGCTCGTGCAGGTCGTCGATGTTCTGGGTGACCACCAGCACCTCGTCCGGCCATTCCCGCTCCAGCCGGGCCAGGGCCAGATGGGCGGCGTTGGGAAGGATGCCGCCTTCCACCAGATTGCGTCGCCTCGTGTTGTAGAAGGCCTGGACCCGGGCCGGGTCGCGGCGGAAGCCGTCGGGCGTCGCCACGTCCTCCAGGCGCACCTTGGACCAGATGCCGTCCTTGTCGCGGAAGGTGTCCAGGCCGGATTCCTTGGAAATGCCGGCGCCGGTCAGAACGACGATGCTGCCCTTTCCAGCCATGTCCTCTCCCCCTTATAGTGCCCGTCAACGAAAAGCCAGGACGTGTCCCATGGTCAAGATTCTGTTCGTCTGCACCGGCAATATCTGCCGCTCCCCCACCGCCGACGGAGTGTTCCGCGCCATGGTCGAGGCCGAGGGGCTGTCGGGGCGGATCGGCGTGGATTCGGCCGGCACCCACGCCTATCACGTGGGCGAGCCGCCGGACCGCCGCTCCACCGAGGCGGCGCGCAAGCGGGGTTACGAGCTGAAGGACCTGCGGGCGCGCGCCTTGCGCAAAAGCGACTTCGCCGAGTTCGACCTGCTGCTGGCCATGGATCGCGGCCACCTGGAGTTCATGCGCCGCGCCTGTCCGCCCGACCGGCACGAAAGGCTGGCGCTGTTCCTGTCCTTCGCCCCGCAGCTTGGTCTGGCCGACGTGCCCGACCCCTATTACGGCTCGGGCGACGGCTTCGAGCGGGTGCTGGACATGATCGAGGCCGGCTCGGCCGGCCTGCTGGCCCATGTGCGGGAACGGCTGCCCTGACCCTTTCCCTGAATGTCACCCCAGGGCGTTGTTGATCAGGTACTGGGCGATGTCGGCGGGCTTGACCTTGATCTCCTTGGGTTCCTGGCCGGTTTCCAGGGCCTTTCGGATGCGCATGGAATTCTCCACCTTGGCGGGGTCCACCTTGACCAGGCCGCGCGCCCCCCGGATGCGGGGGTAGTAGGTGGGGTCCACCAGCTTTTCCTTTCGGCCCAGGCGTTCCAGCAGGCTCGCCTCATCGACGCCCTCGGCGGCCTCCTGGGTCTTGACCACCATCCAGTCCTTCTCGCCCGCCAGCCCGGCGGCCAGCGCCTCCTCGGCGGTGCCGTCCGCCACATGGCCGATGGCGTAGAGATTCTTTCCCAGGCCCACATCGGCCCCCCAGGCTTGCAGCCCCTTGCTCCTGGCCACGTAGATGATGCCCACCGTTTCCTCCCGTTCGTGATCGGCCGGGGGCAAGGGTACACGCCGCCCTCTGCGGTGCAAAGGGCATGCTTTTCCTAAGTCTTTTCCCAAGTATAGATATTACGGCATACATATATTCTGGGGTCATATCGACCGCTTTTCAGGTATGGACCCGATTGCGGCGGTTGTTACGACTTGCTACATGAAGACACGATAAAGAACATTATCGCCTCTTGGTCGTCTGTATAGGGGGGAGAAGCCCCTACATACATTGGTATGCCCTGGTCGCTGTCTCAAGTCATGGTGCGGCTAATTATCAGGCAACTTGTATGTAACTTACTCTCTAGGGGTGAAGAGATGGCCATTCAATGGCAGGACGCCATGTCCATCGGCGTTCCCGACCTGGATGCCGACCACCGGGCCTTGGTCGAGCTGATCAACGGTTTCGAGGCGTGCCTGGCGGCGGGCGATGACCAGGGGACCGAAGCCGCCATGCGCGATCTGGTCGGGCTGATCGCCGATCATTTCAGCCGCGAGGAAAACCTGCTGTCGGGAATCGGCTGCCCCAGCTTCTACGCCCACCGCGAAAGCCATGACGCCGTGGCCGACCGCATCCACCTGCTGCGGCGGCGCTATCTGGTCGCCACCGATCCGGGGACGCGGCGCGACATCGCCACGACGCTGCTCGCCTTCGTTCGGGTCTCGGTGATGGATCACATCCTGGTGGAGGACAGCGCCATGGGCCGCCGCTTTTCCTCGGCCGCCCCGCCCTCTCCCTCCAGGCCGGCGGCGCCGGCCGAGCCCGCCCCGGCGATGGCCGCGGCGCCGCCCTCCGCTTCGGAACCGGACGTGGAATACAGCCTGCCGCCCCATCTGGCCCACCTGCTGACCCGGTTGAACTACACCCAGGCCGAAATGCCCGCGCCGCGCCGCGGATTCGCGAGTTTCGACGCCCTGTGCGCCGAGGCGGTGGGGCGGCGCATCGACGAGGTGCTGGTGGTGTTCCACAAGCACAATCCCTCGGTCCATCGCGTCCTGCCGCCGATCTTCGTGCTGTCGCCCGACTTCGCGCCGCGCTTCCGCCGGGCGGTCGAGGCCCTGATCCTGCCCGAGATGATGAAAAGCCGGCTGTTGCGCCAGATGGCCACCCAATGCGACTGGCGCTCCCTGGACGGCGATTCTTTCTGGGAAAGCGTCGACACCCCCCTGGCCGAGGACATGCTGGCCCGTTGGCGGCTGGCCTGGTCGGAGCTGAAGCTGGTGGAGCGCATCAAGGAGGACGGCAGCCGGGTCTTCCAGGTCAAGGAAAGCACCCGGGCGCTGCGCGACATGCTGCAGCCGCCCGGTCCCGAGGCCTACGACCTGCCCCGGGTCGGCAATACCGAGATCGACACGCTGGTCTCGCTGTTCGATCCCACCCGCGACCTGTCCGGGGCCCTGCATGCCGCCTGGCAGCGCTGCCACGACCTCTACGAGCAGGAGATGGAACCCCGGGTCTTCCAGCAGGCGGCGCGCGAGGGCGCGCTCCGCGACTACCTGCTGATCGCCCACCAGCAATACGCCGGCAATTGGGGCGAGTTCCTGGCGCTGACCGCCCACCGGGTGTTCGGTCGGGTCACGTCCCATTTCCTCGAACGCTTCGTCACCAGCCTGGGCCGCACCGAGCAGGAGCGGGCCGCCCACATGCCCTATCTGATGCGCACCCTGCATCAGCTCCGCGATCGCCCCGAAATCCGCCGCCAGGAACGGGACGACGAGGCGCAGTGGCAGGCCCAGCGGCGTGAACTGCAGAATTTTCTCAAGGGAATTACCGACGCCGCCTGACCCATGTGATCCGCTTCACAGAGATCATTCCGGTGCAAAGGTATAAGTCGATGGAATTGCGCCCTTTTAGGGTGTGAACCCGATTGAGCCGGGACTCAGGTTCAGGTACATCAGCGGGCATCACTGGGGGAACTACGTACATGCTTGCCACCGCGGCCCTGCCGGACCGGCCCTACATCGCGATCCGCTGCAACGCCTGCCGCTACTTCACGCTGGAGCGGTGCTGCAATGCCTCCGCCCGGCTGGACGGCCACGAGGACCGCGACGGCGAATGCCCCCATTTCCGTTTCGGGCTGAACGGCGGCCCGGCGCCCGAGTGGCAGTTGCGCTGAGGATGCGGCCGGGACGGCCGCGCTCCGGAGCGACACGCGGATCAGGGAGCGCGGGCATCCCGCCTGCTTCCCTGTCCAGGTCCTGCCGAACGGCCTCAGCGTCCGGCCATCACGTAGTCGCGTAGGGATTCCGCCTCCATCTTGGTCTCGTCCAGGCGGGACTTCACCACGTCGCCGATGGTGACGATACCGGCCACGTCGCCGCTGGCGTCGACCACCGGCAGGTGGCGGATGCGTTTGGCGGTCATGATCTCCATCAGGCGTTCGACGGTGTCGTCCTCGTGGCAGACGAACACCTCGGCGGTCATCAGGTCGCGCACCTTGGCGGTGACGCAGACGTCGACCGCGTCGGCCAGCCCGCGCACGATGTCGCGTTCCGACAGGATGCCGGCCACCCGGTCGCCGTCCATCACCAGCACCGCGCCGATCTTGTGACCGGCCAGCAGGCGGGCGGCGTCGCCTATGCTGGCATCGGGCGTGACCGAAACGATTCCGGCGCCGCGGGCCTTGGATTTCAGAATGGTCTTGACGATCATGGACGCCCTCCCTTGAGGTCCGAGTCTCAGGTCTCTCCTCTCAAGACTTTGGGGCGGTGCCGCCTTCCTTCAAGGGTGAAGGCCGTCAGTATAGGAGCTTCACCGCCTGGGCCCGGTCGGCGGAGGGCAGGGTCTGGTTGCCCAGCAGGTAGTGAAGGGCGGTGCGACCGCGGGCGTCGGCCCGGTGGGGATCGGCGCCGGCATTCATGGCCTTGGTGATGTCGGCCAGGCTGCCCTTGGCGGCGGCGGTCATCAGCGGGGTCTTGAGATCGCGCGGCAGCGGGCCGTGGCCGTTGGCGGCGGAGGTGAGGGCGCTTGCGGGATCGCGGGCGATGCGTTCCTGCAGATTGAAATCGGCTTCGCGGCCCTTGGGCGTGGGGCAGCCGGTCAGCGGCCCGCCGCCCAGCGGTCCCAGGCGCCGGGCCGCCTCCTCCAGCAGGGCGCGGTGGCTGGCGGCCATGCGGCAGGGGAAGCGCAGATTCATGCCGTCGAACACCGAAGGCTCGGGCTCGGTCTTGCGGGCCACCAGGTCGTATCCCTTGGTGGACGGCATGGTCTCGGCCAGCAGCACCGCCTCGACCTTGCGAAGCGTGAGCGCGTAGCGGACGAAGACGTAGGTGTCGGCCTTGACGCCCTTGCCCTGGGGGGCGTCGGGCAGCAGTTCGAAATAGCTGATCAGCCATTCCTCCTTGTCGGCCAGCAAGGGGTCGGCGTCCACCTGCTCCTCGGTGGGCACCCGCAGGTCGATCTCGGCGTCGATGTCGTCCAGCATGTTGGACGCCTTGACCGTGTTGCCGGCCAGGAACTCGCGCAGCGCGCCGCCGATGGCTTCCAGCTTGTCGGCGTTGGGATCGGCGGGCAGGGCCGGCTTGCCCGCGCCGGCACGGTTCATCTCGGTCTGGATGCGGGCGAAGGTGACCAGCCCGTCGCCCGGCACCGCCGCCAGTTCATCGCCTCCGCTGGCGGGCGGGCGGGCGGCCAGGAACCAGGCGCCGGTCCCCGCCGCCAGCAGCAGGGCGCAGGCGGCGGCGACGACCGTGTGCTTCGACATGCTGGTCGATCCTAGCGCTTCAGCGGCTTGTACTTGATGCGGTGGGGCTGGTCGGCCTCGGCGCCCAGGCGGCGCTTGCGGTCGGCTTCGTAATCCTGGTAGTTGCCCTCGAACCACACCACCTGGGAATCGCCCTCGAAGGCCAGGATGTGGGTGGCGATGCGGTCCAGGAAGAAGCGGTCGTGGCTGATCACCACGGCGCAGCCGGGGAACTCGGCCAGGGCGTCTTCCAGGGCCGACAGGGTCTCCACGTCCAGGTCGTTGGTGGGTTCGTCCAGCAGGATGACGTTGGCGGGGCGGCTCAGCATCTTGGCCAGGTGGACGCGGTTGCGTTCGCCGCCCGACAGCACGCCGACCTTCTTCTGCTGGTCGGCGCCCTTGAAGTTGAACAGGCCGGCATAGGCGCGGGAATTGATCTTGCGCTTGCCGAGATCGATCTCCTCCTGGCCATCGCTGATCTCCTCGAACACCGTCTTGTCGGCGTCGAGCGAATCGCGGCTCTGGTCCACATAGCCCAGCACCACGGTCTCGCCCACGGTGAAGGTGCCGCTGGTGGGCTGCTCGGCGCCGGTGATCATGCGGAACAGGGTGGTCTTGCCGGCGCCGTTGGGGCCGATGATGCCGACGATGCCGCCGGGGGGAAGGCGGAAGTTCAGGTTCTCGTACAGCAGGTTGTCGCCGAAGGCCTTGGACACGTTCTCGGCCTCGATCACCTTGCCGCCCAGGCGCGGGCCGGGGGGAATGGAGATGACGGCGGGGCCGGTGGCCTTTTCCTGGGACTTGGCCACCAGATCCTCGAAGGCGCTGATACGGGCCTTGGACTTGGTCTGGCGGGCCTTGGGGCTGGACCTCACCCATTCCAGCTCGTCGCGGATGGCGCGCATGCGGGCGGTCTCTTCCCGCTCCTCCTGCTCCAGGCGCTTGCCCTTCTGCTCCAGCCAGGAGGTGTAGTTGCCCTCGTAGGGGATGCCGCGGCCGCGCTCCAGTTCCAGAATCCAGCCGGTGACGTTGTCCAGGAAGTAGCGGTCGTGGGTGACCATCACCACCGTGCCGGAATAATCCTCCAGGAAGCGCTCCAGCCACGCCACCGATTCGGCGTCCAGGTGGTTGGTGGGCTCGTCCAGCAGCAGCATGTCGGGGTGCGACAGCAAAAGGCGGCACAGCGCCACGCGGCGGCGCTCGCCACCCGACAGGGTGGTGACGTCGGAATCGCCGGGCGGGCAGCGCAGCGCGTCCATGGCGATCTCGATGGTGCGGGTCAGGTCCCAGGCGTTGAGGTGGTCGATCTTTTCCTGCAACTCCGCCTGTTCGGCGATGGTCGCGTTCATCTCGTCGTCGCTCATCTCCTCGGCGAACTTGGCCGAGACCTCGTCGAAGCGGTCCAGCAGCGCCTTGGTCTCGGCCACCGCCTCCATGACGTTGCCCAGCACGTCCTTGTTGGGATCGAGATGGGGCTCCTGCGACAGGTAGCCGATCTTGACGCCTTCGGCCGCCCAGGCCTCGCCGCCGTATTCCTTGTCGATGCCGGCCATGATCTTCAAGAGGGTGGACTTGCCGGCGCCGTTGACGCCCAGCACGCCGATCTTGGCGCCGGGGAGGAAGCTCAGGGTCAGCCCCTTCATGATCTCCTTCCCGCCGGGATAGGCCTTGGTCAGGTTCTTCATGACGTAGACGTACTGGTACGAGGCCATTGGGGGCTCTCCGCTTAGGCGTGATCGATTTGGAAGACTGAGTAGACGGGTGCGCAGGCGGCGTCAAGCATGGCCGCTTGACGTTACGTTATAACATAACATAGAGTCCGGCCGATAAATTGCCTTTCACGGAGCCCCGCCATGACGCCCCGCCTGCTGACCGCCGCCCTGATCGCCGCCCTCGCCTTGCCCGCCCAGGCCGAGGAAGCTGGGCTGCAGGAGGTGCGCCGCGAGGTGGCGCGCATGCGTGCCGATTACGAGGCGCGCATTCAGGAACTGGAAAAGCGTCTCGTGCAGGCCGAAGGCAAGAGCGCGGCGGTGGACGCCAAGGCCGAGGAGGCGCGCAAGACCGCCGAGCAGGCGGCCAAGGGCAAGCCGCCGGAAAGCGCCTCGGGCTTCAACCCGTCCGTTTCGGTGATCCTCAACGGCACGGCGACCCTGTCCAAGAAGGACCCGGCGGCCTATCGCGTTCCCGGCTTCGCCTTGGGCGACGAAGGCAAGCCCATGGAGCGCGGCTTCGCCCTGGGCGAGTCCGAGGTGACCTTCTCCGCCAATGTGGATCAGGCGCTGTACGGCGCGCTGACCCTGGCCTTCACCCGCGAGAACACGGTGGAGGTGGAGGAGGCCTTCATCCGGAGCACGTCGCTGCCCTGGGGCTTCACCGTCAAGGGCGGGCGCTTCAAGTCGGGCATCGGCACGCTCAACGAACAGCACGCCCATACCTGGGATTTCGCCGACGCGCCGCTGCCCTACCTGCTGATGCTGGGACCGCAATACGGCGACGACGGCGTGCAGGTCCGCTGGCTGGCTCCCACCAGAATGTTCGTGGAACTGGGGGCCGAGGGCATGCGCGGCGGCTCCTATCCCGGCCAGGGCGTCTCCAACAAGGGCATGGGGGCGTGGTCGGTGTTCGCCCATGTGGGCGACGACATCGGCAAGGGCGGCGAGGGCGGCTCGTGGCGCCTGGGCCTGTCGCGCCTCAACACCCATGCCCGCGAGCGCAAGACCAACAACGAGAACGACACCTTCAAGGGCGACAACGCGCTCCACATCGTCGATGCGGTCTACAAATGGGCTCCCGACGGCAATTTCGCCGAAAGGTACGTCAAGCTGCAGGGCGAGTACTTCCACCGCAGCGAAAGCGGCCTGTTCAACGATCTGCGCGACCAATCCACCCAGCAGGGCTACTACGCCCAGGCGGTGTGGCAGTTCATGCCTCGCTGGCGGGTGGGCGCCCGCTACGACCGTGCCTGGGGCGAGATCAACGACGAACTGATCGGCACCACCCTGGACCCGGCCGGCCATGTCGCCTCGCGCAAGAGCGTGATGCTCGACTACTCCACCAGCGAATTCGGCCGCTTCCGCCTGCAGGGCAACATGGACAATTCCGGCCCCGCCGCCGACCACCAGGTGATCTTGCAATACACCGTCAGCCTGGGCGCCCACGGCGCTCACCCCTACTGAGGAGAAAGGCCGTGATCCGTTTCGCCGCCGCCGCGCTGCTGGTCCTGCTTCCCGTCCAGGCCCATGCCCTGGAGATCTTCGCCTGCGAGCCGGAATGGGCCGCCCTGGCCGCCGAACTGGGCGGGCCCGACGCGGAGGTCTTCGCCGCCACCACGGCGCGCCAGGATCCCCACCATATCCAGGCCCGCCCCGCTCTGATCGCGCGGATGCGCGGCGCCGACCTGGTGGTCTGCACCGGGGCGGAGCTGGAGGCGGGATGGCTGCCGGTGCTGCTGCGCCAGGGCGCCAATCCCCGGGTGCAGCCGGGGACGGCCGGCTATCTCGATGCGGCGTCCCAGGTGGCCATGAAGGAGGTTCCCGCCCGCCTGGACCGCGCCGACGGCGACGTCCACGCTTCGGGCAATCCCCACATCCACACCGACCCCCGCAACCTGATTCCCATCGCCCGCGCCCTGGGCGAGCGCATGGCCCGCCTGGATCCCGCCCATGCCGAGGCTTATGGCCGGCGGCAGACGGATTTCCTGGCCCGGCTGGAGCGCGCCATCGGCGAGTGGGAGCGGCAGGCCGCGCCCCTGCGCGGCGTCGCCGTGGCGGTCCAGCATCGGGAATGGGTCTACATGCTCGACTGGCTGGGCATGAAGGAGGCGGCGGCCATCGAGCCCAAGCCGGGCATTCCCGCCGGAGCCGGCCACCTCGCCCGGCTGGTTGCCGAATTGCCGGCCCGGAACGTGCGCCTGATCCTCCATGCCGCCTACCAGGATGGCCGCCCCGCCCTCTCCCTGGCGGAGCGGACCGGCGCCCGGGCGGTGGTCCTGCCCTTCACCGTGGGGGGGAACGAGGACGCCCGCGATCTGTTCGGCCTTTACGCCGACACCATCCGCCGTCTGCTGGCCGCCCATGGCGGCGGCTGAGACGCTGGTCCTGCTGCCCGCCCTGGGGGCCGGGCTGCTGGTGCTGGCCACCCATGTGCCCCTGGGGCGCATGGTGCTGGCGCGCGGCATCGTCTTCATCGATCTGGCCATCGCCCAGGTGGCCGGTCTGGGGGTGGTCGCCGCCCACGCCGCCGGCTTCGAGCCGGGAGGCGCCTGGGTGCAGGCCGTCGCCCTGGCCGCCGCCCTGGCCGGGGCCGCCTTTCTCGCCTGGAGCGAAAAGCGGGCGGGGGCGCGGCAGGAGGCGGTGATCGGCGTACTGTTCGTGGTCGCCGCCTCGGCCGAGATCATCCTGCTGGCCCTGTCGCCCCATGGCGACGAGCATCTGAAGGACCTGCTGGTCGGCCAGATTCTGTGGGTGACGTGGGAACAGGTGCTGGTCCTCGCCCTGCCGACCCTGCCGCTGCTGGCCCTGACGCTCAAGGGCGGGCTGGAGCGGCGGCCCTGGCTGTTCCATGCGGTGTTCGCCGCCGCCGTCACCCTCTCGGTGCAGGTGGTGGGCGTGTTCCTGGTCTTCGCCTCGCTGATCGTGCCCGCCTTGGCGACGCGTTCGGCGCCGGGGGGCTTCGGGCTGGGGGTGGCGGGCTATGTCCTGGGGCTGGCGGCATCGCTGCTGCTCGACCTGCCCACCGGCGCCGCCATCGTCTGCGCCCTGGCCCTGGCGGGCGCCCTGGTCAGCGCGACACGATCAGGTGGGTGACCCCGGGCAGCTCGGCCAGCAATTGCTCGGCCAGCAGGCGCGACCAGGGCCTGTCGGCGGCAAACGACGCTTCCAGCGCCGCATCCATGCGCATCTGCCAGTCGTCCATGGGAAACAGCGCCACCCATTGGATGCCGTCGTCGAAGCTCAACACCGGGAACAGCACCTCGCGGGTCATGCGCCAGGGGGTGTCGGCGTCCAGGCAGCGGCCGCTGTTCTGCAGCAGGCAGCGCGGGCCATCGGCGCCATAGGTCAGCACGGCGTGGCGGCCGTGGCCGGTCTCGCCGCAGATGGCGGAGGTGAAGCGCCGGAAGGTGGTCTCGGCCTCGGGGTCGTTCAGGCCGATGCGGAAGATTTCGGGCTTGGCCATGGGGTGCTCCTCAAGGCCTCATCACAGCATGGAGGGCGGAAGGGCCCCTTGATGGGGGTCAAGCGGACCCAGGCATTCCGTGTGTCACGGGGATGCGCTATAACTGGCTCAGGTCGTTTGATGGATGGCGGGTCATGGCCAAACTCGATGATGTCCTTGCCGTGTTGCGCGCTCACGCCGAAGAGCTGCGGGCGCGGGGCGTCCTGCATGCCGGTGTGTTCGGTTCGGTGGCGCGGGGCGAGGATACCGGGGAGTCCGATGTGGACGTGGCCGTGGAATTCGATCCCGCCCATCCCGTCGGTCTGTTCCAGTTCGTGGCGATCGAGAGAACCCTCAGCGACTTGCTCGGCAGTCCCGTGGATATGATCGAGTTGCACGAGATGAGCCGCCCCCGCTTCCGGCAGGCGGTGGAGAGGGATCGGGTCGATGCCTTCTGAACGTCCGGCGCAAAGACTTCAGGACATCATCGACAGCATTGACGATGCCACCGCTTTCATCGGTGGCGTTGCCGATACCGCCGCGCTCAACCAGGATCGCAAGACCTTGCGTGCGGTGGAGCGTTGTTTTCAGATCATCAGCGAGGCGGCAATGAAGCTCGGGGCCGAGGCTGAGCGTCTTTGTCCGGACCTGCCATGGGCCGACATCCGGGGAATCGGCAATCCTCTCCGCCACGAGTACGACGTCATTTCACCGACTCGCCTGTGGCAGAGTATCCGTGACGATCTTCCGCCGCTGCGGGCGGCCTGCGTCCAGGCCCTGAAAACCCATTTTGGAGACGACGGCTGACATCGGCCCCTCCGCTCTATAGGCTGGGGGAATGAAAAAGCCGACGCACAAGCCCAAGAAAATCGTCCCCATTCCGTCCAAGCAGGAAATCCTCGACTTCATCCGGGCCCAGCCCGGACGGGTCGGCAAGCGCGAGCTGGCGCGGGCCTTCAACCTCAAGGGGTCCGACAAGATCGACCTCAAGGCCATCCTGAAGGAGCTGGAGAAGGAAGGCGCCGTCGAGCGCGGCCAGAAACGGCGCTTCGCCCGTCCCGGGGCACTGCCCGACGTGGGCGTGGTCGAGATCGTCGGCACCGATGCCGACGGCGAATTGCTGGCCCGGCCCCTGAACTGGGAGGGCGAGGGACGGCCGCCGCGCATCTTCATGGCCCCCTTCCGCCCCGGCGAGGCGGCGGTGGGCGTCGGCGACCGGGTGCTGGCCAAGCTGAAACGGGTGAGGGGCGAGGACGTCTACGAGGCGCGGCCCATCCGCATCATCGGCGAGGCCCGCGCCCGCGTGCTGGGCGTGTTCGAGCCCAATCCCGACGGAACGGGGCGCCTGCGCCCCACCTCGCGCAAGGAGAAGGCCGAATACATCGTGCCCAGGGGCGAGACGGGCGACGCCAAGGCCGGCGAGCTGGTGCTGGCCGACATCATGCCGGGGCGGCTTTACGGCGTGCGCACCGCCTCGGTGAAGGAGCGCATGGGCCTCTTGGGCGCGCCCCGCTCGGTCAGCCTGGTGGCCATCCACACCAACGACATTCCTTTCGAGTTCCCCGAGGCCGCCCTGAAACAGGCGGCGGCCGAGGGGCCGGCGCCCCTGGGCGACCGCACCGACCTGCGTTCCATCCCCCTGGTCACCATCGACGGCGAGGACGCGCGCGACTTCGACGACGCGGTGTTCGCCGAGCCCGATCCCGACCCCAAGAATTCCGGCGGCTGGCACTGCATCGTCGCCATCGCCGACGTGTCGTGGTACGTGCGGCCCGGCGACGCGCTGGACAAGGAAGCCTTCAAGCGCGGCAACTCGGTCTATTTCCCCGACCGGGTGGTGCCCATGCTGCCCGAGGAGCTCTCCAACGGCTGGTGCTCCTTGAAGCCCGACGAGGACCGCCCCTGCATGGCGGTGCATTTCTGGCTGGACGCGCTGGGCAACAAGCTGCGGCATCGTTTCGTGCGGGGAATGATGCGTTCGGTGGCGCGGCTCACCTATACCCAGGTGCAGGCGGCCAAGGACGGACGGCCCGACGACAGGACCGGGCCGCTGCTGCCGGGCGTGATCGAGCCGCTCTACGGCGCCTGGGCGGCCTTGTTCCGCGAGCGCAAGGAACGCGGCGTCCTGGAGCTGGACATCCCCGAGCGCAAGGTGACCATCACGCCGGACGGCAAGGTGGACTCCATCACCGAGCGCGAACGCTTCGACAGCCACCGGCTGATCGAGGACTTCATGATCATGGCCAATGTCTGCGCCGCCGAGACGCTGGAGAAGGTCCACAAACCCTGCATGTACCGCATCCACGACCTGCCCTCCCAGGAGAAGCTGGAAGGGTTGCGGGAATTCCTGTCGTCGCTGGACCTGAAGCTGGCCAAGGGCCAGGTGCTGAAGCCCGCCCATTTCAACCGCATCCTCGAAGCCGTGGCCGACACCGCCAATTCCCATCTGGTCAGCGAGGTGATCCTGCGCTCCCAGGCCCAGGCCCAGTACAGCCCGGAGAATATCGGCCATTTCGGCCTGGGGCTGGCGCGCTATGCCCACTTCACCTCGCCCATCCGCCGCTATGCCGACCTTCTGGTCCACCGGGCGCTCATCGCGGGGCTGCATCTGGGCGAGGGCGCGCTGCCTGCGGATGCAGTCGCACACTTCGCCGAATGGGGCGAGCACATTTCGATCACGGAACGGCGCGCGGCGGTGGCCGAGCGCGAAGCGGTGGACCGCTACGTCACCGCCTTCCTGTCGGACCGGG
The DNA here is from genome assembly GCF_058402745.1 of Paramagnetospirillum sp. Classification (NCBI taxonomy): domain Bacteria; kingdom Pseudomonadati; phylum Pseudomonadota; class Alphaproteobacteria; order Rhodospirillales; family Magnetospirillaceae; genus Paramagnetospirillum; species Paramagnetospirillum sp. The sequence goes on from NZ_JBZVFI010000006.1 coordinate 79,377, forward strand.
TGGGGGCGACGTTTGCCGGCAAGGTGTCCGGCGTCACCCGCTTCGGCCTGTTCGTCACCCTGGACGGCACCGGGGCCGACGGGCTGGTGCCCATCTCGACCCTGCCCGAGGATTTCTACGTCCACGACGAGGTCCACCACTGCCTGGTGGGCAAGCGCACCCGCAAGACCTTCCAGCTGGGGCAGAAGCTGGAGGTGGAACTGGCCGAGGCCAACACCTTGACCGGCTCCATGGTGTTCCGCCTGGGCGGAGCGCCCGAACGTCCCGCCCGTCCGCCCCGGCCCGGCTCTCGGCCGTTCCGCCCCGGCGGCGGAGGGCGCAAAGGGCGGCGATGAGCGTCTTCGCCGCCGCTGATCCCAGCCCGGTCGCCTGCACGGTGTGCGGCGCGCCGTCGCCGCTGATGGGGGTGGTGGACTTTCACAAGAGCTGTCTGGAGCGGGAGGGCAAGCGCCTGGGCCTGCGGGGCGTTCCGGTCTATTACCGCCGCTGCCCCCGCTGTTCCCTGGTCTTCGCCGACACCATGCTGCGCTGGAGCGACGAGGATTTCGCCCGGCGCATCTACAATGCCGATTACCAAGTGGTCGATCCCGAATACGCCGAGACGAGGCCGGTGGGCAATGCCCTTTGGCTGCGGCAGTTGCTGGGGGACGGGGCGGCGGCCGTCCCGGTGATCGATTACGGCGGCGGCAACGGACGCTTCGCCGCCGAATTGCGGGCGGCGGGGATGCGGGCCGCCACCATCGACCCCCACACGCCCCATCCCGCCCCCGACTTCGCCACCGCCGGTCTGGTCACCGCCTTCGAGGTGTTCGAGCACGCCATGCGACCCCAGCGGGTCCTGGACGAGGCGCTGGCGCTGATGGAGCCCGACGGCGCGCTGATCTTTTCCACCTTGCTGCAGCCGGCGGAGTTCGACGCCATCGGGCTGGGCTGGTGGTACGTGGCGCCGCGCAACGGCCATGTCTCCATCCATTCGCGGGCCTCGCTGACCGAGCTGCTGCGCTCGCGCGGGCTCCGTCTCGCCTCGTTTTCCGACGGCATGCACATGGCGTTCAGGACTCCCCCCGCCTATCTCCGCCATCGCCTGAAGGGGGCGCGATGATGCCACCTCGTCTTTGGTCCGATTCTTCATGTCATCCCGAGCGCATGCGAGGGATCTCCGCCTGGACCATTGGTGCCGGCTTCTGAGAAATCGTGCCAGGATGAGATCCCTCCGCCCTCCGGGCGTCGGGATGACAGGTTGGTTGATTTGACGACCCGTATGAAACCTCTGTACCGCCAGGCCCGGCCTTGCGCATAATCGCCGCGATGAGCCGATCCAAGACCATGGGAGCCGGGTTGGTCCTGGCGCTGTCCGCCCTCGCCGATTCCGCCGCCGCCGGCTGGGTGGCGGGCGAGGCCGAGCGCACCATCGCGTTCGGCTTCGACGCCATCGTCGAGCGCCACCTGCAGCCGGTGACCGCCCAGGCCATCGCGCTGGACGGGCTGCGCGGGCTGGCCGAGATCGATCCGCAGCTGGCGGTCACCCTGGACCAGGGCCGCCTGCGCCTCGCCACCCCCGAGACCGTGCTGGCCGACTACCCGGCAGCGCCGCCCGACGACGCGGTGGGCTGGGCGCGCATCACCGTCAACGCGGCGCTGGAGGCCTCGCAATCCTCCGAGCGTCTGCGGGACGCCGATGCCGAGCGCCTGTACCAGGCGGTGTTCGAGGGGGCGCTGGGCAAGGCTGACCTGTTCTCCCGCTATGCCGGGGCCAGGGAGGCGCGGGAACACCGCTCCAACCGTTCGGGCTTCGGCGGCATCGGCATCCGCTTCGACCTGATCGACGGTGAAATCCGCATCGTCGAGGTGGTGGAGGACGGCCCCGCCGCCAAGCTGGGCCTCAAATCCGGCGACGTCATCACCGCCATCGACGGTGACCCGGTCAAGGGGCTGGAGCGGGGCGAGGTTTCCGCCCGCCTGCGCGGCGCCGTCGCCACCGAGGTGACGCTGGCGCTGCGCCGGGGATCGCAGATGCTGCAGTTCAGCCTGCGCCGCTCGCTGATCGTGCCCCAGACGGTGACAACCTCGGTCAACGGCGGCATCGCCCATTTCAAGATCAGCAGCTTCAACCAGCGCACCGCCTACGGCCTGGAAAACCAGCTGAAGGAGGTCCGCACCCGTCTGGGCGCCGGCCTGCAGGGCGTGGTGCTGGACCTGCGCGGCAATCCCGGCGGGCTGCTGGACAAGGCGGTGGCGGTGGTCGACCTGTTCGTGGCCGAGGGCACCATCATCTCGACCCGGGGCCGCCACCCGGCCGCCGCCAACGCCTTCGAGGCCAAGCCCGGCGACATCGGCGAGGATTTGCCCCTGGTGGTGCTGGTGGACGGACGCTCGGCCTCGGCCGCCGAGATCGTCGCCTCGGCGCTGCAGGACGCCGGGCGCGCCGTGGTCATCGGCACCAATTCCTACGGCAAGGGCACCGTCCAGACGGTGGTGCGCCTGCCCAACGACGGCGAGATCACGCTGACCTGGTCGCGCTTCCACGCGCCCTCGGGCTATGCCCTGCACGGGCTGGGCGTGCTGCCGGCCCTGTGCACCGCCGGCACGCCCCAGAATGCGGCCCAGATGGTCGAGGGCATCGGGCGCGGCATCCTGCCCGGCAAGCCGGCCGAGACCCTGGCGGTGTGGCGCGGCACCGGCATCGGCGACACCGAACTGCGCCACCGGCTGCGCGACACCTGCGCCCCGGCCAAACTGGGCGACAGCAAGCTGGAGATGGACCTGGCCGACCGGCTGCTGGCCAACCGCGCCGCCTATGCCCGCGCCCTGGCCGCCTCGGCGCCGGTTCGGGGACTGGAGGCGCTGCAGACCCGGCCGTCACCTGAAACGGGATCACATTGACCATGACGCTCAGCGACTGGATCGGGCGGACCGAGACGGTCCGGGACGTGGCGACCCGGGCTCCGCTGGCCGGGCTGGCCGCCACCCTGGACCATGCCGATCCGCCGTGGAGCCCGGGCGAGGTGCCGCCGCTCGGCCACTGGCTCTATTTCCTGCCGCGCGCCCTGGAACGCGACATCGCCGCCGACGGCCATCCGCACAAGGGCGGATTCCTGCCGCCGGTGGACCTGCCCCGGCGCATGTGGGCGGGGGGAGAGTTCTCCTTCACCGCTCCCATCCCGGTGGGGGCGGCCATCATCCGGCGCTCGACCATCGCCGACGTGGTGGAGAAGGCCGGACGGTCCGGCCCCATGGTGTTCGTCCGGGTCGAGCACGACATCTCGACCGAGGCCGGGCCGGCGCTCGCCGAGGTGCATCACATCGTCTACCGCGAGGCGCCCAAGCCGGGCGAATCCTTGCCCCCGGGCGAGCCGGAACCCGCCGGTGCCGTCTGGCGGCGGCGCATCCGGCCGGACATCGTGCTGCTGTTCCGCTATTCGGCGCTGACCTTCAACGGCCACCGCATCCATTACGACCGCGACTATTGCCGCGAGGTGGAAGGCTATCCCGGCCTGATCGTCCACGGTCCGCTGATCGCCACCCTGCTGATGGACCTTTACTTGAGGAACAATCCCGGCGCGCGGGTCACCGGATTTGAATTCCGGGCCAGGCGGCCGCTGTTCGACATTCATCCCTTCGAGGTGGCGGGCCGCCCCGTGCCGGGCGGGGCCGAGCTATGGGCGGTCGACCACCAGGGCAATCTGGCCATGAGCGCGGAGCTGCAGGCCGCTTGACGGGATGCGGGCGGGACGCCCGCGCTCCAAGGGTGCGGAGCGCGGGCGTCCCGCCCATTGATTTTTAGTTCGGAGCGCGGGCGTCCCGCCCGCTGGCATTCCAACTCAACCGATGGTGTAGCCGCCATCGACGACGATTTCCTGGCCCCAGATATTCTTGGCTTGGTCCGAGCACAGGAAGGCGGCGGTGGCGGCGATGTCGCCGGGCTCGCCGAAGGCGCCGGGCATCAGGCGCGCCGTCACCTGGGTCGCGACGGCCTGCAGCACGTCGGCGGGCAGGCCGATGCTGCCCCAGATGGGGGTGCCGATGGGGCCGGGGGCCACCGCGTTCACCCGGATGCCCTTGGGCGCCAGTTCGGCGGCCAGGGTCTGGGAGAACGACTTCAGCGCCGCCTTGCTGGCGCTGTAGATGGCCAGACCCGGGAAGCCCACCTGGGTCAGGAAGGTGGTGACGAACAGCACCGAGCCGCCCTTGCGGATATGGGGCAGGAAGCCGCGCACCGTCTGCACCGCGCCGGTGAAATTGACGGCGAACTGATGGTCGATGGCCGCCGCGTCGCTTTGCTCGAACGGCACCACCTTGGCGATGCCGGCATTGGGCACCACGATGTCGACGGCGCCGAAGCGCTTGACCGTCTCGGCCACCAGCCGCTCCAGGTCGGCGGCGCTGGTGACGTCGCCGGTCACCGCCAGCACGGAGTCCTCGCGGCCCTTGGCGATCTCGGCCAGGGCGGCGGCGTTGCGGGCGAAGATGGCGACCTTGGCGCCATCGGCCAGGAAGCGCTCGGCGATGGAGCGGCCGATGCCGCTGCTGGCACCGGTGATGACGGCGATCTTGCCGGCAAGGGAATTGGTCATGGACTTATCCTTTTTTGGGGGGGATACCCCCAAAAGGTCATAGTCCCCGGTCACGGGCCTTGAGGCCGGTCAAGGCCGTAAATTCCATCAGGGCATCGTCGATCACATAGGGAACCGCCTGGGCGAAGATGTCGAGGATGACGATGGCGTTGACCACCGCGTCCTTGGCGAGGGGCAGATGGCGCCGTCGGCGGGCGGCAGGGGGCAATCACCGCAGGGGTGGAACGACAGGGCCGTCCAGGCGGCGTTTGCACTTTGTTGTCAACCCGGATACGGTCTATTACTTACCTTAGGATAATCCATTCGTATTGGGCTGCTATCTCTGGCCTCGCGGGAAGCGTCTGGTTTGCAGAAGAGGATGGATGATGCGGATTTCCGAGGTGCTGTCCTACAAGGGACTGGATATCTATGAGATCTCGCCCGGGGCGTCGTTGCGCGAGGCGGCGTCGCTGCTGCTGGAGAAGAACATTGGAGCGGTGATCTGTTCGGATGGCGGCGGCGGCATCGCCGGCATTCTTTCCGAGCGCGATATCGCCCGAGCCTTCGCCCGCATGGGGGCCGAGATGATCTCCCTGTCGGTGAGTGACGCCATGTCCCGCGACGTGGTGGCCTGCGCCTTCGACGACAGCGTCGAAGAAATCCTGGAAATCATGACCGAGACCCGTTGTCGCCACATTCCAGTGGTCCAGGATGGGGAAGTGAAAGGGCTGGTTTCCATCGGCGATCTGGTAAAGGCCGCCAATAGGTAATGGCCTCGGCATAATGAAACGGGTCAATTTATTTATATTAGAGTCATTGTATCCTAACGAATGACGCCTTGACAGTGATGGTTCCGACTGTTATGTCCCGCCACGGATCGCATTCAATTTCCGACAATGACTGTCGGAATATTCCGTTGGCGTCAATATGTTCAAGCGCATTCAACTTGCGGTGTTTTTATTTGTTGCCATGACCTGCGCCATCATGGTCGCGGCCGCTCAATATTTGGCCAATACGGAGCGCGAGATACTGACGGTCGGCATCGCCGAAAGCTATGCGGTCGCGCTCAATGAAATGCACGAATACTACTCCCAGGAAATCGCCACCAGAGCGCTCCTCAATGGCATGGAAATGTCGCACGATCTGCTGCGGGACGAGCGGGCCCTGCCGTTTCCGGCCACCTTCGTCAATGCGCTGGGAATCCGTTTGAATTCGGCTGTGGCGGGGCTGTCGGCCAGTCTTTACAGCGAATACCCGTTCCATTGGGCGCGGACTCGGACCCTGACCGCGGATCAGCAGGCCGCCATCGACTTTCTCCGCAAGAGTCCCGATGCCGCCTATACCTACCGCAGCACCGTCAATGGCCTGGAGGTGCTTCATCTCGCCAGGGCGCTGGTCATGCGGCCGAGCTGCGTCGAATGCCACAACCGCTTCGATTTCGGCCGCGACATCCAATGGGCGCTCGGTGATTTTCGAGGCGTGCGCGAGGTGTCCCTGCCGCTTGCCAACGGCCCGTCCCGCGATCCGAGGGCATATGCGGTTGCATTTATCCTCATATTGCTGGCGTCCTCGGCCGGCGCCCTTCTGGTATGGCCCACGGTGCGGCGCCTGAACGATGCCCTGGATCTGTCCGAACGGCTGTCGCGCGACCTGGAGTTCTCGGCCACCCATGATCACCTGACCGGATTGCCCAATCTGGGCCTCGGGCGCGATCGCCTGGAGCAGGCCATCGCCCTGTCCCGCCGTGGCACGACCATGGCGGCGGTGCTGTTCGTCGATCTGGATGGCTTCAAGGCGGTCAACGACAGCCACGGGCACGAGGCGGGCGACATGGTCCTGGTCGAGGCCGCCCGGCGGATGGCTGCTTCGGTGCGGGAGTCCGACACGGTGGCCAGGGTCGGCGGCGACGAATTCGTCGTCGTACTGGGTGGGTTGAATGGGCCAGACATGGCCAGCCAGGCCGCGGAGCGCATCATTGGCTCGCTTCAACTGCCCATCGACCTCAAAGGGCGTCAGGCCGTCATCGGGTCGAGCATCGGCATCGCCCTGTTTCCCGAAGACGGCAATGACGCGACCACCTTGCTGAAGGCCTCCGATTCCGCCATGTACGAGGTGAAGAAGGCCGGCAAGAACGGGTTCGGGTTCTTCCGCCCCGCCGGCGCCCGTTGCTGACCTACTTCTTCACCGCGATCAGGTCGGCGTCGCCCTTGTCGAGCATCAGGGAATGCTCCAGCGACACGTAGTGGAAACGCCGCGCCGTATGGCCGGAATGGATGGCGAAGCCCACATTGTAGGTCTTGCCGGCCTCGATGGCCTTGAACGGGGCCGAGGCGGCCAGCGGGCGCGACAGCGTCACCGTCCAGGTGTCGCCGGCCTGGGTCGCCTCGGCGGCGACCGGGGCGCTCTTCACCTCGGCGCGCCTGTCGAAGACGGTGCCTCCCGCCGCCTGGGCCGCGGCACCCGGCTTCAGGCGGGCCTGCCAGTACTCCATCAGCTGGCCGGCGGCCTGCATCTTCTCCAGTTCGGCGGCCGCCACCAGCTCGTCGCCGGCCCCCTGGCGGCCCGGCTTGGCGCGGGTGCGGTTCAGGTACTTGCTGCGGTCACCGGCGCCGCCGGCCGGCATCTTGGCCGCGTCCTCGTGGCAGGTGCCCCAGCAGCCGGCCTGGGCCGCCTCGGGCAGCCTGCCGTCGTCGAGCATCAGGGTGACCTTGGTGGCGAAGTCGGGGTCCATCCTGGAATTGGGCTGGGCGCCTTCCTTGAATTCCAGGCGGACATGCAGCTTGCCGCCCTCCTGGGCCACCTTGACCATGGCCGGGATGAAGGCGGGCTTGCCCGCGATGGGGGCCGGCTCGTTCTTGGAGCCGTTCACCAGGGTGGCGCCCATGTCCTTCTCCTCGCCCAGGTGGCATTCCTTGCAGGCCTTGCCGTTCTTCACCTTGGGCGCGCCGCCGTGGTCGCCCGACAGCACCCATTCCAGCGACGACTGGCCGGGATAGAACAGCACTACCTCCTTGGCCGGCACGCTGCCCCAGTCCAGGGCCAGGGCGGGAGTGGCGGCGAAAACCATCAGGGTGGCAAGCGCGGTACGGTTCATGGTGGTCTTCCTCGAAAAGGGGAGGAGGACCTAACCACGGGGCGAGACGCCGTGACTTGACCTTGCTCAATGCAAAGCCCGCCGGGCGCACGTAACCAGTGCCTCTCAGGCATGATTTCGGAGGACGGGCGATGCGGATCGGTTTCGGCAGGGGATTGGCGGCGCTGGTGCTGGCCGGGCTGGTCGCCTCCATCGGTACCGCCCGGGCCCAGCAGGCGCCGATCATGATCAAGGGCGAGCCCTACGTCTACGACAAGGACAACGCCCAGGACGTCATGCGCATCTGCGCCGGCTGCCACGGCGAGCTGGGCAATGGCGGCGGCGGCGGCGCCTATCCCCGCCTGGGCGGCCTCAACGCCGATTACCTGGCCGAGCAGATGCGCAAGTTCAAGAGCCGCGAGCGCGAGAACATCCCCATGATTCCCTTCGCCGTGGACCGCGAACTGTCCGAGCGCGACGTGCTGGACGTCACCCGCTATCTTTCCGAGATCAAGCTGGACACCAAGCCCCCGGCCAACATGCCCACCGACGGCTACGCCCGCCTGCAGATCATGAAGAAGGTGCTGCAGATTCCGCGCGAACCGGGCGACGTGGAGGCGGGCAAGGCGTTCTACGCCGCCGATTGCGCGCCGTGCCACGGCAACAAGGGCCAGGGCCGCCTGAAGAAGCCGGCCATCGCGCCGCAATTCATTCCCTATCTCAAGACCCAGGTGGACAGCTTCCTCGCCGGCAAGCGCCAGCATGACGATATCGAGATCATGAAGGCCAGGACCCCCGAGGAGTGGAAGAACCTCTGGGCTTTCTTGTCCAGCTTGCAGGATTAAGGACTCCATCCGTCATCCCGACGACCATCGGGAGGAGGGATCTCATTCTGACGCGGTTTTTCAGGATTGGCGCCGTTGCGCCAGGAGGAGATCCCTCGGCTTCGCTCGGGATGACGGTGTCGGTCTGATTGATGCGTCCGGGCTTGCGTTCCGGACTTGGCCGGAATATCTGAAGTGGTATGACTGCACAGCGGACCTCCGGCTATCTCGCCGGCCAGATTCTCATCGCCATGCCTCAGATGGAGGACCCGCGCTTCGCGCGTTCGGTCGTCTATCTGTGCGCCCACAACGCCGACGGGGCCATGGGCATCGTCGTCAACAAGCTGTTCGGCGGGCTGACCTTCCCGCAATTGCTGGAACAGCTGGACATTCCCCCCACCCCGGCCTGCGACGAGATCCGCATCCATTTCGGCGGGCCGGTGGAAAGCGGGCGCGGCTTCGTACTGCATTCCGCCGATTACCTGCACGAGAACACCATGATCGTCGAGGGCGACGTGGCGCTGACCGCCACGGTGGACGTGCTGCGCGCCATGGCCGACGGCACCGGTCCGCGTGAAAGCCTGCTGGCGCTGGGCTATGCCGGCTGGGGCTCGGGGCAGCTGGATTCGGAAATCCGCGAGAACGCCTGGCTGACCGTGCCCGCCGACCCGGCCCTGCTGTTCGGCCGCGACCTCGAGCACAAATACGAGCAGGCCATCCACAAGCTGGGCATCGACATGGGCCTGCTGTCGGCCAGCGCCGGCCACGCCTGACCGCTTCTACTTGAACTCCGTCCGGTTTTCGCGGATTCCCGCCGGGTCCTCGTGGATGATCACGTCGAAGCCGGGGAACTCCGCCAGGATGGCCTTTTCCACGTCGTCGGAGATGCGGTGCGCCTCGACCAGGGGCAACTCGCCCGGCAGTTCCAGGTGAAACTGGATGAAGCCCTGGCGGCCCGAGGTGCGGGTGCGCAGGTCGTGGTGGTCGAGCACGCCGGGATGACCGGCGAGGATGGCGCGGATGCGCTCGCGGTCGGCTTCCGGCAATTCCCTGTCCATCAGGGTGTCCAGCGACAGGCGGAAGATCTGCCAGGCGTTGAACATCAGCCAGCCGGCGATGCCGATGGCGAACAGCGGGTCGGCCAGCGGCCAGCCGGTGCCCGCCGCCAGCAGCAGCGAGACGATGACGCTGGCGTTGATCAGCAGGTCGCCGGTGTAGTGCAGCGAATCGGCCGAGATGGCCAGCGACCCGGTGCGCTTGGCCACCATGCGCTGGAATCCGACCAGGGCCAGGGTGGCGGCTATGGAAAACACCATCACCGCGATGCCCCATTCGCCGTGATTGATGGGTTGGGGGTGGACCATGCGGTTGCCGGCCTCGGCCAGCAGGAAGCCGCCGGACCCCACCACGAAGGCCGCCTGCCCCAGACCGGCCAGGGCCTCGGCCTTGCCGTGGCCGAAGCGGTGTTCGTCGTCGGCCGGCACCAAGGCGTGGCGCACCGCCATCAGATTGAGCGCCGAGGCGGCCAGATCCAGGGTGGAATCGATCAGGGTGGACAGCAAGGCCACCGAGCCGGTGGCCACCCAGGCCACCAGCTTGACGGCGATCAGCAGCGCGGCGGTGCCCGTCGAGGCATATGTCGCCAGCCGCATCAGGCGGTCATGGCCGGCGGCGGCGCTCATGGGTAGAGGTGTTCCAGGCGCCAGCCCCCTTCCTCGCGGACATAGGCGAAGCGGTCGTGCAGGCGGAAGGGACGGTCGTGCCAGAACTCGATGCGCCGGGGGGCCAGGCGGAAGCCGGACCAGTGGGGCGGGCGCGGCACCTTGCCCAGGCCGAATTTGGCGGCGAACTCGCCCACCCGCTTTTCCAGCTCGAAGCGGCCGGTGAGCGGCCGCGACTGGACGGAGGCCCAGGCGCCGATCTGGCTGGCCCGCGCCCGGGTGGCGAAATAGGCATCCGCCTCCTCGTCGGTGACCGTGGTGATGTCGCCCTCGGCGCGGATCTGGCGCTTCAGGCTTTTCCAGTGGATGCACAGCGCGGCGTGGGGATTGGCGGCCATTTCCCGGCCCTTGCGGCTTTCCAGGTTGGTGTAGAACACGAAGCCGCCGGCGTCGGCGCCCTTCAGCAGCACCATGCGCACGCTGGGCCGGCCTTCGGCGTCGGCGGTGGCCAGCGCCATGGCGTTGGGGTCGTTGGGCTCGGCCTTCTCTGCCTCTTCCATCCATTTGTGGAACAGGACCAGGGGGTCGGCTTCGGGTGCGGACATTCTCTCACCGGCGGGTATTGACGCGTCGCCCTCAAAATGCCCAGATTCCGGGGCATATGGTAGACGTTTCGTCGCATACCCCCTTTTCAGCGAGAACCCCATGCGTAGCCATGCCCCCCGGATCGTTTCCGTCCTTCTCGCCCTGTCGCTGCTGGGCGCCTGCGAGAACGCCAAGGTCGGCCAGACCACCGGCGCCATTCTGGGCGGTGTCGGCGGCGGCCTCCTGGGCTCGCAGTTCGGCGGCGGCACCGGCCGGCTGCTGATGACGGCGCTCGGCGCGGCGGTGGGCGCCTATGCCGGCTCGGAACTGGGCAAGAAGCTGGACAAGGCCGACAAGGAAGAGGTCCTGAAGGCCGAGGAGAAGGCCCAGGACGCTCCGGTCGGCCAGACGGTGGCCTGGAGCAACCCGCAATCGGGCAATTCCGGCACCGTCACCCCGGTGAGCGAAAGCAAGGACGCCAGCGGGCGGACCTGCCGCGACTTCCAGTCCACCGTCAAGGTGGACGGCAAGGAGGAGGCGGTCACCGGCACCGCCTGCAAGCAGCCCGACGGCTCGTGGAGCGTGGTCAACTAACGGATGTCATCCTGAGGCGGAGCCCACTGCCGTCCGGTTCAATTCGGCCAGCACTGGTCTCTTGCCTTGCCCAGGCTTGGTTTGAGATGGCTCCACCGGAATGGGGATACGGAAAAGCCTCTTCAACCACCAAGACACCAAGGACACCAAGAGGACGGAGCTGATCGCCCCGCCCAACCTCACCGTCATGGCCGGGCATCGTCCCGGCCATCCACGCGGATCCGCTGGAATGCCTTTTGGTGTCCTTGGTGTCCTTGGTGTCTTGGTGGTGAAAAAACCCGTCCGCCAGCACCCAGGCAATTAAACCGGACGGCAGTGGGCGGAGCCGAAGGATATTTCAGGCACGGGCGGCTTCCGGTTTCGGCTGAAAGATGCTTCGCGTTGCTCAGCATGACAGTTGGATGGAGTGGCGGACTGGTCACGCTTCCTTAACCGAAAAGGCGGCATGGTCACGGGTTGGCGGTGCCGCCTTTTTCCATTGCAGCCGGGATGACGACGCGGTGAAGGACCCCTATCTGGTGCTGGGCGTGGCCCGCACCGCTTCCGAAGACGAGATCAAGAAGGCCTACCGCGCCCTGGCGCGCGAGCTTCACCCCGACCTCAACCCCGGCGATGCCAAGGCCGAATCGCGGTTCAAGGACATCTCGGCCGCCTACGATTTCCTGTCCGATCCGGCCAAGCGCGCCCAGTTCGACGCCGGCGAGATCGACGCCTCGGGCACGCCGAAGCGCGGCGCCTGGCGGTCGCGTTCCGGACCCCGGCCAGGGGCGGGAGCAGGGGCGGGGGGAGGCTTCGGCGGCTTCGGCGAGAACGTGGACGACATCCTGGCCGAGCTGTTCCGCCGCAAGCAGAAGGGCCAGGACCAGGCCAAGGCCCAGGCCAGGGCCAAGACCCGGGGCGGCGACGTCCGCCACACGCTCGCCATCTCGTTCCTGGACGCGGCGGCGGGCGGCACCAAGCGGGTGACCCTGATGTCGGGACGTACCGTCGAGGTGCGCATTCCGCCGGGCAGCACCGACGGCCAGACGCTCAGGCTCAAGGGCCAGGGCCACGGCGCCGATGACGGGGCGATTCCCGGCGACGCCTTCATCGAGCTGAAGGTGGAGGAGCATCCCCATTTCAGGCGCCGCGACCTGGACGTGCTGCTCGACCTGCCGGTGACGGTGCAGGAAGCGGTGATGGGCGGCAAGGTGCCGGTGCCCACCATCGACGGCAAGGTGATGGTGACGGTGCCGCCCGGCTCCAACACCGGCGCGGTGCTGCGCCTCAAGGGCAAGGGCATCGCCGGCCCCCACAACACGCGCGGCGACCAATTGGTCACCCTGTCGGTGGTGCTGCCCGAGGATGCCGACTTCCGCGCCCTGGTGGAAAAATGGGGACCGCGCCATGGGTATGATCCCCGTGCCAAGGCGGGGATCGTCTGACCCTCCGGTCGCTTGATCGCGCGCCACCCAAAAGATATATTCGGTCATAGAGCCTGCGGGTGGATTGAGGCGTTTCGGGCGGAAAGGGCCGGGCGATGTGGCTGAAGCGCGCCGTGTTCGGGAATGCTGTCTTCCCGGAGGGTGAGGAATACCGCCAGTTCCAGTACCGCTTCACCTGCGCCGTGCTGGTGTTCGCAATCCTGATTACCGGGCTGTTCCAACTGGCCGTGCTGGCGGGGCCGCCACTCTACGATCCCGTCTACGTGATGGTGGGGCGTGGCTTCCTGGCGGTCAGCATCGCCGCCTTCGTCATCCTGCGCGGCCATCCCCGGCGCATGCGGCTGGTGGCACCCGCCTATGCCGTCCTGGCCCTGGCCCAGTACGTCATGGTGCTGCTGTTCAACGGCCCCGACGAATTGCGGGTCATCTGGTTCGCCCTCAACCTGCCCGGCGTCTACCTGATTCTGGGGTCGCGTTTCGGCATCGCCACCACGGCGGCATCCATCGCCATCGTGATCGTCGCCAACCCCCATCTGCCGACGCCCTATTCGCCGGGGGCGCTGATCACCGTGGTGCTGGGCATGGTCTACATCAGCGCCTTCTTCCACGCCTATGCCGCCCGTTCCATCTCGTTCCACCACGCCATGGTCGAGGCCAACCGCAAGCTGGCCCACATGGCGGCCCGCGATCCTTTGACCGGCCTGCTCAACGCCAGGGCCTATTACGGCCTGTGTGAAGGTGCTCTTAGCCAGGCGCGGCGGTCCGGGTCTCCCTTCGCCATGCTGTTCGTCGATCTCGACCACTTCAAGAGCGTCAACGACCGTTTCGGCCACGAGGCCGGCGACATCGTGCTGCGGGCGGCGGCGCTTTGCCTGGAACACGGCATCCGCCAGAGCGATCTGGTAGGGCGGATCGGCGGCGAGGAGTTCTGCGTGCTGCTGCCCGATACCGGCCGCGAGGGCGCCCGCCGGCTGGCGGAGAAACTGCGGAGCGATATCGAGGCACTGATGCCCGACATCGGCGTGGAACGCCTGAGGATCACGGCCAGCATCGGGGTCGCCGTCGCCGGTCCGGAGGTGGCTTCCATCGCCGAGGTCCAGCGTCTGGCCGACGAGGCCATGTACCGGGCCAAGCGCCAGGGCCGCAACCGCGTCACCTGCTTCGACGAATTGGACGAGGTCGAGACGGCGGGCGCCAGGCAATCGGCCTGATGTCGCCCTACTTCGTCCCCTCCTTCTTCTTCATGTGCTTTTCCATCAGGGCGCACTGGTCCTCGCGCGGGGCGCGGCCGGTGAACCAGATCAGGTCGAAGGGGGGAACCCTGGTCCCATAGGCCTCGCCATAGGCGGCGGGCCTGGTCCTGGCCCGCTCCACCTCGACGAAGCCGATGGTCAGCATGGCGATGCCGGGCACCATGGCGCCCAGGCGGGCCGGCACGCCGCGGTCGGCGCGGACGTGGCCGGCGCCGGCGATCAGCACCGCCGGCCCGGCCTCGGGCCGCGAGGCCTGATCGGCCAGCACCTCGGCCATGGCGGCGTCGCGAGCCCGCTGCACGCGGACCATGGGCGCCACCGCCTGTTCCGGCAGCAGGTTGCAATGGCCCTCGCGGATGTCGGTGGCCAGCGCCTTCTCCTCGGCGGGGGGCAGGGGCTGGTCCAGGCCGAACCGTCCGTCCACCTCGGCTCCCTGTTCGCCCTTGGCGATGCGCCGGGTCAGGTCCTGGGGCAGGTTGGCGGCCTTGATCTCCCCCCTGGCGGCCAGGGCGGCCTCGACGATGGGGCGGTAGAGCGCCCAGTCGGGCCAGCCGCGCGTCTCCCACTCCAGCGCCGCGCCCAGCCCGGCCACGTCCCCGATGTTGCGGTCGATGTCCGCCTGACGGTCGGTGTCCACCATCTCCAGCGCCACCACCGGCCGGCGGCCGGCGGCGGCCAGTTCACGCACCACCCAGGCCTGCAGCGCGTGGTGGTCGGCATTGTCGTGGGCCTCGCCCAGCAGGACGATGCCGGCGCCGCGGGCGGCTTCCGCCACGTCTCGCGGCGACAGCCACTTGCCGGTGGCCGGTTCCCAGACCTTGCCGGCCAGCGGGTGGTCGGCGGCCAGGATGGGAGCGGGCGGCGGCTCGGCCCGGACGGGGGCGGTCCACAACAGGGCGAGACAGGCGAATCGAACGAGCGTTCGGCTCATCTGGTCAAGGCGGAGGGGTTGCGCTATGGTCATACCAAACCCTTCTAATAGAACAGCCAATATCTTGGGAGGCATCATGAAGAGGGTTATCGCGGGGGCCGTGCTGGCCTCGTTCCTGTCGCTGCCGGCTTTTGCGGCCGATCAGTTCCTCAACATTCTCACCGGCGGAACCAGCGGCGTCTACTACCCGCTGGGCAACGCCCTGTCGTCCATCTACGGCAAGAGCCTGCCGGGCGCCCGGGTCACCGTCCAGGCCACCAAGGCGTCGGTGGAGAACCTCAACCTGCTGCAGGCGGGGCGGGGCGAGCTGGCCTTCACCCTGGGCGATTCGCTGACCCAGGCCTGGGAGGGCGTGGAAGAGGCCGGCTACAAGGTGCCCCTGAAGAAGCTGCGCACCATGGCGGCCATCTATCCCAACTACATCCAGATCGTCGCCACCGCCGATTCCGGCATCAAGACCCTGGAGGACCTCAAGGGCAAGCGGGTCAGCGTCGGGGCGCCCAAATCGGGCACCGAGCTGAATGCCCGGGCCATCTTCAAGGCGGCGGGGCTTTCCTATGCCGACATGAAGGTGCAGTACCTGCCCTTCGGCGAATCGGTGGAGCTGATGAAGAACAAGCAGCTGGACGCCACCCTGCAATCGGCCGGGCTGGGCGTCGCCTCGCTGCGTGACCTCGCCACCAGCGACAACATCGTCATCGTGCCGGTCTCGGCCGAGGTGATCGCCAAGACCGGCGATACCGCCTACATCGCCTCGGTGGTGCCGGCCAACACCTATCGCGGCCAGACCGCCGACGTGCCCACGGCCGCCGTGCGCAACTTCCTGGTCACCCATGAAGGCGTGCCCGCCGATCTGGTCTACGGCATGACCAAGTCCATGTTCGCCAACATGCCGGACATGCTGGCCGCTCACTCTGCCGCCCGCGAGATTCAGCCGGAACAGGCGGCCAAGTCGCCCATTCCGCTGCATCCGGGAGCGGAGAAATACTACCGCGAGGCCGGGCTGTTGAAGTGAGGCGATTGCGCGGCTTTTGTTGTCATTCTGAGCGGAGCGAAGAACCCTTCACCCCGTGACGGGACCGTCTGCGGCTGAAAGACCCTTCGGTCGCAGGCTCCCTCAGGATGACAGGCGAAGTGAGTGAAGAGGGGGGACGGCGATGGGCCAGCGTGACGGAAACGGTGTCGATCCCTCGGAGATCGACACCAAGGGCGAGGTGTTCGGCCACGGCGTCGAATCCAGGGCCATGTTCTGGATCGCGCTGGTCTTCTCCACCTTCCAGGTCATCACGGCGGCCTATTCGCCGTTGTCCTCCCTTCCGGTGCGGTCCATCCATGTGGGTTTCCTGCTGCTGATGGTCTTCGCGCTTTACGCCGCCATGGACCGGGGCAATCCGGTGAAGGCGGCCCTGGCCTGGGTCCTGGGCGGCGTGTCCTTCGTCCTGTCCCTTTATCATCTGGCGTTCGAGGGCGAGCTGGTGCAGCGCTCCGGCGATCCCTCCACCACCGATCTGGTGGTGGGCACCATCATGGTGGCGCTGGTGTTCGAGGCGGCGCGGCGCCTGATGGGCTGGGCGCTGCCGGTGCTCTGCCTGCTCTTCGTCGCCTATGTGGGCTTCGGCGAGGTTCTGCCGGCGCCGCTGGGCCATCGCGGCTACGGCTTCGACCAGATCGTCAACCAGTACTTCCTGGGGACCGAGGGCATCTTCGGCATCCCCACCTACGTTTCCTCCACCTACATCTTCCTGTTCATCCTGTTCGGCAGCTTCCTCGAGCAGGCGGGAATGATCCGCCTGTTCACCGACGTGGCGCTGGGCACCGTCGGCCATGCCCAGGGCGGCCCGGCCAAGGTGGCGGTGATTTCCTCGGGCCTGATGGGCACCATCAACGGCTCGGGGGTGGCCAACGTGGTGACCACCGGGCAGTTCACCATTCCGCTGATGAAGCGGTTCGGCTATCGCCCCGAATTCGCCGCCGCCGTCGAGGCCACCTCGTCCATGGGCGGCCAGATCATGCCGCCGGTGATGGGGGCGGTGGCCTTCATCATGGCCGAGACCCTGAACATCTCCTATTTCGAGGTGTGCAAGGCGGCGGCGGTGCCGGCCATCCTTTATTATCTCACCGCCTTCTGGATGGTTCATCTGGAGGCGGGCAAGCACAAGCTGCTCGGCATGCCCAAGGAGGACTGTCCCAGCGCCTGGGGGGCGTTCAAGCGGCAGTGGTATCTGGTCGTTCCCCTGGCCGTGCTGGTCTACCTGCTGCTGTCGGGCTATACGCCGATGTTTTCCGGGACCATCGGGCTGGCGGGGACCGCCGTGGTGATCCTGGGCAACCCGCTGTCGGGCCGGCTGCCCAATCTGGCCTATCGCTGCCTGTTCTGGATCCTGCTGGCCCTGGTGTCGTCCTCCTTCTTCACCTACGGCATCGATGCGGTGGTGGCGGTGCTGGCCTTGTTGGTGGCGGCCAACGCCCTGTTCAAGGGGCACCGCGCCACCTTGCGCCTGTGCGTCAACTCGCTTTCCGAAGGCGCCCGCTCGGCGGTGCCGGTGGGCATCGCCTGCGCCCTGGTCGGCGTCATCATCGGCACCATGACGCTGACCGGCGTGGCGGGCACCGTCACCCAGGGCATCGTTTCCCTGGCCGGCGACAGCCTGTTCCTCACCCTGGTGCTGACCATGCTGGCCTGCCTGGTCCTGGGCATGGGCATTCCCACCATCCCCAATTACATCATCACCTCGTCGCTGGTGGCGCCCATCCTGCTGAAGATGGGGGTGCCGCTGATCGTCTCGCACATGTTCGTGTTCTATTTCGGCATCATGGCGGACCTCACGCCGCCGGTGGCCCTGGCCGCCTTCGCCGCCGCCACGGTGGGGCGCTGCTCGTTCATGAAGACCGGATTCAACGCGGTGCGCATCGCCATCGCCGGCTTCGTGGTGCCCTACATGGCGGTCTACGACAACGCCCTGATGCTGCAGACCGGGGACTGGCTGGATGCCGGCTACGTCATCGGCAAGGCGGTGCTGGCCATCTTCCTGTGGGGGGCGGCGGCCATCGGCCATCTGTGGGGGCCGCTGAGCGTGGCCGAGCGGGTGCTGGCCACCGCCTCGGCCTTCTCCCTGGTGGTGGCGCTGCCCATCACCGACGAGGCGGGGGCGGCGGGCGCCGTTCTCTTCGTCGCCTGGCACTGGTTCCGGATGAAGCGCGCGGTGGCCGCTTGAGCGGTCTGTGTGCCGTCGCGGCGGCCGGCCTGATGCTGCTGACCCCGTCCGGGTCCTTCACCCTGGCCTGGACCCATTCGGTGGAAAAGGTGGAATGGCGCGAGGAGTGGCGGGTGGAGGATGCCCGCCTGATCCTGCATCGGGCCTCGGTGATGGGCAGCGGGGCGGGGATGGAGCCGCCGCCCGAGGCGGAATTCAAGGACGGGCGCTGGGTCTGGCATCCGGACATGGCGATAGGGGAAATCGTCCTGGCCCGCTCGGACTTCACCGCCGACTGGCGGCTGTGCGTGAACGGACACTGCTTCGACCCGCCCAAGGAGAAGGGGCAGACCCGATTGCGGGCCTGCCCCTGAGAAAGCGTCCCGGGTCTGGGGGCTACATCACCCCCAGCGCCTTGGGCAGCCAGATGGACAGCGGCGGCCAGTAGGTCACCACCACCAGGAAGCCCAGCATGGCCAGCAGCCAGGGCCACACCGCCACGGTCAGCTCGGTGATGCCCATCTTGGTGATGCCCGAGGCCACGTAGAGGTTGAGGCCCACCGGGGGATGGCACATGCCGACCTCCATGTTGACCACCATCATGATGCCGAAATGCACCGGGTCGATGCCCAGCTTCATGGCCACCGGGAACAGGATGGGGGCCATGATCAGCACGATGGACGACGGCTCCATGAAGTTGCCGGCCGCCAGCAGCAGCACGTTCACCACCAGCAGGAAGGCGATGACGCCCAGCTCCTTGCCGACGATCCAGTCGGCGATGGCGTGCGGGATGTTCTCGTTGGCGAGCACGAAGCTGAACAGCACCGCGTTGGTGATGATGTACAGCAGCATGGCCGACATGGAGGCCGACGACAGCAGGATCTTGCCCACGCCCTTCAGCGGCATGTCCTTGTAGACGAACACCGCGATGATGAAGGCGTAGACCGCGCTCATGGCCGCCGCCTCGGTGGGGGTGAACACGCCGGAATAGATGCCGCCGATGACGATGACGATCAGGGCCAGGCCCCAGATGGCCTCGCGGAGGGTGCGCAGGCGCTCGCCCCACGACGCCTGGGGCAGGCGGGGGAAGCCGTTCTTCCAGGCGATGTACCAGGTCACGACGCCCAGCACGGTGGCCAGCATCAGGCCGGGAATGACGCCGGCCATGAACAGGGCGCCCACCGAGGTGTTGGTGGCCACCGCGTACATGACCATCACCAGCGACGGCGGGATCAGGATGCCCAGCGCGCCCGAGGTGGTGATGACGCCGGCACCGAACCGGCTGGGGAAGCCCTGCTTGACCATGGCCGGCAGGATGATGGAGCCGATGGCCACCACGGTGGCGGGGCTGGACCCCGACACGGCGGCGAACAGGGCGCAGGCCACCACGCCGGCCAGACCCAGGCCGCCGTGCCAGTGGCCGACCATGGCGGTGGCGAAGTTGATCATGCGCTTGGCCACGCCGCCATGGGTGAGGAAGTTGCCGGCCAGGATGAAGAACGGGATCGCCATGATCTCGAACTTCTCGATGCCGGTGAACAGCTTCAGCGCCACGGATTCGATGGGAACCTGGGTGAAGGCGAACAGGAAGGTGAGGACGGTGAGGCCCAGCGAGATGGAGATGGGCATGCCGGTCAGCATCAGCGCGATCAGCAGCCCGAAGATGATGGCGGAATTCATGGCCGCTTCTCCCCGTCGGCATCACCCTTGTCGTCGGCGACGCCCTTGGGGTGGAGGTTGTCCTTCATCTCGAACCAGTTGATGTCCTGGGCGGCGCGCTGGGGATCGGTCTTGTCTTCTTCCAGACCCTCCACATGGCCGTGGTCGTGATGGGGCAGTTCGCCGGTCTTGATGAAGCTGACGCACACCTGGAGGAAGCGGAAGCACATCAGGGCCGAGCCCAGCGGGATGGCCGAATAGACGATCCAGGTGGGCATCTCCATGTCCGGCGTGATGGGGCCTTCGTAGAGGTCGCCGGTGGGCAGGCCGAAGGCGCTGAGGAAGGCGTAATGGGCGCCGTTCTCCAGCACGAAATGGCCGCCCATCACCGAGATGATGCCGGTGAAGGTGGCACCCGCCAGCAGGCCGAACACGATGAACTTGGACCGCCACTGATCGTTCAGGCGGTTGATCACCACGTCGACGCCCACGTGGATGCCGGTGCGCACGCCATAGGCGGCGCCGAACTTGGCCATCCAGACGAACATGATGATGCACAGTTCCTGGGCCCAGGCGAAATCCAGGTGCCCGACCAGGGGGTAGAGCAGGGAGGTGCCTGCGGCGTAGCGTTGCATGACGGCGACGAAGATGATGAGCGTCGCCGCGCCCATGAGGAAGGCGATCAGCCATTCCTCCAGGTGATCGAGGGCTCTCAGCATGGGACCTCCCACGAAAGCCGGATGGATGGAAAGGGTGGAGGGAATGGGGCGCCCCAGGGGGACGCCCCATTCAAGTCAGGCGATCAGTTCTTGAAGCCGAACTTGGCGGCTTCCTTGTAGAAGGACTCGATCAGCTCCTTGCCGACGCGGCCTTCCATGTCCTTGTGCACGGGCAGCAGGGCCTTGCGCCAGGTCTCGATCTCGGCGGCCGAGGGCTCGTGGAAGGCGGTCTTGCCCGACGCCTTCATGGCCTTGACCGAGTCGTCGTTCTCGGTCTGGGCGATGGCGTTGGCGAAGACGGTCGATTCGTTCATGGCGCCTTCCAGGGTGGCGCGGATGTCGGCCGGCAGGCCTTCCCAGAACTTCTTGTTCACGATCACCGCATAGCCGAGATAGCCATGGTTGGTCATGGTGGCGTGCTTCTGCACCTCGTGCATCTTCTGGGTGAACATGTTGCTGGGCGGGTTCTCGGTGCCGTCGACCACGCCGGTCTGCAGCGCCTGGTAGACTTCCGAGAAGGCCATGACCTGGGGCAGGGCGCCCAGCGCCCGCATCTGGGCGTCCAGCACCTTGGAGGACTGGATGCGCATCTTGACGCCCTTGAGGTCGGCCGGAGCCATCAGCGGCTTGTTGGCGCTGAGAATCTTGAAGCCGTTATCCCAGTAGGCCAGACCGATGATGCCCTTGCCTTCCAGCTTCTTCAGCAGGCTGGCGCCCAGGGGGCCGCCGGTCACCGAACGCAGCACGTCCTTGCTGGGGAAGATGTAGGGCAGGTCGAAGACCTCGAATTCCTTGACGCCCAGCGGGCCGAACTTGGCCAGGGACGGGGCAAGCATCTGGACGGCGCCCAGCTGCAGGGCCTCCATCTCTTCCTTGTCCTTGTAGAGCTGGCTGTTGGGGTAGACCTCGACCTTGACGCGGCCCTTGGTGCGTTCCTCGGCCAGCTTCTTGAAGTATTCGGCACCCTTGCCCTTGGGCGTGTCGGGGGCGACCACATGGCTGAACTTGATGACGATCGGCTGGGCCTGCTGGGCCATGGCGGTGCCGGTCAGCATGCAGGCGGCGACGGCCCCCGCGATGAGGGTTCCCAACTTCATGATATTTCCTCCCAAGATGTCCATGATGCGGACTATTCGACACCACTATAGGAATCCGGCCGGAGCTCGGCCATTGTGGTGATCCACAAGAGGAAAGGACCCATGACCGCACCCAAGGCATTCAGGGATCGCCAGGCCATCCAGGCCATGCCCGTGGTGGCCATGGGGCTGGTGGTCATGCTGCTGGGCGTGCTGCTGTGGCTGCTTCACCGCAACGAGGTGGAGGAGGAAAAGCGCGTCCTGATTCAGGACATCCTGTGGGTGGAGCAGAATCTTTACTTCCACCTGTCTTCGGGGGTCGAGCGGCTGGGCCAGCTGGCCGACCTGGCGGGGCGCGGCGGAGTGGCCTCCAGCGAATTCGTCCTGCAGAGCCGGGCGCTGATGTCCGCCGATCCCGAGGTGGAGCGCGTCGTCGTCCGCGACGCCGAGGGAATGGTCCTTCAGTCCCTGCCGCCGGTGGCAGGCGGCGCGTCGCCGGTCGGCGACCCGCAATGGCCGGCCACCATGGCCCTGGCCCGTTCCTCCGGGCGGCCGGCCTTCGGCCCGCCCTTCACCATCGAGGGCAAGGGCGCGCGCTTCGAGGCGCAGGTGCCGTTCTTCCGGGGTGGCCATTTCGCCGGGACGGTGGCGGGGGTGTTCTCCCTGGACGCCATGCTGGCCCACCACGTGCCGTGGTGGTTCGCCCAGGCCTACCGGCTGGAGATCCAGGACGGCAACGGCAACCTGCTGGCCGCCAAGTCGCAGCTGTCGCCCTCCGAGCCCGGGGCCAGCTACACGCTGCGCTTCGAGCCGCCGGGGCACGGCCTGGAACTGGTGGCCATCTCGTACCACAGCGATCCGCAATTGCTGCGCAACGTGCTGGCGGCGGCCATCTTCATCCTGTCGCTGCTGTCGGTGTCCAGCCTGTGGGCGCTGAGGCGTCACGTGCGGCGCCGGCTGGCGGCCGAGCAGGCACTGCGCACCGAGCACGCCTTCAGGAAGGCCATGGAGGATTCGCTCACCGTGGGCATGCGGGCCCGCGACCTGGAGGGACGGATCACCTACGTCAATCCCGCCTTCTGCCGCATGGTGGGCTGGACCGCCGAGGAACTGGTGGGCACCGTTCCGCCCATGCTCTACTGGCTGCCCGAGGACCTGGAACAGACCTACGAGATCCATCGGGCGGTGCTGCGCGGCGAGGCGCCGGCGGAAGGGTTCGAGCTGGTGTTCCGGCGCAAGAACGGCGAGCGCTTCAACGCCCTGGTCTACGAGGCGCCGCTGATCGATTCCGAGGGGCGCCATACCGGCTGGATGGCCTCGGTGCTGGACGTCACCGAGCGCAAGCGCGACGAGGAACTGAAACGCCAGCATCAGGAGAAGCTGCAGCATACCGCGCGGCTGATCACCATGGGCGAGATGGCCTCGACCCTGGCCCACGAACTGAACCAGCCGCTGTCGGCCATCGCCTCCTATGCCACCGGCTGCCTGAACCGGCTGTCGGCCGGCGACGCCAGGGCGGAGGAGCTGGTGCCCCCCATCACCAAGCTGGGCGCCCAGGCCCAGCGGGCCGGCCAGATCATCCGCCGCATCCACGATTTCGTCAGGAAGAGCGAGCCCATGGTGCTGCCCTGCTTCCTCGACGAGATCGTCGAGGGCGCGGTGGGGCTGCTGGAGCCCGACGCCCGCAAGCGCGGCATCCGCATCGACCTCGACATCGCCGGGACCAGGCCGCGGGTCGAGGCCGACCACATCCTGATCGAGCAGGTGATCCTCAATCTGGTGCGCAACGCCATGGAGGCCATGGGCCAGACGCCCCGGCCCCTGCGCCTGCTGTCCATCGGCCTGGAAAGCCATGACGGCCAGGCGCGGGTCCGTGTCGCCGACCGCGGCACCGGCATCGCCCCCGACACGGCGCCCAACCTGTTCAGCCCGTTCTTCACCACCAAGGAGGCGGGGATGGGAATGGGCTTGAACATCTGCCGCTCCATCGTGGAAGCTCATCGCGGCCATCTGTGGTTCGAACCGAACCCGGAGGGCGGCAGCATCTTTCTCTTCACCTTGCCGGAGATGGCCCGATGACCAAGGGCGTGGTCTACATTGTCGATGACGACGAGGCGATTCGGGACGCCTTGGGCTGGCTGTTCCAGTCGCGCGGCGTGGCGGCCGAATGCTTTTCCTCGGCCGAGGCCTTCCTGGACGCCTGGAGCCCCGGATGCAGCGGCTGCCTGGTGCTGGACATCCGCATGGAGGGCATGACCGGGCTGGAACTGTTCGACCGCCTGTGCGAGATGGGGGGCAAGCTGCCGGTGATCTTCCTCACCGGCCATGGCGACGTTCCCATGGCGGTGTCGGCCCTGAAGAAGGGGGCGCGCGATTTCGTCGAGAAGCCGTTCAACGACAACGAACTGGTGGACAAGGTGATCGAGGCCCTGGCCTGGGAGACCCAGCGCCTGGCCAGCGACGCCGACGCCGCCTCGCTGGCCCAGCGGCTGGAGAACCTGACGCTGCGCGAACGGCAGGTGATGGACAAGGTTCTGGCCGGCAAGCTCAACAAGGTCATCGCCGACGACCTGGGCATCACCATGCGCACCGTCGAAGTCCATCGCGCCCATCTTTTCGAGAAGATGGGGGTGAAGACCGCCGTCGAGCTGGCCCAGCTTCTTTCTTCGCGGCGCTGACGTTGCCGCGGGTTTACAAGATGCTTGCCGTGGGTCATCTTTTCTGCGGGCGATATCGCCCCAATCAATGATTGCAATGACTCTATGACGAAAGATCGGTCATGACGGCGGCCCCCGAGATTCACGTGGTGGATGATGATCCCGCGGTACGCGATTCCCTTCGCATGCTGCTCGAGGCCGCCGGACACGCAGTCCACGTCCATGCCGATGCCGAGAGCTTCATCGCGGCGGGGATGAAGGGTGACGGCCCCGGCTGCGTGGTGGCCGACGTCCGCATGCCGGGCCTGAGCGGTCTCGACCTGCTGCGCATCCTGCAGGACCGCGACATCGGCCTGCCGCTGATCGTCATCACCGGACATGCCGATGTCAGCATGGCCGTCCAGGCCCTCAAGGAGGGGGCCTCCGATTTCATCGAGAAGCCGTTCGACGACGCCATCTTCCTGGCCGCCGTGAACAAGGCCCTGTCGGGCAGCCAGCGCGCCTGGGTCGAGCGCCGCCGCCTCGACGGCATCGAGGCGCGGGCCAATTCGCTGACGCCGCGCGAATACGAGGTGATGATCCTGGTGGCCCAGGGCCTGTCCAACAAGGCCGCCGCCGCCGAACTGGGGATCAGCGTGCGTACCGTCGAAATCCACCGCGCCCGCGTCATGGAAAAGATGGCGGCCGACAGCCTGTCCGTCCTGGTGCGGATGGTGCTGGAACTGGAAGAATCGGGACGCCTGGTTCACGACGGCGACGGCGATACCGAGTCCGCCTGACCCGTTTTCCTTTCGCGAATACTGTCAGTACTTCAAATGACGGTGGCCGTCATTTGAACCGGCCCGTCGTCCTGACGGCCGCCGGGAGGCGGGATCTTTCAGCCTGAGGCGGTTGCCGCCGTCGCATGAACCCGCCTTCGGCTTTGCCTCGGGATGACATGACGCGTCGGTATTATCGGCGGACGATATGAAAGGGGCGCCGGTTTGCACCGGCGCCCCTTCGTTTGACCAGAAAGCGGAAACGTCACACTGTGCGGTCACGCTTCCCTGCCGAGGAGGGTGGGGATGGGCGGGAAGGCCCCCCAAGGCAGTATCTCCGGTTCTGGCCTTCGGAGGTTCTCACCTCTGTCCAGCTCACGGATATGACTCTATCAAAGTACTCGTAAGTTGAAAACAGGAAAATCACCCCCTCAATTTACGACAATGGTTATATTAACTATGCTTATATTTAAGCGCACATTTGGATAAAATTTTAGGTAAATTTCTCGGGTCGGCGGATTCCCTACCTTTGCTAGGGGTTTCACCCTAGGGGCATCTTGGATGGGGCTCCGCCGGAGGCAAGGTGGAGGCGTGAGATGGAGGGAAAGGGCGTAGGCATATTATCCTGCCTTGCCTCCAAAGGGGGGAAAGCGCACCATGAACGGTGTCTGATGGCGGGGAGGACGGCATGATTCGGGCCTTGGCGGCGGTGATCGTCTTGCTGCTGGGAATGTCGGCGGCGGCGGAGCCCGTGACCTTCGGCGCCTCGCGGCTGGAGGTGGTGGCGGATGGGGGGCGGCGCCATGCCTTCGCCGTCGAGCTGGCGGTGACCCCCGAACAATTGTCCCAGGGCCTGATGTTCCGCCGCGACCTGCCCGCCGGCACGGGGATGCTGTTCGATTTCGGCAGCGTCCGCCAGGTTTCCATGTGGATGAAGAACACCCTGATTCCCCTGGACATGCTGTTCATGGACCGCGCCGGCCGCGTCGTCCATGTGGAGCAATACGCGGTGCCGGGCAGCCTGGAGCCGCGCGGGCCGGCCGAGCCGGTACTGGGCGTGCTGGAATTGCCGGCGGGGACGGCCCGCCGCCTGGGGCTGAAGCCGGGCGACCGGGTGATCCATCCCATGTTCGGGCGGAGCCGCTGATCCGCCTTGCGCCCTGAAACCAAACCCCTTACCTTCCGCCCGTCGGGGTGTAGCTCAGCCTGGTAGAGCGCCAGCTTTGGGAGCTGGATGTCGGAGGTTCGAATCCTCTCGCCCCGACCAGATCCCCTACAGAAACACCTTGCCGGTCGGCCAGCCATGGGGCTGGACCATGGACGGGCGGTTGGCTCCGAAGGGGGCGCCGGAGAACAGGCCGAAGCCCAGCGAGGCGGCCCGCTTGACGTCCTGGCCCGACGACGTGTTCCACAGGCAAAGCCCCAGCCCGACGCCGCGCACTTCGTGGGCGACCACCGAAAGCAGGGCGTACAGCGCCGAATGGGTGAAGGCCGCCTGCTTGGCCTGGGCCTCGTTGAAGCACAGATGGCTGACGCCGCATTCCTTGAGGAAGCGGGCCATCTCGGGCTCGGGAAAGATGCGCACTCCCACCGTGGCGCCGCCCGCCATGACGGCGTGGATGGCGTCGCGCAGCCGTGTCCGGCCGGCGGAATTCACCGCCCCGCTCAGTTCGACCATCAGTCCGCCGGGACAGAAGGCGGCCAGGTGGCGGATCTCGGCGGTCACCTCGCGGTAATCGGTCATGGTGTGATCGTTGAGCGCCTGCGGCATGATCACCAGGCCGCGATCGGCCGGGGCGGCGGCCACCGCGTGCCGCAGGTTGGCGTTGCGCTCGCGGGCCAGCGGGTCCTGCTCTCCGGCCAATTGGACGGCGTCGTCCAGAAGTTCATGCCCCTGGAAATGGCGCCGGGTCATGGCGCGGTTGCCGATGATCGCCTGGGCGGCCGCGTCCCAGACCGGCTGGAACACCACCTGGAGATTGACGGCGGCATGCCGCTCGTGGGTCTCGAGCACCGCATCCATGGCGGGCAGGGCGGCGGCGGCGGGGCGGTGCTTCAACCGGTCGAGCGGCAGGACCTGGACGGTGACGTTGATATGGCCCGAGGATTGGCCGAACAGGCGCTCCTTGATCTCGCGCGAGATGGCGGTGGCCTTGACCATGCCCTCGGTGTCGGTCAGGCCGGGGAAGACCAGCATGTACTTGCCGGGCTCCAGGGGCACGCAGGCATCCTCCGCCGACAGGCGGTGCTGGATGATCCGCTCGGCGATGGACAGGGCCTTGGGCAGGGCGGCGCCCAGGGTGGAGCCTTCGGAATCGGCCAGGACGCTGACCAGATGGATGCGTCCGAAGCTTCCCTGGCCACCCCGTTCCAGCATGGCGTGGACGATGGCTTCGAAGGCGTCGCGATCGGTGAAGCGTTCCGTCATGGTGGTCAGGTCTCCCGATCCCTCCCGCAATACTATCCCGATCCCGGTAGATCGGATATACGGTGTACTACTAATGTATGGGTTGCCCGGAGGCTGGGCAGCAATTGCCCAGGAAATGGGCGGATGGGCCGTCGCCGGGACGGGACGGCCCGTGCCCGGGGCTGGCCCGGGTTTTGCGTCGGTGACGGTCAGGCGGAATGTGACGGGGGACGAGAGCGTGAGTTATTGCCTGGGCATGCGGCTGAAGGCCGGTCTGGTGTTCGTTTCCGATTCGAGGACCAATGCCGGGGTGGACAGCGTCGCCACCTTTCGCAAGACCTTCGTGTTCGATGGGGCCGAGGACCGGGTGGTCGTCATTCTCACCGCCGGCAACCTGGCCATCACCCAATCGGTGATCAGCCTGCTGGAGGAGCGCCTGCACGGCCCCGACCGCGCCCGCTCGCTTTACGGCGTCAAATCCATGTACGAGGTGGCCCGCCTGGTGGGCGACACCCTGCGCGAGGTGCACGCCATCGACGGGGCTCATCTGAAATCCCACGGCGCCGATTTCGTCGCCTCGCTGATCGTCGGCGGACAGATTCAGGGGCGGCGCATGCGGCTGTTCAACGTCTACGCCGCCGGCAACTTCATCGAGGCCTCGGACGAGACCCCCTATTTCCAGATCGGCGAGACCAAATACGGCAAGCCGATCATCGAACGGGTGATCACCGCCGACACCTCGCTGGAGGAGGCGAC
>NZ_JBZVFI010000006.1:112500-222530 GCF_058402745.1 Paramagnetospirillum sp.
GCAGCAAGCTTAAGCCGGTAGGCGTAGGCGCAGCGAAAGCGAGTCTGAATAGGGCGACGAGTTGCATGCATTAGACCCGAAACCGGGTGATCTAGCCATGGGCAGGTTGAAGGTGGGGTAACACCCACTGGAGGACCGAACTCACGTCTGTTGAAAAAGACGGAGATGACCTGTGGTTAGGGGTGAAAGGCCAATCAAACTCGGAAATAGCTGGTTCTCCGCGAAAGCTATTTAGGTAGCGCCTCGGACGAATACCTACGGGGGTAGAGCACTGGATGGGCTAGGGGGTCCCAAAGACCTACCAAACCTAACCAAACTCCGAATACCGTAGAGTACTATCCGGGAGACAGACGGTGGGTGCTAAGGTCCATCGTCAAAAGGGAAACAGCCCAGACCGCCAGCTAAGGTCCCCAAGTCATGGCTAAGTGGGAAAGGATGTAAGACGGCCAAAACAACCAGGAGGTTGGCTTAGAAGCAGCCATCCTTTAAAGAAAGCGTAATAGCTCACTGGTCTAATAGCTGTCTCGCGCCGAAAATGTACCGGGGCTCAAGCCATGCACCGAAGCTGCGGGTGTGCAGCAATGCACGCGGTAGCGGAGCGTTCCGTAAGCCTGCGAAGGCGTCATCGTGAGAGGCGCTGGAGGTATCGGAAGTGAGAATGCTGACATGAGTAGCGACAAACAGTGTGAGAAACACTGTCGCCGAAAGTCCAAGGGTTCCTGCGCAAGGCTAATCCGCGCAGGGTAAGCCGGCCCCTAAGGCGAGGGCGAAAGCCGTAGTCGATGGGAACCACGTTAATATTCGTGGGCCTGCTGGAAGTGACGGCCTCCGTGTATTGTATCCTCTTATCGGATTGAGGGTGCAGTGAAGGAGGTCCAGGAAATAACTCCAGCGTACAGACCGTACCCTAAACCGACACAGGTGGACTGGTAGAGTATACCAAGGCGCTTGAGAGAACGATGTTGAAGGAACTAGGCAAATTGACCCCGTAACTTCGGGATAAGGGGTACCTCTCCTTGCGCAAGCAGGGGGGGGTGGCACAGACCAGGGGGTGGCGACTGTTTACTAAAAACACAGGGCTCTGCGAAGTCGAAAGACGACGTATAGGGTCTGACGCCTGCCCGGTGCCGGAAGGTTAAAAGGAGGGGTGCAAGCTCTGAATTGAAGCCCCGGTAAACGGCGGCCGTAACTATAACGGTCCTAAGGTAGCGAAATTCCTTGTCGGGTAAGTTCCGACCTGCACGAATGGCGTAACGACTTCCCCGCTGTCTCCAACATCGACTCAGCGAAATTGAATTCTCCGTGAAGATGCGGAGTACCCGTGGCTAGACGGAAAGACCCCGTGCACCTTTACTACAGCTTTGCAGTGGTACTAGGATGTGGATGTGTAGGATAGGTGGGAGCCTATGAAGCATTGGCGCCAGCCGGTGTGGAGGCAACCTTGAAATACCACCCTTCTGCTTCCTGGTATCTAACCGCGCCCCGTGAACCCGGGGCCGGGACCCTGCATGGCGGGTAGTTTGACTGGGGCGGTCGCCTCCCAAAGAGTAACGGAGGCGCGCGATGGTGGGCTCAGGCTGGTCGGAAATCAGCTGTCGAGTGCAATGGCATAAGCCCGCCTGACTGCGAGACAAACAAGTCGAGCAGAGACGAAAGTCGGTCATAGTGATCCGGTGGTCCCGCGTGGAAGGGCCATCGCTCAACGGATAAAAGGTACGCCGGGGATAACAGGCTGATCTCCCCCAAGAGTCCACATCGACGGGGAGGTTTGGCACCTCGATGTCGGCTCATCACATCCTGGGGCTGGAGCAGGTCCCAAGGGTTCGGCTGTTCGCCGATTAAAGTGGTACGTGAGCTGGGTTTAGAACGTCGTGAGACAGTTCGGTCCCTATCTACCATGGGTGTTGGAAACTTGAGAGGACCTGTCCCTAGTACGAGAGGACCGGGATGGACGCACCTCTAGTGTACCGGTTGTCGCGCCAGCGGCATCGCCGGGTAGCCATGTGCGGACGAGATAACCGCTGAATGCATCTAAGCGGGAAGCTCCCCTCAAAACCAGGTTTCCCTATCAGAGCCGTGGAAGACCACCACGTTGATAGGCAGCATGTGGAAGCGTGGCAACACGTGAAGCTAAGCTGTACTAATCGCTCGATCGGCTTGATCGCCCATGCGTAGCGGCAAGCCCGACACTGAAATACTTGATACGTGCACAGGTACTAATCCAGATCAGAATACTTCGTTTCCTTCGACGACCAGGTGGTCATAGCGAGGGCCCCCCACCCGATCCCATCCCGAACTCGGACGTGAAACCCCTCTGCGCCGATGGTACTGTGTCTTAAGGCACGGGAGAGTAGGACGCTGCCTGGTCTTCAAAGGAAACGAATAACCTAACACGATGACAAAACACCGGCCCCAAAAAGGCCGGTGTACGCTTTTCTGTATGGCCGGTTCACGGCCTAAACTTTCCCGCGGGGTGGAGCAGCCCGGTAGCTCGTCAGGCTCATAACCTGAAGGTCGCAGGTTCAAATCCTGCCCCCGCAACCACAGACAGTTGACTCCCCGGCCCACAAAGGTCGGGGAGTTTGCTTTTCAGCTCCTGGCCCGCCGCCAGGGCCACGATCTCCCCCAATATGCCGTGTACTTCCATGCGCATGCCGTCGGGGGCATCGGGGTCAGGAGACATCACGACCCGACCGATCAGCTGACGGATCAGCTCCGTCGCCTCGGTCTTGATCTCGGGGTCGTTGAGGGAGTCCGCCAGCGCCGCCACCTTGGTGGCATACACCTCGGCCAAGTTGGGCATTAGGGCGATCACACTGTCGTCGTGCTGCTGTGCCAGTTCGGCTTCGATCTGTGCCTTCTCCGCCTCGCGCTCGCGCAGACGCTCCAGGATCGACTTCGGAGCGGTGCCAGCCTCCACCATGTCCAGCATATGGTCGATGGCCTTGGTGGTCTCTCCCAGGCGCTTCTTGAGGGTGCTCTGCTTGGCGGAGGCATCCCGGCGGGCGGTCTTGATCTGCTGCTGCATCTCCGCCATGAAGGCCTGCACCCGCTCGGGGGCCATCAGGGAGTGCCGCAGGCAGGCCAGGATGCGCTCCTCGATCTTCTGGCGGGTGATGGTGATGCTGTTGGTGCACATGCCGGTGCCCCGCTTGCGGTTGTTACAGCCGTAGCGGTCCTTGCCGATGATGATGTAGCTGCCGCCGCAACACGAGCAGCGCAGCAGCCCGGTCAGCAGGTACTTGGGGCGGTGGTTGGCATTGAGATCAACGCCGTGATCATCGTTACTGGAGCGGCCTGCGGTCGCCCTGCGGCCAACCTCTGCCAACCGGCTTTGGACGGCATTCCACAGATCATCGGACACGATGCGGAGATGAGGCACCTCGGTCACTTGGACACGGGATTGGTCATTGATGCGGGCAACCCGCTTGCCGGTCTTGGGGAGGCGGATGAAGCTGGTCCGGCCCCACACGAGCCGACCGACATATAGCTCGTTGCGAAGAATGCCGGTGCCGCGTTTGCCTTGCCCCCGCAGGGTGGTGTTGCGCCAGGGGCGTCCCCGGAATCCCGGAACACCCTCGCGATTGAGCCTTGCTGCAATTTCCTCGGGGGTGATTCCACTGGCGTACATGGTGAAGATTCGCCGCACCACCTCGGCCTCTTCTTCAACGATCTCGCGTTCTCCGGCTTCGGTTGTCTTGCCGTTCTTGGTCGGGGGCAGGGCGCGGTAACCAAAGGCCAAACCACCGGCCATCTTGCCCTTGGCGATACGGCCCGCCTGCCCACGGCGGGTTTTCTGACCGAGGTCCTTGGAGAACTGCTGAGCGACCAGTCCCAGCATGGAGACGTGCATGTCGGTGATCTCACCCGAGTGCAGGGCGTGTATCCGAATCCCCTCGGCGGCGAGGATGTCGTACATGCCAGCCAGATCGGCGAGACGACGGCTCAGCCGATCAACGCCTTCGCAAATGACAACATCGAACCGATGGCGCTCGGCGTCGGCCAGCATGCGCTGATACTCGGGGCGGAAGGCCGAGCGACCGCTGATTTCCGGGTCGGCATAGACCTGAACCACTGACCAGCCCAAACGCTCAGCGTAGGCACGGCACTCCCTCACCTGGTCGTCGATGCTGGACTCGCTCTGATTGTCGCTGGAGTACCGCGCATAAATCACGGCACGAAGGGGGCGGGTGGGGGCACCATTAGCAAAGGACATCGCGACCTCATGTTTGGCCAGAGGTTTTGCTCTGGCTGTTACAATGAGGCCCCTTTCCGTCCTTGGAACTTGGGGCCAGTTATGAATCCAATACTGCGATTTCAGGCGGCTTTGGTCAAGGCCAACAGCAGCTCAGCAAGAAGTTCCGGTGGCCCTCCTTGGCCGTTGGAACCTTAACCTTTAGGGGCTCTCTACCAGGCGGGAACCGTGATCAAGAGGCGGATTTAAGCACGGCCTCATTCACCCGTTTGAACCCCTGGGAGATGCCCAGGTTGTGGAGAGGCAGGGTAATCTTGGCAATGCCGTCCACCATGGACAGTCGCACCATGGTGCCGGACTTGGGGACGTTGATGATGGAATCCACCACCCAGACATCCCGGTTGCGACCGTCGCTCTCATACAAGTCGCCGATGGCGACATTCACCACACCCGCGTTCAATTCCTTGCCCTCCCACCCGAAGGGCGTGGTCATCGCATAACCTGGAGTTTCGATGCAAGACTCGAACGGTGACATTATTATTACCCTCTGAGCAGTGGGGGCAGCATGACATGCCCCAGGCCGAAGCCATCATGGCCATATTCGGGCACCTCGATTCCCAGATGCTGTTGCAGCCACAGGGATACCATGGCGCG
The DNA here is from genome assembly GCF_058402745.1 of Paramagnetospirillum sp. Taxonomy (NCBI): domain Bacteria; kingdom Pseudomonadati; phylum Pseudomonadota; class Alphaproteobacteria; order Rhodospirillales; family Magnetospirillaceae; genus Paramagnetospirillum; species Paramagnetospirillum sp. The sequence continues at coordinate 117,350 of NZ_JBZVFI010000006.1, forward strand.
GTGGCACCAGTCGGCCCCGCCGGGCCTCTCATAACAGACCAGGGTGGGTGTCTTTCCCCCCGCCATGGACATGAGATCGGCCACCACCTGCACAGGGTCGAGACGGCCCAGGATTTCGCCGAAATACCGCTCGATGTACTCCTCTTCATTGGCGGTCCTGAACCAGGGGCCGGGGGCCAAGGCCTTGTACTGCCGGTACCCTTTGGCCATGCCGCGAGGGGTTCCCCGACTGATGCCGATCACCTGGCAGGTGTCGGGAAGCTTGGTGTACCAGGAAGCGGTCAGCATCATTCCTCCTCCTCGTCGTTGATGGCCTTGCGAAGGTTCAGGACGGTCTCCTGGTAGCGCCGCCCTGACTGGAGCATCTGGGCCAGAACGTAGTACCGCTCCGTGGTGGCGAAGGTATTGTGCCCCAGCAGGCCCGCAGCAAGGCGGACATTCTCGGGATCATCCACCGCCATGGAGGTGGCCGCGCAGTCTCGGAACAAATGGGGCCACACGGCATGGCCGAAGGCATCCTTGGTGCGCTTCTTGATCTGGTCCCTGATGGCATGTTGGATCATGGCGGTGCCCCAGCGCGACACCCACAGGGACATGGTCATAGGCGTGCCCTTCTTACGCCTGGCCAACAGGACGGGGCGGTGCTTGATCAGGTAGTGCTCGAGCCGTCCGATCAAGGTATCGGGGATCGGCACGTCGATCTCGATCCCGGTCTTGGTCTCCTCTGGTGTGAACCTCAGCCAGCAGCCGGTGCCGTCGCTGACCAGATTGACGCCCAACACAATGCTGGAGATGTTGCGCATGACGCCCTTGAGGAAGACCGGAGCGTCACCGTCCAGAGGATCGCCCCCTCCCGCCAGGATTTCGAGATAGGCCAGGATAGCGGCCCGCAGTGACGGGTGCAGATCATCCAAGGACACCATGTATGAGGTGCGCTTGCGAATGATCTCCACCACCGTGCCGGGCCAGCCGGGGACCGTCTCGACCAGCTTGTTCCAGGTCTTGCATGTCCGGGTGTAGGCTTCCCATTCCTGACCGTTGATGGCGTGGTGGGCGAGCATGTCGAGATAGCGCCGCATATGTTCGGAGGTGATGTCCTCGGGCCGCCAGCCCTGCTGTGCCGCCCAGTGAGCGAAACGACGGAGACGGCGGCGATCCCAGGCGTCCAGGATCATGGCCAGCAGCCTCTCCCAAACCTCCGGCAACGGTCCCTGATTCTTGCCCGGCTGCACCAGCAGACCGGCGATCTTGCAGACAGCGCGGAAGCGGCACTTCATGTTGGCAAAGGTCTGCTTCTCCAAATTGGCCATGGCCGGGGTGAAGCCCTTGAGCTTGGCGTTGATGGCCTCGAAATCGACCATCCCGTCCAGACCGACGGGTGAGACCAAAGCGGCGATGCCGTTAACACCCCAGGTCAGGTCGGTCTTCTGCTTAGCGGTCAGGTTGGTCTTGAGTGCAATTGATTGCACTAAATCTCGGTAGGTGGGGACCCCCGGCATGGAGGCGTCGCCCCCTGTCGTGATCCGCTTGAAGTCGTCGTTATCCATAGATCTCCTCCTGTATGCGAAGAAGAAGGCCCGGCAGGGCATTCCGCAAGGTTCGCTGGTCTCCCCGTTTGTTGCACGCACGCTTCTGGACCCGACGCTGAGGGCTTCGGCCCTCGGCGGCGAGATGGTCGTCTTCGTAGACGACTTGCTCGCTCTGGCGGGCAGCTATGGGGAGGCTTCAGCGATCAAGAACACCTTGCAATGTGAAATGGCAAACCACCCTGCCGGCCCCTTCGCGCTGAAACATGTTTGCATCACGCCGATCACCGAGTGGTCCGGCTTTTTGGGCTATCGTATCGGAGCTGTCGTCACCAACGATCAGGTATTGGTCGTCGCCGCTCCGTCAAATAAGTCGCTGGCCAAGTTCGCAAGCAAGTTGGAACACATGGCACTCGCGGGTGCGACCGATGAACAGATATACCGCGCCATAGTTGATTGGGGTCGAAGCTGGGACTGGACCATGGCGAACGAACACGCTCGGTCAGATTTCGAAAATGCCGTGATCGGAACCATCATCAACAGCGCGTCAGATCGGCTCGAAGCTGCGCAGCTGGCACTGGCCCATGTGTTGAAATAGCGGTGCTATGCCAATAGGGGCCTGTCGAGGTGACCGCCAGCACGGAGCAACCGCCTCCTCGCGGCTCACCGCAATGACCGCATTTATTATATATTGCGGTCGTCCAACGAGGTCCCGTCTACCGGCTCTACCTGACCCATATTTGCCATTCTAATCGGATTCCAACGGAGGCGTCTTGTTGACGGCGTCGCGATAAGATAACCTTTAAATTATTAGTACTTTTTGCGCGAACAGCACCGTCGTTATAGCCTTCCGAAGCATTGGGGATTCGGCATGAGTTCACCTGACGCCATGGGCAAGATCGGCCATCTCAGCGGGGGCGGCGCTGGTGCATCGAAAGTCAAATCTGCAGGCACTGCCGCTGTAAAGCTGGCCACCCCGACTTCCAAACTTTCCGGGATGAGTTCGGGGGCTGCCAAGGCTTCCTCCACCAGCATCGCTCTCGGCAAGATCAGCATCCCCTACACCCACATTACTGGAGTCGGCTCCGGAACTATCAACGTGACCTCAGCCGGGATCGCGAACGGGACCAAGCTGGTTTCATCCATATTTTCCGGAAAAGGGCTGAGCCTCGGCATCGGCTTGGGTCTCGGCGCTTGGGGGCCTGCATTGCTTGCGGGAACCGTATGCGTTGCTGGGTATGGGGCCTATCGGATGTATGCTGCCAACCCAAAGGGCAATCCCCGCTCTCGGACCAAGAGTGGTCAAGAGACCGCCACACTAGTCTCCCAGGTCGCGTCAATGGCTGATGCTGTTTTCGCCGCAGGATACGGAGCATTTAGAAAGCTGGTATCCTCACCTGATGACGAAGCGGCACTGGCTGCGGAGCTTGCCGCCGAAATTGCAGCCGCCGAGAAGCTAATCGCCGAGGCCAACGAAGCTGAGAAGCGTGCATTAGCAGCTGGTGCCAATGCCAAGCAGGCCATCAAGTTAGCAGCCGCCGCCAAGCGGAGGGCAAAAGCTGCTTTGGACCTTCAGCATTCAACAGAATCCAAGCTGGCGGCTACTCGGGCGCGAAAGCGGAAGGAAGCTGCCGCCAACGTGTAGCCTTTTTCATGAAGCATTATTTTCAGAAATACGAAAACTCACAGCCAGATCGCCCTCGCACATAGTTGCGAGCGCCTCTTACTATTAGAGCAAATCAGTATCCACAATAAATTTCTCTGGACAGATTTCGCCTCAGCTTGCGAGAATGGGGGCGTGTAATGATATATGCACATACCAGCCTATATCTCTCCGAAGGGGCTCGGGGTATCTTCAGCAGAACGGTTTGTCGCTCTGCGTCATTGTTTAGGGAGCTGTCAGTATGCTTGACCAAATGATCATGGCGAAGGTCGAGGGAACTACCCAGGCAGCTCTCCTGTCGTCGATGACCGGAAATTCCTACACGGTCGGTCAAGTTACTGCGGCTGGAAATGGGATGGGACACTGGTTGTTCCTGAACCCCGCCGGCGCTACCGCTGGAAAGGGGGCCGTCGCCCTCAAGCTGGAAGGCGCCCGTCAGGTCGCGCAGTTGTCGGGGATGGTGGGCAAGACCGTCACCGTCGGCAAAGCCCCCCTCGTTGCAGACGGCGTGAGTAAATGGCTTGTGCTGTTCCCCAAGGCCGGCGTCGCGGCAAAAGGCGCTGCCGTTGCTGCGGGCGCTGCCGGTGCTGGTGGTCTGACTGCTGCCGCCACCCAGGGCGGCGGGAACGGCATGATCATGATGAAGCTCGAAGGCGCAAGACAGGCCGGGCAGGTCCAGATGATGACCGGCAAGACTTTCATGGTGGCTAAGACCACTGCCGCCGGGAATGGAGCCGCCAATTGGCTCTTCCTTCAGCCCGTTGGTGAAACCGCCGCCACCATGAAGGATTTGGTGGTCCTCAAGGTTCAACATGGTGCTGGGCAGATGCCGTGGCTGGTCGGCAAGACCTTCGCTATTGGCGAATCTCCGATGATGGCTGGTACGACGAGCAAGTTCCTGGTTCTCAATCCTGTGACTGGTGTCGCCGCCAAGGGCGCAGCCGGAACCGCAATCGCCGCCAAGGGTGCCATGCAGACTGTGGCATTGCAGACCGCCGGTAAAACTGCTGTGGCGGGTTCGGTTGCCAAGGGTGCCGCTGCGGGCGCTGCCACCAAGGGTGCCGCTGCTGTCGGCACTCTATGGACTGGTACCGGCATGAGCTTGGGCCTTGGCTTGGGACTCGGCGCTGCTGGTCCTGTCATCCTGGGCGGGGTCATCGCCGCAGCCGGTTACGGTATTTACCGCTACCGCAAGGCCCGGACCACCTCGGCAGCATCCGAGGTTGATGATGCGATCTCGGACGCAGTGACGGCTTAGGCAAGACGATATGCTTGCCCTTTACGTGTTCACACTTCGTGCGGTGTAAGCTCAGTATGAACAGGAGGACGTTGGTCTGTGACTAATGTCCCTAAAAAAAGCCGAAAGCGGGCAAGCTCCTGTTCCAATGCATCAGGTGAAATACCCTGCGCCGCAGCGTGTTCAAGCATTGTCACGCCCCCATCGGAGCGCAAAGACAACCACGTAGAGCGTGGGGAACGAGGCACATTCATTGAAGAATGCCTCGCCCTCATGCCCAAGGTTGAAGCTGGCCTGAGTGCATACCGTTCATCAACAATTGCCCATCTCGAAAGCGTCCCAAGTAGCATCATTCGTTTCATGGCCAATGGTGCAACTGCCCATACCCTGACGGATTTGGCATGCTTTGCGACGGCTTTTGAAGCAGCCCTACTATATGGGGAAACGGAGGGATGGACGGACAGTCTAACCGAGGTTTCCGAGAAGAGCTTCGCCATGCTGTCACTTCATCTGGAGGTGGACGCCTCCGGAAACTGGCGGTTCTGACGGTTTTGTGATTCGATTCTCCCTGGGATCACCGGGAGGTCGAGATGAAGGGGCAAGCCGGTTTCTGGGATTTCGAGCACAGCCTTGAGGCTCTGTCGGCGGAAGGCGATCCGCTGGAGCAACTGGAGCGGACGGTTCGCTTCGAGCAATTTCGCCCGGCGCTGACCAAGGCGGTTCGGCGCTCCGATCCGTCGAAGGGCGGCCGGCCCGGGTTCGACGTGGTGCTAAAATTCAAGATGCTGGTCCTGCAAGGGCTGTATGGCCTGTCGTTGCAGCAGACGGCGTTTCAGGTGCGGGATCGCCTGACCTGGCTGCGGTTCTGCGGCCTGCGCCCCGGAGACGCGGTGCCCGACGCCAACACGCTGTGGGATTTCCGCGAGGCGCTGATCAAGACCAAGGCGCTGGACCGGCTGTTCAACACGCTCGACCAGGCGATTTCCGCTGCCGGCTATTTGGCCATGGGCGGCCAGATCATCGACGCCACCCTGGTAGCGGCGCCCAAGCAGCGCAACAGCGATGGCGAGAAGGAGGCGATCAAGGCCGGTCAGATCCCCGAGGCGTGGACGGACAAGCCGGCCAAGCTGCGGCAAAAGGATCGAGATGCCCGCTGGACGGTGAAATTCGCCAAGGCTAAGCCGACGGCGGATGGCAAGCCGCAGATCGACATCGCCATTCCGGTCTTCGGCTACAAGAGCCATATCTCCATCGACCGCCTGCACGGCATCATCCGCCGCTGCATTGTGACCGACGCGGCGGCGGCGGACGGTGCCCGACTGCGGGAGGGGCTGATCGATCCGAACAATACCGCCTCACCGGTGTGGGCCGATACCGCCTACCGCTCCCAGGCCAACGACGATTTCCTGGCCGACCATGGCCGCGTCAGCCACATCCACCGCAAGAAGCCGAGAGGCAAACCAATGGCCAAGGCCACGGCGAGAGCCAATGCGGTCAAATCCAAAATCCGCGCCCGCGTCGAGCACGTCTTTGCCGAGCAGAAGGACCGCATGGGGCTTTTCATCCGAACCATCGGCAAGGCCAGGGCCGAGGCGACGATCACCCTGGTCAATATTGCCTACAATATGAAACGGTGGTGCTGGCTGGAGAAAACGGCCGCCGCATGACCCCAAGGAAGGGGAATGCCGAGGCAATTCAACCTCAGAATTGGACCAAAAGTTCCTCTTCAGATCACGGCCAGGCCGGAACGCGCCCACGCCGACCGTCTCTGAACGTCAGAAATCGAGTTTCCGGAGGCGTCCAGGTGGCTAAAGCCGGGGCGGCCTGGAACTCCGATTGGGACATTGATTTAGTCGCGGACCTAATGATCGCCGCCAGCCCGCTGGACCAAACTGTGGTTAAGGTGGCGGATAACTCACCACACCAATCGGACATGAGCGTTGGCGCAGAAAGCTCTTCGGCCCATCTGCCCCCCAGCCCACAGATGTCCCAGGTTCACTATCACAAGCAAGCCACCACCCTTTGGGATGGTCGGGAAAGTCTATTTCTCAAGCTTTGGAGTGTTTTGTCACGAACAACGGCGACATGGTCGAGTGTGAAATCGAGTAAGCCCACCATGGTCAAACGCCCTAAAAAAGCTAGGCGCTCGCGTGGCGAAGACGATCCGATCCTGGAAGCTCTTCGCTAAATCAGAGGGTTGGGAGGGTATCATGATCACAAGCACCGTGACTGGATCGAAAATCGCTGCCGCAAGTGGTCCTGGCTTGGGTAAAGCCGCAGTCCTGATCTTGAGCGCCAGCATGGGTGTTGGGGTCTTGATCGGCTTGTCACTGGCAACCGCTGCGGGCGGTTTCTATGTCTGCCGCAAGTTGTCCGGTGCGGCTGAACCCATCACATAATGTCGCACACATTCCACATCTAGGATGCAATGTCCCATGGATGAGGACGAATTGGCGTGGCTTGCATCAAAAATAGTGATTGCATGGTCTCGCCGGAATGGGATTTCCGGCGATAATCTCTTCGATTTGAATGAGGTCATCACGCAGTCGATGCGTAACATTCTCGATCCAAATCCCAAGAAACTCGCTGCGGCTCGTGGCAGCACACCCAGTGAAATCAGATGCCGGGAGTCACTACCCTCCCTCGTCCATCTGTTCTTTTGCGATTCCTGCGGAAAGATTTTCCGCAACATGGCATCAGAACTTCACCACAAGCGGTTTTGTTCCTCTAGAGATGAGCAGCACCGTCAATTAGGATAGGCGGATTTTCATCGGGTCAGCAGCGCCAAGGCGTTTGGCCTCTACGTCAAAGGCTTGTTCCCAGACAACACGAAGTCGGGACTTTTGCTTCCCAGCCATCGGCCCACTGTTCCAAACCTTGCCACTTGGCCCCAACAATGGACACTTGGGGTATGCGGCTTTCAAGGCAGCCTTCAGAGTGTTTGCTTGGGCCATAAGCCCCTCGTTCGCAGCCTTCTTCAACCCCAACTCTCGCTGTGTGGCCTTAAGCTTCTCCTCAAGCTCATGGATGCGTTTTTCAAGCTGATGAACTTGCTTGACTGTCGGTGGCTTCTGCTTTGGTTCGGGGGCAGAGGGGAGGACGGAAGCACTGAGAGCATGTGCGAAGTCCTCAACCCTGTCTCGAGCAACCTGAAGTTCGTGTCCCACGAAGTCCAGGGTGTCATCAATCAGATTGCTCATGGAAACCTCCTGTCCTTCGCTCACTGCTTTGTGGCTGTCTGGTCGATCCGGCTTATGATTTCTACCCACCGCATCCAGTCATCGAGATTGTTTTCAAACTCGATCAAAAGAGCAACGGAGCGACTGCCATCACGACGGATTTCCTGAAATTTCTTCACCCCCAGAACCACATCCATATTCGGGCAGATAATCTTGGTAACGGCCTTGACCTCGGCCCCATGGGTCTCGAATTTGACGCCATGCATTGAGATGTCGATTGCGGAGGTTTCCCGCTTCTCGTCATCAGCACTGATCCATTGAATTTCCATGGCCCCGGCAGGCACAGCAACACGCAATGAGAATCGCCGCTCGACCTTGACAGCTCCGCTTTCCGCGATAAGAAGCTTTCTCCGCAGTTTCTCCGCATCATCGAGCGCGTTCTTGACCTTGGCGTCGATGTACTGAGATGCGAGGTCCAGGGGTATGGTGGGGACAGCCTTGACCGACGGCGCGACCGGCGCTCGCCGACGGAAGAAAGCGTAGGCCCCGGTGGCTCCTCCCAGCAGCACCAGCACGATCAACCAGAATGAGGGCTGGTTATCTGTTGAAGGTGAGGGAGCCACGGGTTTCTGCGGTTCAGGTTCAGGTGCTTTCGTTTCAACGAGTGGAGCTGGCGGCTTGGGGGCTGGCATCTCCTTGGGCTGAACCTTTGCCGCAATCTCAGGAATGGCGGTCAAGGCGACTGCAGCCCGGTGCTCATGGTCGTCAGGCAGCGCCTCCTTGACGATGGCACTGGAATGCTGCTGCAACGCCGTCATGGCCTTCTGCAACTGCTCGACCGGGTTTTCCTGAGCGGCAACCCGCATGGGCAGATACTGGGCTCCCGCCGCCTTTGCCCAGGTTTTGAGATAGTAGGAGGTTCCTGACAAATCCCAGATGATCAGTCTATCTCCGATCAACCTGGCGATACCCGGCATCTGGCCTTCGATCAGTTCGACATTGCGAGCGTGGTAAAGAGCTCCGAGTTTCTCAAACCGCTTCCGCTTCGATACCCCGGCATCCTTCATCTGCTGATACTGGCGGTTCAGGTCTTCATAGCGGGTGTCCGCTTGAACCTCCTTGCTGAGATAGCCCAGCTTGGCATCCCAAATTTCTGGCTCGCCATCGGATATGATGATCGCCAGTTTGGTGGAGGGCTTGGCAAAATTCAGAAGATACCGAAATGGCATCTCCAGGTCGGTCGCCTTGCCAACCGTTTCAATGCCGTCGATGGCCCGGTTCACGGCATTGATGTCGGTGGCGGTATCACGGTCGATGGCCAGGTGACGGTACAGGGCTTCGTCGAACCCAACGATTTCGATTTTATAGGGATTGTCGAACGTCTTCAGAAAAGTCAAAAGCCAAGCCTTTGAGGCAAGCTTTGGATCATGCTTTCCAACCGATCCCGATTGATCGAACAAGATGATAATGTCCGGCTGCTCTTGGGCTGAAACAGGGCGAACAGGGCCAAGAACAACACTGGCAATCAGGGCGGCAGCCAGAATGATGCGAGCAAGCATGTCCTGCCTCCCGTCTATTCTAGGTTGGACAGAATGGTCGAACGCTTCTCCGCAAGGAAGTCCTTGATCTCGGTCTCGGCCATGAGCTTCCGCTCCGAGGCGAAGGTCGAGAAATATTCATGGATGCTGTCGAATTCGGCTGTAACTTTCTCGATCAGCTGACGCCGCAAGTCAGTGACCTCGGTCTGATAGCTGCTCTCAAACCGTTCCTGAAGCCGCGATTTCTCGGACTCCGTCCACGCCATGATCTTGGACAGTGCCAGTTCCTTCTGTGCGGCGACGGCCTCTTCCATCTCGGCTACTTTTTCCCGGCGGCGCTCGTCAATATCCCGATCCAACTCGGCCATCTCAGCCTCAATCTCACGCTGCCGAGCCAAGAGAGTGGTGATGCTCTCGTCGAGAGCGTCCTTTGTTCGGGTGAGATCGGCAACGTCGGCGGATAGTTCAACCACATGCGTTCTCTTGCGGTCGGCCTCCTCCTGAAGGTCAGAGACTAGCTCTACCAACTTCTGCTCAACCTCGCGAAGCTCTCTAACGCGAGTTTCAGCCGCAGCCTTTGTCGTGATTGCGGCATTGATTTCTGCTTGCTCGGCAGCCAGCTTCTCGGCTTTACGGGCATCCACTCCCTGCTCAAATTCACGGATAGAGGCGAGAAGCGTATCTTCTCTTGCGGCAAGCGCATTCACCCGAAGCTGAAGCTCGGCCTTCTGCCGGGTCAGCTTCCCAGCGTCATCGATACCCTGAAAATTTATTGTGCGGCTATCTTTGGGGACTGGTTTTGTCTTGTTGCGATCAGCCAGTTTGGACACGCCAACCATGACGGCCAAAAATCCACATGCTGACAGAGCGATAAGAAGTATCGGCATAATCCCCCCCGAAATGGCTAGCGGCCATATCCGCTCAGTTTAGCACATCCGGTATTACCGCCCATGCCAAAAGCCGATAGCCCCCAACAGGGGTGGTAAATGACGACTTGTGGCACAACGGGGCCATAGCAGACGCTCTCCCTGAACGGCGGCTGTCGTTCGGATAAGCGGTCGTCCACCTGCGCCAAGTCGGCGCTAGCCGCGACGCTCCAGCACGATCCCGTCAGGGCCGATCACTCCACCAAGGTCGGCGGCATCTCGCCCAAACCGTTCGCTCGGTAGCAGCGCAAGATGAAGACGTTGCGCATCATCTCTACGGGCCTCCCCCGCTCCATTGTCAACAATTCGTGTTGCAATTCGTGGCTGCCTACGATATGTTGTGACAAGTCAAGGTCCAAGGAGGGGCAGGCGGCGTAGTGCTGGTCTGCCCTTTTGCTTTTGACCTCAGCGCCGTCTGCCTCCTGGTCCGCAACAGCGAAAGGAGTCGCGAAGATGGCACTCACAGTCAACTACAAGCCGAAGATGGCCCCGGCGAATGATGAGGTGGTGCCAACTGCCCCGCCCCAGGTATTGACTGTCAAGGATGCCTTGGCCAAGGCCATCGCATTCTCGGGACAGACCGGCACGGATCAGATCACGGCGTTTCTCATCGAGATCGTGGCCGCTAGAGCATCGGACCTGAAATCTGAATCGCAGGGGATTCCCTTGTAGGCGAAAAAGTGATTCAACCTCATTGGAGGTGGATCATGGGCAAATGGCTATCATCAGATCTTCGGGTCCGTGTTTACGGTAAGATCGAACACGGCGAATCGCGGCGAGCGGCGGCTCGGCATTTTGGAGTGAGCGCCGCGACCAGCGTCCGTCTTGCACAACGGATGGCGGCGACGGGTTCGTTGGAGCCCTTGCGGCAAGGCCGTCCGCCGGGCGGTGGTAAGCTGGCGGCCTTTGCCGCTCTTCTGACCGGCTGGGTGGAGGCGCAAGGCGACATCACGATGCCGGAACTGGCGGCCAAGCTGAAGGCCGAATGCGGCGTCACGGCCCACCCGGCGTCACTCTCGCGGTTTCTGATCGGGCAAGGCTTCAGCGTCAAAAAAAACGCTGCTGGCCACCGAAGCCGGTCGCGATGATGTGGTGGCGGAGCGCCGGACCTGGCTGAGCCACCGCCAGCCCCGGATGTGCCAGGAGCCTCACCGGCTGGCGTTCATCGACGAGACCGCCACCACCACCAAGATGACCCGGTTGCGGGGACGGGCACCGCGAGGGCAACGGTTCAAGGCCCGCGCGCCATTCGGCCACTGGGGAACCCAAACCTTCATCGCCGCCTTGCGCTGTGACGGTCTGACGGCACCCTGGATCATAAACGGCCCCATGAACCGACAAACCTTCGAGGTCTACGTCGAGACCCAACTGGCCCCGACGCTCCAGCCGGGCGACGTCGTCATCCTCGACAACCTCTCCAGCCATAAAAGCGAGAAGGCCAAGGCCATCCTCAAGGAGAGAGGCGCCTGGTTCCTGTTCCTACCCCCATACAGCCCAGACCTAAACCCAATCGAGATGGCCTTTGCCAAACTCAAGGCTCATCTCCGACGGATCGGCGCGCGCACCATCGACGACCTCTGGAAGGCCGTCGGCAATATCTGCGATCTCTACACCCCAGACGAATGCTGGAACTACCTCAGGGAAGCCGGGTATGTTTCAGATTAAACGCACGCCGCTCTAATTTCAATGAGATCGAGTTGGAGAAGGTGATCGGTGAGATCGCGAATGCCACAGGATTGGGAAAGAGGGCGCTTCGCAACGGGTTGAAGCAGTTGAAGCATCAGGTGCTCGGATCTAACCCTGATCCGGCACTCGTCCTGGCCAGGGTCGTCCTGGAAAAAGTTTACCACGGCGTAAACCTCCGCGTGAGTGATGACGGCACCTTTTTGCATTACACGGGCACCCATTGGGAGGAGACGTCTCCCCGGCTGGTCCGCCACCATCTGCTCACCGAACTGAGCGCCAACCCGATGCTGCAAGGTGAGCAGAGTGCCTCCTCGCTGGTGAATTCGGCATTGGCCTGCCTGAAAGACATCCTCGGTGCCGATGATGGTGTGATCGACTTGGCCGATATGCCTCAGCCGGTGGTGAACTGTCTGAACGGCGAACTGTGGATTAGCTCCACCGGCGAGGTGATTTTTCGCCCCCACCGAGCGGCCAGCAACCTCACCTCATGCTTGCCCATTGCCTACGACCCCGAGGCCAAGTGTCCCCGGTACGATCAGGCGTTGCTCGACATCTTCTCGAAGGCCGACCATCCCGAGGACATGGCTCGTCACTTCAACGAGTTCATCGGCTATGCGATCCAGCCTCACCGTCCGCACGCATGCTTTTTTCTGCTGATCGGGCACGGCGGCAACGGCAAGTCGATGTTGCTCAAGACCGTCCAACGCCTCATTGGCCCGGACGCTGTGCTCAACGACAGCATCGCCGGGTTCCAGCGGGATCGGTTCAAAGTGGCGGCCCTGCCGGGCAAGCTGCTGTTCGTCGATGACGACCTGTCGGAAAACATCGTGCTCGATGACGGGTTGTTGAAGAAGCTGTCCGAATCCAAGCCCATGTCGGCTCGACACGCCTACGGACGGCGCAACTTCAACTTCACCAGCAGCGTGCTGGTGGCAATGGCTGGTAACACATATCGAAAGCTTCAACGGCAAGCTGCGCGACGAATGCCTCAACGAGACGTTGTTCAGCTCATTGAGCCACGCCAGGGCGGTCCTGGCGGCCTGGAAGGAGGATTACAACCATGTGCGGCCCCACACCAGCCTCGGCGGCGCCACCCCCGCCGAGATGGCCGCTCGATCCCGAACGCAACCAGGGCCGGGGCATGCCCCGGCCCTGGTTGCCATCACCGCCCTTTTCGGGCATCAAAACCAGATGGGACTCTATTTCTGAGCGGTAACAAGTTCAGGAACAGGTCAGATGCAGCACGGCGAATCGGCTGGTTTTTGTGGAATCGCGTCAACCAGGACACCGGGACGTGCTGGCCCGGTTATGAATGCCTGGCCGAGGATTCCGGCCTCAGCCGCGCCACCGTCGCCAGGGCGATCAAGCTGCTGATCGAATGCAGCTACTTCGAGTATCGCAAGGGCGGCGGCCTGCAACAGGCCACCGCACCGATCTGACCGAGCGCGGCGACGTCATCCGCCGTCGCGGCCCGGGCCTCCTGTTCCCTCAGGATGCCGATGATCTGCTCTTGCGTGAACCTGCAGCGCTTCATATTGTCCGTCCTTGTCAGGGCCGGACTCCACGTCAAACTGGAGGAAATTTCCCATGGCAGGCCATATGGTGCATATGGGCGGGGGTGCACATTATGCCGAGAGATGCCGTAGCTTGAAGTGCTTCGGATATGGGACTCTCGTTTTTCGTCGTCGCAATACCGGTCAACATGAGCATTGAATGGACCAGAACGACCGAATCAGCCCGCCGATCGAAGCCGACGCATTTCCAGCCGAGGATATGCCGTTTCTTCCAATTGCCTCGGTCTGGCGGCTGGAGAACGGATATGGCTGCGGCGACGGCAGCCACGGTCATGATATTCCCGATTGGATTGGACGACAGCAGGTCCAGCTTCGTACGGCGGGCGACGGCTGCAGCGTCATCCATGCTTCCGGGGATACGTTTGTTTCGACCCTCCATGAATGCACCTATGACCAGTCGGTGTTGAATCTGAGAGTCCGTTTTGCCGGCACGTCGCGCTTCAGCTTGGATGGCAGCAGGCCACTGGACGAGGACAAGAATAATTACTTCGTCGAATCGGTGGCCGCAGGCGGCCTCGTAACGGCGGAAAGCGCATCGGGTTACAGCGAACAGATATGCGTGATCCTGTCCCAGGAACGGCTGTCCCAGATATTGGATGGCGTCTCGGCACCGGACAGCTTCAAAAGGCTGTTACGTGGTGAAAGCATGGGGGTTACGTCGGCACTATCTCCCGCAATCCGACAGCAGTTCGCTGGCCTGGTTGCCAACCCCTATGTCGGCGACTTTTCCAGGCTGTATATGAGCGGCAAGGTTTTGGAGGTTGTGGCGGCAATCCTTGACGACTTTTCCGACAAGGGGACTGCCGTGGAGCGACGCCTGGGCTTGGAGCGGGCGAAAGTGAACCGCGTTTGCGACCTGCTGCTCACCCGGCTGAGCGATCTTCCCTCAAGCGACGAACTGGCAAGGGAGGTTGGCCTTTCCCAGCGGCGCCTCTGGCAAGCCTTCCGGAGCGTCACCGGGATGACGATCATGGATTGGGTGCAGGATCAGAAATTGCTTCAGGCGCGGCGCTGGCTGAATGACGAGGGCGTTTCCATCAAGGAACTCTGTCACCGCCTCGGCTATTCCCACCGCAGTACGTTCACCCAGGCCTTCACGCGCCGTTTCGGCTGCCCTCCCGCCACCTATCGTATGGCGAACAGGCCAGATAATCCGTATTAGACGAACACTCTCGCCTAACATTTATGGCACTCCCTCCTACACCGGCGCACTCCTACCCACAAGGGGAACAGGGTTTAATCCTGCCTGATTGACCTTGGGCTGGCGGGCTCTGAACGTGGCTGGATTTGTGCGGAAAATTTATACCGGCCACAGGCTGGACGTGAGGCTGTTCGACGCCATCGACAACGTCGAACGGCCAAGAGCCCGCATCCACAACCAGTTCGTGGTGTGCAACGGCTGGCTCTACTTCGCCGCCAACAACGGCACCAATGGCGCCGAGCTGTGGCGGACGGACGGCACCACGGCCAACACCCAGATGGTCACCGATCTGTGGAGCGGCAGCAACGGCGGCGTCAGCACCGGGGCCAGACAGACCATCGCGGCGTTCAACAACACCCTCTACTTCGTCGGCAATTCCAGCGCCGCCGGAAGCCAGCTGTGGTCCTACGACGGAACCACCGTCTCCCAGGTCCATACCGTCTGGGTCTCTACGGTCATCGCCGCCAGCGACAAGCTGTACCTGGCCGCCAACGACACCAGCCTGGGTCACTACGACCAGCTGTGGAAAAGCGACGGCACCACGGGCGGAACCGTGGCGGTCAAGGATTTCGGCTCCGCCAGTATGGTCTGGAGCAATACCTCCTACGCCACCTTTTCATTCAGCACCGTCGGCGACAAACTCTATTTCTCGCCCTACACCACCACATACGGAGCCGAACCCTGGGTGTCGGACGGCACCACCGCGGGCACCGTCCTGCTGAAGGACATCGTCGCCGGCGGCACGACCAACGGATACCCGTCGTCAGGCGATTCCAGCGTGGCCGGCGGGTTCTTCCAATGGACCGCCGGGGATGGAAACGTCTATTTCACGACCAAAACAGGCGATCTTTACAAGACCGACGGCACCGCCGTCGGGACCTCCAAGATCAATGGCGTTTCCACCGTGTTCGGGATCGAGTACTCGACCGCGACCATGTATCTCGGCGGAAATGACGGGACCAACGGCAACGAGCTGCTGTCCTGGAACGGCACGTCGCTCAGCCTGGTCAAGGACATCAATTCCGGCGGCGGCAGCAGCATGCCGGTCTACTTCGCCAGAACGGGAGGAAACCTCTACTTCACGCCCTTCCAGCTGAGCGACAGCAACGGCGCCGAATTGTGGACCAGCGACGGCACCAGCGGCGGGACGTCGCTGGTCAAGGACATCAATATGAATCTTCCAAGGCGGCCGAGCTGGAATCGGTGAAGCTGCAATTGGCCACCTCTTCCAGCCCCACCGCCCTGGCCGAATTGACCGAGGCCGATAGCGCGCTGCGCCGCCTTAAGGAAGCCAAGGCTCCGGACCTGCGGCGCAAGATCGCCACCGAACTGGAATCCGCCCTGACCCGGCTGCGCCTGGAGGCCGATAGCGCCAGTCTGCGAAAGTAGCCCCGCCCCATTTCGTGGCGACGGCTCCAAAGCGAATCAGAAGCTGTTCGACAAGGCGTCATCTCCGAATATGCGCCCAAGGTGCTCAAGGTGCTTATCATGAGCGCCTTGGGCCCCTTGGATTATTGAGGCGGCGATCGCGACCCCGCCTTCCATGCTGACTATGAAGAGCGAGACCCAGGGCACCCGTTTGTCAGTCGGCGCGACAGCGCATTTTGTTCGTCAGAGTCATTTTTGGTCGGAATTTTGTGGGACAAGATGGCGCGTTGACGCCGACGGATCCTCCTTACGTTACTGGGACTAATTCTGCGGCCCGTTATGAACAACGCGTGCTCGCCGAATCGCGTTACAGCACCATTATACACGACACGATATCAAGTGCTCAGCACCCGTCGGTGAAGAGTCAGAGTGTGATGAAGCGCATGGAGTGGCGGCCTGTTTTCTATGTCCCATTTTACGTCGATATGTCGGTCTATATTATTTTGTACGCGTCATGTGTAGTTACGTTTCTTGCAACGGCTCGGCTTCTGATTATGTAGCTATAAGCGTATCTAGTAACGGATCCATGCGGCATGGCAAAGAGTAATCGCGAGCGGGTTGAATCGTACCGGGCTAAGCAGCGGGCGGCAGGAATTAAAGAGGTGCTTGTATCCCACAGACGGTGCCGGTACAGTTTCAATCCACGCCCCCGCACGGGGGGCGACTCCTGTTCGGCCGCGCCCCGGCCTCCATGCGCAAGGTTTCAATCCACGCCCCCGCACGGGGGGCGACCTATCCGTCGCTGAACCTTGCGACTTGTGTTAATCAGTTTCAATCCACGCCCCCGCACGGGGGGCGACCTGCCATGAACGGACCGACTTCAGCGACGCTTCCGTGTTTCAATCCACGCCCCCGCACGGGGGGCGACCAAATCGCCGCATGGCTGGCCCAATTGGCCCATGTTTCAATCCACGCCCCCGCACGGGGGGCGACGACATGCGGACCATCCCCGGATGGTTCTACAACATGTTTCAATCCACGCCCCCGCACGGGGGGCGACCTATGATGACCAAGTGCTGGATGAGTTGGTGGGCGTTTCAATCCACGCCCCCGCACGGGGGGCGACCCGCCAGCAGTTCCGCCGCCATGTCCAGCACGGAGTTTCAATCCACGCCCCCGCACGGGGGGCGACCGGTTGCGGTACCCCAGAGGGCGATGATGTCGGCGTTTCAATCCACGCCCCCGCACGGGGGGCGACCGCTTCTGTCTAGCATGTTGAAACATGCGGCAAAACCCGCTGCCATCCGCGAATCTTAGGATCTTCGTGCTCCATCCGAGACTGGAGAGCGTGCCGAGAGTGAAATATTCCAGGGTATTGGCGGGTTTCATGCCGCCGCGAACCTCCCTGGGATTTGTCGGGATCTATAGGTTCGCGGCAGATTGAAGGTCAGAGCAGCAGCGGACCATCCAGGTCGAGCGGCTTCTTGTTGCCCACATGCTCGATCCGGCGTTGTCCGTCGGCGCCCAGATTGTAAAAGCGCAAGGAATCTACCGCCGGGTCCATGGCGGCCAGCAGGCGGGCGCGCAATTCCACCCAGCCGGCGGGGCTGACTTCGCATTCGAAGACCGAGAACTGCACCCGCTGGCCGTAGTCCTGGCAGGTCTTGGCGATGCGGCGCAGGCGGCGGCGGCCGGCCCTGTCCTCGGTGTTGACGTCGTAGCTAATGAGCATCAACACGGCCACCTTCCTCAAGGCCGGTCAAACTGCCATCAACACGGCGGCCCGGGCGTGATGGCGCCGAACGCTAACCCGGTTGTTGTTCTCCCCTAGTCGAACGCCTATCCTCATGACAGGAACAAGAGGGACTTGGCATGGCCGATCCATCGATGCTGCCCCAGGCTCTGGAGGCTTTCACCGCCGCCGTGGCTCGCCGCGAGGGTGAATGGTTCCGTTCGGCCATCCTGTTCGGCAGCCACGCGCGCGGGGATGCCGGTCGTGACAGCGACGTGGATGTGGCGGTGGTACTCGACGGCCGGCCGGGGGATGACCTCGACGCCGTAATGGAACTCAGCGAAATCGCCTATGACGTCCTGCTGGACACCGGGGTGCTGATCCAGCCAGTACCGGTGCGCCAGGATCTATGGGATCACCCGGAGCGCCATTCCAATCCCCGCCTGCTGGCCAACATCCGGCGCGAAGGGCGGCTGTTGTGAGCTCCTTGCTGGCCAAGGCCGAGCGGGCCGCTTCCTCGGCGCGGGCGCTGCTGGACCTGGGCGATAGCGACGGGGCGTGCAGCCGCGCCTATTACGCCATGTTCGATGCGGCTCGCGCAGCCCTGGCCAGTCGTGGACATGCCCCGGAGGCCACCAAGACCCATGGGGCGGTTCATAGCGCCTTTGCCCTGGAATTCGTCAAGACTGGCCAGATCCCGCGCGAAATCGGCCGGGCGCTCGGTCAGGTGCAGGACATCCGTCTGTTGGCCGACTATGCCGCCGAGCCGGTGCCCTCGGATAAGGCGGAATGGTCGGTTGTTCAAGCCGCCGCCTTCGTCGCCGCCGTACGGGATTTGCTGTCCTAGCTAGGCCTCATTGCCGAAGCTCTCCCAGCACTTTCCCCAACCGCGCCAGAAGCATTTCCACCTCCTTCAGGTGCTCTCCCGCCGGGGCGCCGGTCAGCAGGCCGCGCTGCAACGCCGATGCGATGCGGTCGAGATGCAGGGCAATCTCCTTGAGGGCCGGTACCGATGCCCAGGGGCTTTTGCCGCCGGGGTTCTTGACGGCAATCTCGGCCAGGCGCCGGACTACGGCACTTAAGGTCCGGACGCCGAGTAGGGGGCGAAGGTCCAGAAGGCGATGCCGGAGGGAATCCTCGGCCAGGCATTCATAGCTGGGCCAGCACGTCCCGGTGTCCGTCCTGCAACTGCTCAATGATCGACCTGCCGTCCGTGGCACCACACTCGTAAGACTCGGATACGCCATTGGCATGCCAGACAATCAGGTCAGCCCGCAGCGGATAGCGGCCGGACGTAGCTGCGGCCTCGGGCTCGAGCTGACCACGGGGATCATTGGCAACGGCAAGGAGACGTGCATGAACCTTCAGGACGCGGTGGTCCTCGGATTCGTTGCAGCCGGGTTCATCGGCCAAGATTTCGTCCAGCAGAGTCTCCGTCAGCATCGGGCGCCAGGGGAGGACGACGGTATCGACCGCGATATATCCATCAGCGATGGCCTCGGCCAGCATGGCGCTGTCTTGGTGGGCGCGAGGCAGCCCGCTGATCTGGGCATGAATCAGGCGGGGAAGGACCCGGTGCGGGTCGGAAAGAATCGACGACAGGCTGGGCAGGTCGCCAGTGGTGCTGATATTGTACGGGGTAGCGATAGACATAATGGGTCGCTCCATTGTGGGTCTCGTTAGGCTGAGCTAGGTGTTGGTAGCGCCTAGCTCAGCCGTTTGGTGCGTTGATGAAATGCACCATAGCACCACACTAAGGGTGCTGCAATGCGAAAAGGCACCATTGCACTTTTGGTGCGTTATTTGGTATAGAGGGATGATGAGCGACGAAGCCGAGGCCATAATCAGGAAGACCGTCTCCCTGCCTGCGAGCACTTGGCAGCAGATTGAGGATTTCCAGTTCGCGCGGCGCATCAAAAAGGATGCGGTGGCCATCCGCTACCTGATTGATCTGGGGCTCAAGGCTGAGATGGAGCGGATCAAAGAGGAGAAGTGATGCTTCGACCTGAATTCTTTAATTCAGGGGCGATGACGCAGGCGTGCTTCCTGGCAATCGGCATCTGAAGAGCTTTCTCCAGTTTTGAACGCGTGCCGAGTTTGATCTTCCGGAGGTCGAGTCAGGAAAGAGGGCGCTCGTGCCAGCAACTCTCATGGCCAAGGGGGGGCAGCTCGTGTAACGCCAACCACCCTAAAATTGAAAAGCCCAGACGGTGATAACGAGGGGGAGCAGTTCGAAATAGGCCAACCCGTTACAATCTCGGGCAGGTCTTTGTGATCTTGGTCATGTCCTCAATTCTTAGCTCAGGCGGGGATGGTTGGAATCATTTTGTGGTCCGTTTCCGGTGAGGTGTCTCTTGGCATGAGAGCAGCCACTCGCGAACGGCCGGGATGTAATACATGGTCTTTGTTCCGACCCGAATCCTCGGGGGGCCTTTGCGGCGCGCATCAAGCCGCTGCAAAGTGCGTTCGGAAATTTTTAGTAGTCCAATAAGATCTTTTCGCTGAATGAATTCGTCACGAAGATTTGATTCGATGTCAATGCTGATGCTGTTTCTATAATTATTCTCGTTAGATGGGGTCTTCATAATACGCTCCGCAACTGGCAATAAAAGTAAACAGATTTCATAAGGTGAAACCTGCGCTTTCTCCTCGCTGCGCGGGTAATTCCGTCGTGTTTTCGTGCGCGGGTCTTGACGCAACTTCCCACACTGTAATGTGTGGCTCGACATCAAGTTGAGCGAAAACGAGCTTCTGTGCGTCTCCAAATTTTCCGAAGGCGCCATGGTCGCTATGACAAACTCAGCATCTCACAATTCAATTTTCTTTGGGGGATTTTTCTCTGGCCGGGATCTTTGTTGGTGTTTTAATAAGTAATATCAAAGGGATGTGGGTGCGCGAGGACGTGATCAGTCTTCACATATCCGCAGCACTCAGCGCGCTACAAGGTGTATCTACGGGGCGCCGAGCAGGGCACCCCCAACCGGCCAACATCTTGCGGCTGCGTCTAGTTGATGATCAGCTTGAGCAAATTCTCGCGTTAGGTAATATATCTGTCGGGTGGCGCGATTTTACGCGCACGGACGGAGCGTGGCGGTGTCGGCAGATCCCGGTGCAGTGCTTGACAAGACGGACCCCGGGGCTGACGTCCAAGGACGGTTCTCCTACCAGCACTGCTATGCCGCAATCCAGTGCCTGCGCCTGATCGATCGCGAACTTGAGGCGGTATTCTGCGAGAACCACGAGGACATCCTGCTGCGGAAGCAGGGTGGCCAGTACGAGGCATTGCAGATCAAGACCAGGCGCTTCGACCTTGAACCGTTCGCGGCTGACGACGACGAAGTGCTGAAGAGCGTCGGCCGGTTCTCTAAGTTGGAAAAAGCCTACCCCGGACGCTTTGATGCGTTCCATTTCGTGACCAACCATGGGTTCCGGAACGACAAGGAGAGCGGCAAGAACCTAAAATATGTCCGCGACGAAATCGTCTTGCGCGGGAATGTCGAGGGCCTAACCAAGGCCAACAAGTTGAGAAAGTTCGTGATTGCGGTGAGCGCCGCCTCATGTTGCACAGAGAGTGAGGTGGTGGCCGCGCTGAAGAAACTTGTACTCTCCGGATACCAAACCGATCTGGAACGGCCATTCAAGGATTTACGCGAGGCCCTTGGAGAAACCAGGGATTTCCGTAAGACCCAGACCTTGGAGACAGTTTCCAAGATGGCCGACAACCTCATCTTTCTTGGTGATCCATTCCCAGCGTTTGGCTAGGTTCAGCGCCTTGCTCAATACCTCGACGACTCTGTTCGCCCTGATTTTCTTGGTCTCACCAATGCTGCGGTGCATTCCATCGACATCTGCGGAGGTTAGGTCCATCAGCTTGACGGAGCGAAACCGGGGGAGGATGTAGGTCTCCCACATGCTGATGTCGTCCTTTGCCGAGCGGTCGCGTTTCGTCGGCAGATGCTTTTCTTGGTATTCCTTGTAGAGATCAGCAACGGTCTTGGCATTTCGATCTTCGATGCGCTTGCCCAGCGGGTCGTTACCCTGATCGACCTGTTTCTTTATATATTTCGCCTCTTCCCGGGCGGCTGCCAAGGACCAGTCAGGGTAGGATCCGATGGTGTAGCGGCGCTCTCGGCCATGGATATAATAATTCACGACGAAAGATTTTGCCCCTGCCGCCGTGATGCGGACAGCGAAGCCCTTGACCGCCTCGTCGTAAATGAGGCGGTTGCCCTTGGCGGGAGAGGGGAGGGCCCTGATCAGCTTTTCGGTAAGTTGCTCTGCCATATCTGTGTCCGTACTGTGTCCGTATAAAACTGGAGAAACTTGGCGAATTGACGGTAGGCTGTGTCGCATTCTGTCGCTGTCTGGCGAATATAACATATTGAAAAGAAATGATACTCTATGTTTTCTGCGGCTTTTATAATTTACGAACTCAAGGCTCATAACCTGAAGGTCGCAGGTTCAAATCCTGCCCCCGCAACCAAATCATCGAAGCCCTCCGGTCAAACCGGGGGGCTTTGATGTTTCTGGTCGGTGGGGACGGTGAATGAAGCGGCCGGTTCATGAGCGAGGCCGTAGTGACCTGCCATGGGAATTCTCCTCCAGTCTGAAGTAGAGTCCGGCCCTGGCAAGGATGGACGCGTATGAAGAACAGCAGGTTCAGTGAAGAGATGGGGAACCGAATACCCCAACTTTCCCGATTTCAGCCCTCCGCCGCCGAGAGCGCCTGATCCAGGTCACGGATCAGGTCTTCGACGCTTTCGAGCCCCACCGACAGGCGGATGACGTCGGGGCCAGCGCCGGCCGCCACCCGCTGTTCATCCGACAGCTGGCGGTGAGTGGTGGACGCCGGATGCAGGATCAGCGAGCGGGTGTCGCCCACATTGGCGAGGTGGGAGAACAGCCGCACGCCCTCCACCATCTTGATGCCCGCCTCGTAGCCGCCCCTGACCCCGAAGGTGAAGACCGAGCCGGCCCCCCTGGGCAGGTACTTGGCCGCCAGATCGCGGTAGGGGCTGGACTTCAGCCCGGCATAGGACACCCAGGCGACCTTGGGGTGGGTTTCCAGGAATTCGGCCACCTTCTGGGCGTTGGCCACGTGCCGTTCCATGCGCAGCGGCAGGGTCTCGATGCCGGTGATGGTGAGGAAGGCGTTCATGGGCGCCATGGACGGCCCGAAATCCCTGAGCGCCACGGCGCGGGCCTTGGTGGTGAAGCCGAAATCCCCGAAGGTTTCATAGAAGGTCAGGCCGTGATAGGCGGGCTCGGGCTTGGTCATGGACGGGAACTTGTCGTTCTGCGCCCAGTCGAACTTGCCCGATTCCACCACCACGCCGCCCAAGGAATTGCCGTGTCCGGCCAGGAACTTGGTGGTGGAGTGGCAGACGATGTCGGCGCCCCACTCGAAGGGCCGGCAGAGATAGGGCGTGGCCAGGGTGTTGTCCACCACCAGGGGGATGCCCGCCTCGTGCGCCACCTTCGCCACGGCCTCCAGATCGACGATGATGCCGCCCGGATTGGCGAGGCTTTCCACGAAGATGGCCTTGCACCTGGGGGTCAGCGCCTTCCTGAAATTGTCGGGGTCCCTGGGATCGACGAAATGGCAGGTCCAGCCCAGCTTCCTGAACGACAGGCCGAACTGGGTGAGCGAGCCGCCGTAGAGGTTGCGCGAGGCCAGGAACTCGTCGCCCGGCTCCAGCAGGGTGAAGAAGGTCAGGAACTGCCCGGCATGGCCCGAGGCGGCGGCCACGGCGGCCCGCCCGCCCTCCAGCGTCGCCACCCGCTCCTCCAGCACCGAGACGGTGGGATTGGTCAGGCGGGAATAGATGTTGCCGAAGGTGTGCAGGTTGAACAGCGAGGCCGCCTGCTCGGCATCCTCGAAGACGTAGGACGAGGTCTGGTAGATGGGGGTGATGCGCGCGCCCGTCGCCGGGTCGGGCGCCGCCCCGGCATGGATGGCGCGGGTCTCGAAGCCGTAATCCAGGTTGCGCGGCGGCATGGCCCGCTCTTTCTGGTTCCGGGCGCGGGGCGCCTCGGGGGCCTGGTTGCGCACCAGCCCGGTGTTGACCCCGCTCCACCCCAGTTCGCCGCCCAGGCGGCCGTACTCGATCTTGGGGCAGCGGTCCATGATCACCGTCAGCCCCGCCGCCTCGGCCCTGGCCGCCGCCTCGTCGTTGCGCACGCCCAGCTGCATCCACAGCACCTTGGCGCCGATGGCGACGGCCTCGTCGACCACCGGGCCCACCTGGTCGGAACGCCGGAAGACCTCGACCATGTCCACCTTCACGTCGATCTCGGCCAGCGAGGCCCGCACCGTCTCGCCCAGCAATTCCTGCCCGGCGGCGCCGGGATTGACCGGAATCACCCGGTAGCCCTTGCCCTGGAGGTACTTCATGACGAAGTAGCTGGGCCGGTTCCAGTTGGTGCTGGCTCCCACCATGGCGATGGTGCGGGTTTCGGCCAGGATGCGGCGCAGCAGCGCGTCGGCATAGACGAGGGGAGCGGGGGAGGTCATGGGGCGTTCCGTATCGGGGAAGGGCAAATGCAATATCAGCGGCGAAACGCCGCTCATTTCAAGAGGGAAGGGCTGAGAGCGCCAAGGCCCGGTCCAGATCGTCGAACAGGTCCTCGGCCGCCTCGAGCCCCACCGACAGGCGCAGCAGATCATCCGGGACGGGGGAGCCCGGCCCCTCCATGCTGGCCCGGTGCTCGATCAGGCTTTCGACCCCTCCCAGGGAGGTGGCGCGCTTCCACACTTGGGTCGAGGCGGCAACCTTCACCGCCCCGCGCGGCCGCCCTTGACCCGCAGCGACAGCATGGCGCCGAAGCCGCCGCTCATCTGCCGAGCCGCCAGCTCATGGCCGGCGAAGCCCGGCAGACCGGGATACAGCACCTCGGCCGCTTCGGGATGAGTGGAAAGGCGGCGGGCGAGGTCGAGGGCGGTGGACGCCTGCTGCCGCACCCGCGGAAGCAGGGGGCGCAGGCCGCGCTGCAGCAGCCAGGCTTCGAACGGTCCCAATACGCCGCCGATCTGCACCTGTACCGCCTTGACCCGGTCCCAGAATTCGTCGCGGCGGGCGGTGGTCAGGCTGCCCGCCACCACATCGGAATGACCATTCAGGTATTTGGTGGCCGAATGCATGACCATGTCGGCCCCCAACTCCAGCGGCCGGGTGAACACCGGGGTGGCGATGGTGGAATCCACCGCCAGCCGCGCCCC
The DNA here is from genome assembly GCF_058402745.1 of Paramagnetospirillum sp. Taxonomy (NCBI): domain Bacteria; kingdom Pseudomonadati; phylum Pseudomonadota; class Alphaproteobacteria; order Rhodospirillales; family Magnetospirillaceae; genus Paramagnetospirillum; species Paramagnetospirillum sp. The sequence continues at coordinate 142,199 of NZ_JBZVFI010000006.1, forward strand.
GGCGGCGTGGGCGGCCTGGGCGATGGCGGCGATGTCGCTGATGGTCCACAGCGGATTGGCGGGGGTTTCCAGCCAGACCAGCCGGGTGCGGCCCGGCCGCAGGGCGGCGGCAACGGCGGCCGCGTCGGCGGCGTCCACCGCCTCCACCTCCAGGCCCCAGCGGCGGGCGAAGCCGTGCAGCCAGTTGCGCAGCGCCCAGTACATGACGCGCGGCACCACCACATGGTCGCCGGGCTCCAGCGCCTGGAACACCGCCGTGGCCGCCGCCATGCCCGAGGCGAACAGCAGGGTCTGCTCGCCGCCCTCCAGGGCGGTCAGGGTATCGGCCGCCGCGTCGTAGCCGGGATTGTCGCCGCGCGAGTAGCAGCGCCCGCGCGAATAGCCCAGATCGGAGTCGCGCTCAAAGGTGGTCGAGGGATGGATGGGGGGAATGATCGCCCCCGTCGCCCCGTCGACGCGGCCCAGGGCCTGGGCGGCCAGGGTCTCGGGCCGCAGCCGGTCCTCAGCCACCGGTCTTGACCGTGAGCCCCAGGACCGGCGGCCTGGCCAGGGTCTGGAACACCACGCAATACCGCTCGGTCAGCTTGGTGAGCTGATCGACGCGGTCCTGCGGCTCGGACGTTTCCAGATCGAAGGTCAGGCGGTTGTGCTCCTTCAGCCAGGCGCGGACGCGGCCATCCTCGTCGGCCCAGAAATAGCAGTAGCTGGACTGGAAGACGTTGAGGCGCTGCGGCCGCGCGGTGACCAGCAGGCTCATCTTGACGCCCGAACTGGTGGTCTTGTCGTAATAGGCCGGCTTGGGCCACAGCTCGACCTCTTCCACCTGCCGGCCGCCGTCCAGCAGCACGAAGCGGCCATCGACGAAATCCACCACATACGGGTCCTGGGCCAGGGGCGTCGGGTCCACCAGGATGGTGCCGCCGTCGCGCAGCAGCAGCGATTCCGGCAGCGGTTTGATGGCGCCGTCGCGCGAGCCGAAGATGTAGGGACTGCGCAACTGGTGGATCGCCGGATCGACCGCCTTCTCCGCCCGCTCGGTGTAGTGGACGCCGCGCCGCTGGACGTCGATCTTCAGGGCGACCAGCCGGGGAAAGCCGGAATGGCGTGCCAGAACGTCCTCGAAGACGGGTTCGTCGCGGTAGCGGGAAGGCAGCAGGACGGTCATGGGAGGGCTCCACCAGACAAATATCTATAGTCTAATAGATAATAGACTATATGTGTCAATGCCTCCGTTGGGCCTATTTCCACGGCCGGCTCACGAAAATTTGCGTGATGGGGTGGAGGGGCCCGGACCCGTATCGCTTGGCAAGGGTCCTCAGGCTCTCTTGACTATTTTGTATTGCTCGACGGATTGCCTCTGTCGTGGTGGCGCAGCCGTGTAGAACCTAGCCCCTAGAGCATCGGACCTGAAATCTGAATCGCAGGGGATTCCCTTGTAGGCGAAAAAGTGATTCAACCTCATTGGAGGTGGATCATGGGCAAATGGCTATCATCAGATCTTCGGGTCCGTGTTTACGGTAAGATCGAACACGGCGAATCGCGGCGAGCGGCGGCTCGGCATTTTGGAGTGAGCGCCGCGACCAGCGTCCGTCTTGCACAACGGATGGCGGCGACGGGTTCGTTGGAGCCCTTGCGGCAAGGCCGTCCGCCGGGCGGTGGTAAGCTGGCGGCCTTTGCCGCTCTTCTGACCGGCTGGGTGGAGGCGCAAGGCGACATCACGATGCCGGAACTGGCGGCCAAGCTGAAGGCCGAATGCGGCGTCACGGCCCACCCGGCGTCACTCTCGCGGTTTCTGATCGGGCAAGGCTTCAGCGTCAAAAAAAACGCTGCTGGCCACCGAAGCCGGTCGCGATGATGTGGTGGCGGAGCGCCGGACCTGGCTGAGCCACCGCCAGCCCCGGATGTGCCAGGAGCCTCACCGGCTGGCGTTCATCGACGAGACCGCCACCACCACCAAGATGACCCGGTTGCGGGGACGGGCACCGCGAGGGCAACGGTTCAAGGCCCGCGCGCCATTCGGCCACTGGGGAACCCAAACCTTCATCGCCGCCTTGCGCTGTGACGGTCTGACGGCACCCTGGATCATAAACGGCCCCATGAACCGACAAACCTTCGAGGTCTACGTCGAGACCCAACTGGCCCCGACGCTCCAGCCGGGCGACGTCGTCATCCTCGACAACCTCTCCAGCCATAAAAGCGAGAAGGCCAAGGCCATCCTCAAGGAGAGAGGCGCCTGGTTCCTGTTCCTACCCCCATACAGCCCAGACCTAAACCCAATCGAGATGGCCTTTGCCAAACTCAAGGCTCATCTCCGACGGATCGGCGCGCGCACCATCGACGACCTCTGGAAGGCCGTCGGCAATATCTGCGATCTCTACACCCCAGACGAATGCTGGAACTACCTCAGGGAAGCCGGGTATGTTTCAGATTAAACGCACGCCGCTCTAGTGCCTCCTTCCATTCCTGCGAATAGAGTGCACCATCAAAGCATGGGATCAAACACGTACCCACCTTGTCCAGCGTTTGTCCCAACACTGGCGGCGTTTCGCTTTTCTCGGCCCTGATGCCGATATCCTTTGAAATGGCCCGGCTTCAGGGTTACGTGCGGCGGCCCGAAGCCGGGAGCTCGAATACAAAGGCGGCTCCGTCGGTAACCCTGTTGTCCAGCCCGATCTTGCCGGCGTGAGCGTCGATCACCGACTTGCAAATCGCAAGGCCAAGGCCGGTCCCCGGTTCGCCGGTCGCCGACTGTGCCGAAGTTCGCGAAAACGGCCGAAAGAGCTTGTCTCGCTCGAGGGGAGGAATTCCGGGGCCCTGGTCCCGCACGCGGACCGCGACGGTATCGGCGGTCTCGTCGAAGACGACGCCCACCGTTACGACGCTACGGTCGGGAGCGAACTTAACGGCATTGCCGATGAGGTTGGATAATACCTGGGCGAGCCGGTTTCTATCCGCCGCAACATTGGGGATGGGCGCGGGAGCCTCGACCAGGAGGGTAATGGCGCGTTCACTTGCCAAAGGCGTGATTCGCTCGGCCACCTCGATGGCTAGGGACGGAATGTCCACCGGCTCGAACGCCATGGTGAAGTGACCGGTCTCGATGCGCGAGAAATCCAGAAAATCCTCGATGATCCGCACCATGTAGCCGCTCGCCCGCAGGATATGGTCGAGGGCGCGTGCTTCCATGGTGGGGAGGGTGGCGCCGATCCGGTCGTGCAGAAGCTCGGCAAACCCTCCGATGGCGTTCAAGGGATTGCGCAGGTCGTGCGCCGCCATGCCCAGAATGAGGTTTCGCCATTCTACGGCACGGGCCAGTTCGGCGTTCTTGCTGGCAAGGTCCCGTTGGGCGTTGGTGAGGTCGTTGTTCAGGCGAATGAAGTCATCGAGACCCACGGCCGTGGGTACGGCGGCCGTCTTGCGGGCGGCGTAAAGGTCGCGGATGATGGATGCCTGCTCGGCATTGATTCGCTCCAAATCGGAGACGAAGCGGCCTACGTCCTCCTGGGTGGAGCAGGCGGCGATCAACACGCCCTCCTCGGTGCGGGCGCCCAGGAATACCATGGTGGTGGCCGCCGGGGTGACGGGGATTTCCCACAGATACTGCGCTCCATCGCGCATGACACCCGAGAAGAAGTCCAGGGCCTTGGCGATGCCGGCAGAGTGCACCACCGCCGTGAAAGGGAGGCCGACGATGGCGGCATCGAGTCCCATTCCGTCGTGGAGAATGGAATGGACCCTGCCGTTATCCGCGCAGCGAAGGAGAAAGCCCGTCGCCGGTGGGGTCATGACGCCAACTCGGCGGTCGCTTCGAACAGCCGGTTGCCGGTCCGAAGCGCCTGGCGGCCGTCGCGTGCCCAGCCGTCCGCCCCCGTCCGCCGCCACAGGTCGGGCGACTGGTTGAAGGCTCGGCCGCCGACCAGCACCTTGACGTGGCGGCAATGGGAATCCAGGCGGAGGGCGCTCACCAGGCGCGATACCGCGGGCACGTTGATGGCCAGACTGGCGGAAATGGCCAGCAGATCGCATCCCCTGTCCCGGATCGTCCGGATCACAGCGGTATCGGGAACTCCAGCCCCCAGGAAGGTGGTGTCCCAGCCCCCGATGTCGAACAGGTCGGCCACCATTCGCATGCCGATCTCGTGCAGTTCACCTTCAGCGCAAACCGCAACCAGGCGGCGGCCGATGCGGGACGTCTGGAAGACGAGAGGATAGAGGCGCGCCATGACCACCTGAATGGAGGCTGTCATGAAATGCTCTTCCGCGACGTTCAGCTGGTTGTCGTGCCAGCGGCGGCCGATTTCCTGGAGGCAGGGGTCGATCACGTCGAGGTAGACCCCCTCGACACCCAATGTCTCGGCCCAGTTCAGCACCGAGGTGGTCGCGGTGCCGCGATCTCCCCGATGGAGGAGCGAAAACAATTCGCCGGCCAGATCGGCCCTGGGGGTGTCCGCAAAGGGCTGGCAATGGGTTTCGGCCCCCGGCGAGGCCAGATCCGAAATGCCGTCTTCGAGGTAGGTCAGTTCCGGTGAATCCGGGTTCATCCCGCGGCCGGCCAGCGCGTCGCGCATGGCAACCAGCATGTCCGCCACGTGACGGGGGGCGATGTTCATCCGGGCCAGCAGGCTACGCAGCCAGGACAGGTACTCCCGGAACAGGTCGTATCGTTCGGTGGCGGCCGCGGTCGCCAGATAGAGCAGCGTGTTGTAGACGTCGTCAGTGCAGGCCTTCCGCCCCTTGGGGCCGAACCTGGCGTCCCAATCGGGATTCCTGGAATACAGAAGGGCGGTGACTTCCTCGGCGGTCTGGCGATCCGCGACCCCGAAACCGTCATGGAACAGAAGTCCCATGAAATGCCCTCCTTCTCCACTGATCCGGCGCGTCGCCGCGCCGAGCCTGCCAGGATCGGAAATTTTCCGCCAATGCGGGTGAATATGCAATCGCCAATTCTGGGGCGCCGGCATTCCCAGGGAAGGCCGGCGCCCGGAAGATGGCGCCTGCTATGCGGCTCTCATGTCCGTCAGGAAGCGCTCGACCTCGACCCGCAGCATCTCGGCGTCCTGGTTGAGGTGGTTCGCCACCGAGAACATGGTGGTGGCCATGGTTCCGGTTTCGGTGGCCGCCTTGGACACGTCGGCGATATTGCGGGTTACTTCGTCATTGCCCCGTGCGGCCTGCTCCACGTTGCGGGCAATTTCCTGGGTGGCGGCGTTCTGCTGTTCCACGGCGACGGCGATGGACGAAACCACCTTGTCGACCTGGGAGATGGTTCCCCCGACCCTGCCGATCACCGCGATCACCGCCTCGGCGGCCACGCGGACCTCGTCGATCTGCAGTCCGATTTCCCCGGTGGCGCGCGAGGTCTGGTTGGCCAATCCCTTGACCTCGCCCGCCACCACATGGAATCCCTTGCCAGCCTCACCTGCGCGGGCTGCCTCGATGGTGGCGTTCAGCGCCAGCATGTTGGTCTGGGCGGCGATCGACGAGATCAGCTCGACGATATGGCCGATCCGTCCAACGGCCTGGGTCAGGTGGTCCATGGTGAGGTTGATTTCACCGATTCCGCTGACGGCGTCCTGGGAAATCTGGGTGGTGTCCTGAACCCGGCGATTGATCTCGACCGTGGACGCCCCCAGTTCTTCGGTTGCGGCGGCCACGGTCTGCACGTTGGCCGCCGACTGCTCCGCCGCCACGGCGACGGCGCTGCTTTGCTGGCTGGTCTGCAAGGCGGCGGCATTGAGGCCATCGGAGGAGCGATGGACTTCGGAGACGGTTTCCGACACCCGGGAGATCATGCGCGAAACGGCCTGTTCGAAGTCACGGGCCAGTGTCTGGCGCCGCTCGGCCTTCCTCAGTTCGGCCTCCTGCCGAGTGCGGGCCTCGGATTCCAGGCGTTCGGCACGGACCATGCCGTCCTTGAACACCTGCATGGCCTTGGCCATGGCGCCGACCTCGTCGCCGCGTTCGGTGCCGGGGATGGCGCGGGCGCGCTCGCCCTGAGCCATGGCGTTCATGGCAGATGTCATGGCGCCCACCGGGTGGGTGATGGAGCGCGTGACGGTCGCCGCGGCGACCAGGCCAAGGACGGAGGCCAGGGCCACCATCACCAGCAGCGAACGGATGATCCGTTCCTTCTCCGCCATGGAGCTCTCGATGAAGGCGGCCGCGCTGGATTCGGCAAATGCGGTGATGGCGTTGTTGGTCGTCGCGCTCTTTTCGACGGCGGCGCGTCCCGTGCCGTTCATGATGGCCAGCGCGCCGGGACGATCTCCGGCCTTGATCAGGGCGGTCGCCTCGACCAGCGCGTCGCGGTACTCGCCGTAGGCGGCAAGGGCGGTCGCGACCAGCCCGGCATTCCCCGCCAGCGTCTCGTGGCCCTGCATGGTGACGCGAACGGTGTTCATGGCCTTCTCGAAGTCGGCGCCATCCCTGGCGACCATCGACTCGATGCGGGTGGCCTGTTCCGCTGTTTCGGCCAGCATCATCTCGCGGGCGTCGATCCTCAGGGCCTGGAACGCAACCTGGGCGCGGCCCATGGACTGGACCACGGTGAACGGATGCTCCTGGAACTCCGAGGTGATGTCGGCAAGTTGGTTGGCCTTTTGGACGGCAACCAGACCGATGGCGGCGGTCAGAGCCAGGACGATGCAGAAGCCGGCAAGGATCCGCAGGCCGATGGATGTGTTGTGGAGCAGTCTGGTCATGGTGCGTCCCCCTTGTTGGCGCAGTCTGGTCTGGTGTCGTCTGGTCTGAAGGCCGTCACGCCGCGGCGGCCAGGCGGTGGGCGATGAGGTCCGGCGGGCAAGGTCTTCCGAACAGGAAGCCCTGCATCTCGCGGCAGCCAAGGGCCATCAGGGCCCGGTGCTGTTCCGTGGATTCCACCCCCTCGGCAAGCGTCTTGATGGACAGAGCCTCGGCCACGCGGACGATGGCGGAAGTGATGGCGTCGGCTTCGCGGGCAACGCCGATGTCCTGGATGAAGCTGCGGTCGATCTTGAGCTTGCACAGCGGCAGGTGGCGCAGATAGGCCATGTTGGAGTAGCCCGTGCCGAAATCGTCAATGGCGAAGCGGAAACCGGCGGCGATCAGGCGGTCTATGCTGCGCCCCGCCTCGGTGCCGATGTCGGAGATCAGCACCGACTCGGTCAGCTCCAGCTCGATGGAGTTCGGATCCAGGCCGAAGCCGGCGACGGTGCCGGCGATGCTGGCGCCAAAGTCGGACACGCGCAGGTCGCAGCCGGAGATGTTGACGGCGACGGGGACGGTCTTCATGCCGATGTTCCGCCAGTGCACGATCTGGCGACAGGCCGTTTCCAGCACCCACTGGCCCAGATCGCTCACCAATCCGCCGGCTTCGGCGATGGGGATGAATTCCGAGGGCGGGACCAGTCCCAGTTCGGGATGACGCCAACGCAACAATGCCTCGACCCCCGTCAGGCGGCCGTTCCAGCCGTCCACCTGGGGCTGGTAGGCCAAGCTCAGCTGGTTCCTGGCGATGGCGTGCTGAAGCTCCCCTTCGACCTTGGTTCGGCGCTGGGCGCGGAGGGCCATGTCGTCGTCATGGAGCGCGGCGGGACTTTCCGCCGCCCGGGCCTCGCCAAGGGCGAGGTCGGCCCGGTCGAGCAAGCCATCGAAATCCTCCGCGGCCGTTCCACCGATGGCCATGCCGCAGGTGACTTTGGTGCGCAGCAATCGGGACTGAATCAGGACGGGCCGACCCAGCTCCTCCGCCACGGACCGGCCCCAGGGGAGGGGCTCGGAGGCCAGCGAGGAGGCCGGCAGCAGAAGGGCGAGATCCCGCCCACCGATATGGCCGATGGCCGCGCCCGCCGGGGAGAGAGACATCAGGCGGACCGCGAGGTGATGGATGAACTCGTTGGCAAGCCGCCGGCCGCACTGGGTGGCGAGCCTCGGCACATCCTCCAGCGACACCACGGTGAGCAAGTGAGGGGGGGCGACGGAGCGGAACAACTGGGCGGCGGCCCGCGCCAGGCCACGGCGGGACAATACGCCGGTGGCCTCGTCGCACAGTGCCGCTTCGAGTTCCAAATCCGCTTCCAGCTTTATGGTGCTAACGTTGGCATGGGCCGCCACCACCAGGTCGTGGCCGGGGATACGGCTGAGGTGCAGCCTGAACCATCGCCGCTCCTGGGCCGAGTGGCATGGGTAGACGAGCGTCCGTTCGACCGATTGGCCCGAGGCCACCTGGTCGATCATGCGGGAGACGGTGTCCGATTCGGGAGTCCCCGCAGACGCGCAGATCTGCCGGTAGTTCCGTCCGATGCCGGCCTGGCCGTCTGCCGCATAGCCGTTGGCCCCGGCGAACCGTCTCCATGCCGCATTGACGAACACGATCCGCCCATTGGGTTCCAGCACGCAGATGTGGGAGTCAAGGGCGTCCAAGGCGCTCATCCACGCGCAACGGCCCGTGACGGCCGAAGCCCGGTCCTCCGCTTCAGGGAAAAATTCCATGGCGCAAGCTTCAGGTTTGCGCTGATCTGACGCGGGTGCCATTACGGCGGTCTGTCGGTTGGTCATGGTTCCCCACGGGCATTGATTTCAAAGGTATCGAGTCCGGACGGCTCTCATACCTTGGTAAGGTTATGCCGGTTGCGTTCCATGACCTTTTCGGTAATGTATCGCTCATGTAACGGGGAGGCGGGTGATGGGAAGTCCGAGGCGTTTGCTGGTCATCGAGGATGACCTCGCCCTGGGACAGCTGATGAGCGACTATCTCGAACTGGGTGGTTTCGCGGTAACGCACGTCACCTCGGCCGGCCAGGCCTTCGAGTTTCTGGCCCGCCAGATGCCGGCCATGGTTCTCCTCGACCTGTCATTGCCCGACGAGGACGGATTGGTCGTTCTTCGGCGGCTGCGCGCGGTGGGCTCGATTCCCATCGCCATCGTGTCGGGACGCGACGACAGCGAGAACCGGATCGTCGGGCTGGAGTTGGGCGCCGACGACTTCATCACCAAGCCGTTCGTCGGCCGCGAGTTGGTGGCTCGGGTCCACAACATCCTCAGGCGCTCTCAGGGAAGCGAAGCCAAGCCCGCGCTGGAGATCGACGGGCTTGTCATGCGGACCGAGGATCATTTCGTGGTCGGGCGCCAGGGCGAGCGCATCGCGCTGACGCCGGCGGAATCCGCCGTGCTCAGGGCGTTGATAAACGCAAACGGCCGGACCCTCAGCCGCGAGCAGCTCATGGATGCCCACGGCAACCTCGATCTGGCGGAAACCACGCGCAGTATCGATATAGTGATCAGCCGGCTGCGGGGGAAGCTGGAACGCTCGCGCAAGACGCCGACCCTGATCCTGACGGTGCAGGGGGTCGGGTACCGGCTGAATCTCTGACCGTCGCTGGATCGGCCAGCGCCTCGGTTTGCCCGGCCCAGGTTGCCAGGTGGTCGATCCCGTCCTCGATCAGCTGGTTGAGGAGGGCGCCGCACTCGCGGCTGGTCGGGTCGCAGGCGCCGGACTCGATGTCCTCGGCGAGCCTGCGCAGCGTGGTCAGCCCGCAGGTCGCCGCCAGGCTTTTGAGCCGATGGGCATGCATCCGAGGATTCTTGCCGTTCTGGGCCAGGGCGATGGCGCATTGCCGAAGGCCATCCAGGGAGTGGTCGAGAAACTTGCGGGCACGGGCCGTACCCAGGTCCTTGACAATCTTGCGCAGCAATCCCGCGTCGAACCGGTCCGCCGCTCTGCCGATGCCGCTCTGGTGTGGTCGGGTCAAGGCCGCCCGCATCTGGTCGATGAGCACCGGCTTGGCCATCACCCCGTCGAATCCGTGCTCGGCGTAGATCGACCGGTCATTGGGGCCGCAATTGGCCGTGTAGGCGAATACGGGAAGGTCGGGCCAGATGTGGCGAAACAGCCTCAGGCCGGCGATTCCGTCGATCTGCGGCATGCTGATGTCCATCAGCACCATGTTCGGCTGACGGGCCAGGGCCAGTTCCAGCCCTTCCTCGACACCACGGGCGCAGCGGCTCGAATGACCCAGGCTCTGGATCTGCGAGGCGGCAAGGAACTGATTGGCCTCATCGTCGTCGATGACCAGCACGTCCAGAGGGCTGGCGAGAAGGGAGGTCCGGGCGTTGGGCGGCGGCAAGGCAGTATTGGCGTTCGGCTCCAGGGGGGCGCCGTCGTCGATCAGCAGCCGGATGGCGGCCGCCGCATCCGAGGCCCTTTTCAGCGCGATGAGCCCGCCATCGGAAATATCCTGTGAGGCGAGGTCGCCGAGACTGCGCTGCAAGGATCTAACCGGCTGGCGGGCGGCTGCGAACAGCAGCCGGAACAGCTTCATCTCGGCATCGCCTGCCTCTTGCTGTTCGGCCTCGCATTCGGCGGCTTCAACCCAAACCAGGGCGCCACTTTCGGCAAGCTGGGCCGTGCGCCAGTGGTTCCAAACGCCGGCTTCGTCCCGATAAAGGTGCCGAAACGTCGATGACCGTCCGGCCAGCACCAGCCGCAGCCCCTCGCTGATGGTTACCGCATCAAGACTTTCGCCGGCGGGGCAGAGCTGGCGCCAGCTCAGGAACGCCCTGTCGGGGTGCTGGGCCCGCCAGTGGCGGCTGACCAGGAGGATACGGCCGTCCATGTCCACCAGGGCAATCCGGAGAGGAAGCTCGTCCAGCAATGCGGCGACGAGGTCCCGCGATTTGCGCGGAATCTCGTCCGGCCAAACCGGCGACCAGGAACTGGCGCGCGTGGCGGGCGCGTCGCTATTCACGGCCGGGCCGCCGGTTGAGCCGCACGGCCATGGACTGGATGAACGAGGCGTTCTCCAGACGGTCCAGGCCGTCGCGGCGCATGACCATGTGCACGATCTCGTCGGCCAGCACTTCGTCGATGGTCGGTTCGCCGTTGACCCAATCGTTTCTGCCTCGCCTGCTTTCCGCCCCACCCGTCGCCTTGGCCGTCATGATCGTTGTTCCCCCCAATGTCCGCGGCCCATTCTCGCGTGGACCGCCATTCAGCACTTTAGAAGCCTCGTGTTGCGGACATTCGACGACGGTGTTTCGGCGGTGTATCGGAATGCCGGACAAGGTCTTGCTTCGCCCGGCACCATTTGGGCGACGGGGAAGAGTTCAACGGGCTCAACGCCGGCATGCCGGGGCGGCGGGACCGCCGCTCGGTGCAGTCGTTGTCGGGCCGGAGACGGAAAGAAGCGGGGATGGGCGGCGCGTCCTATCCCCGCATGTGGTGGTGACGGTTCATGTCGATTTCTCGGCTGGCTAGGATTGAAAGCGCGGCCCGGACCTTCCAGATCAAATCGGCACGCCTCGCTGGGGGGCGGTGAAGCCAGGATCATCATGGCGGCTTTCGCGGAGGCGGGGCCTGCGAACCGCCAAGCAACGAAGAGGCCGGACCTTGGACACCGAACCGATTCTTCGTCAGGTGCTGCGGGATGCCACCCGGGCATCCCACCGGCGAATCGACCATCATGAGGTCATGATCTGCCTGGTGCGCGGCCCCATTTCCGTCGGGCTCTATGCCCGTGCATTGTCGGCCCTCTATGCCCTGCATGCCCCGCTGGAGGAGGTGTTCGCCGCCTATTTGGCGGGCGACGACTTCGCTCCCGCCCGACGCAGCCTGGATATTGCGCATGATCTGATGGTGCTGGGCCGTGACGCCGGCGCCGTGGCACCCATCTGGAACGGGCGCCGCCCCGCCGGCCTGGCGGCATATGTGGGCATGCGCTACGTCATCGAGGGGTCGGCATTCGGCGGAGCCATGATCGCCCGCCAGTTGTTCCGCCGCCTGCCGCCGGATGCCCGCGACGCGTCCAGGTTCTTCGCCCGCCAGACGGAGGGGCTGCAATGGCCCAGGTTCTGGCGGATGGTGTCAGGCCTGGGCGACCTCGACGCTGGTGAGGCCTGCGACGGAGCGAACGGATTGTTCGCCGAGATCGAGGAGCTGTGGGCCGCCTTCCGCGAGAGCGGCGAGCGTCAGATGTGAAACGCGCTGTCGTGCCGAACGCGGCGAAGCATCTTCTTCAGCCCGAGGCGGTTGCCGCGGGGCAGCTCCGCCTATTCCTCGACGGCGGGCAGCGTGATGGTGAAGGTGCTGCCCTCGCCGGGGGTGGAGGCCACCCGGATGGAGCCACCGTGGCGTTCGGCGATCTTGCGGCATACCGCCAGGCCGATGCCGGTCCCCTCGAACTGCCCGCGTCCGTGCAGGCGCTGGAAGATCATGAAGATCCTCTCGAAGTATTCCGGTTCGATGCCGATGCCGTTGTCGTGGATGGAGATGTCCCAGGCATTTCCCGATTTCACGGCCTGCAGTTCCACCACCGGCGGCCGGTCGGCGGAGCGGTACTTCAGCGCGTTGCCGATCAGGTTCTGGAACAGCCGGACCAGCTCCATGCGGTTGCCGTGGGCGATGGGCATGGCGGTGGCCGAGGTCACCGTGGCGCCGCTTTCGGCGATGGTGGCCGACAGGTTGGCCAGGGCGTCGGCGATGACCTCGCCCAGTTCCAGGTCCTCCATCTGGCGGTCGGCGTGGCCGATGCGGGAATAATCCAGCAGATCGCGGATCAGCGCGTCCATGCGTCGGGCGCCGTCCACGGCGAAGTGCAGGGATTCCGCTGAAAGCTCGTTCAACTGGCCGCCCAGCTGGCGCTGGAGCAGTTGCAGGTGGCCGGTGATGGCCCTCAAGGGTTCGCGCAGGTCGTGGGAGGCCACATAGGCGAACTGCTCCAGTTCGGCGTTGGAGCGGGCCAGGTCGGCCAGGGCCTTCTCCACCGTCTTCTGGGCGTTGCGCTGCAAGGTGACGTCGCGGGAAAACACCGCCACCTGCCGGACGCCGCCATCGGCGTCGCTGACCGGATAGACACGGTTGTCAAAGATGGCGCCATCGCGTTCGTCATGGATGTGAAGGGGCGTCCGGTCGTCGAGAACCTGCCGGAACTGGATGCGGCGGGCTTCGGCCAGGGCGGGCGGCAGCCAGTCGAAGAAGCTGGTTCCCGCCATGGCGGCCGGCGTGCTGGCGAATCGGGCGGCCAGCGCTTCGTTGGTGGCCAGGATGCGGCCCTGGGGATCGAGCAGCAGGGCGCCGTCGATGGTGGCGTTGAGCAGTGTCTTGGACAGTTCCTCGCTGTCGCGCAACGTCTGCTCGATCTGCTTGCGCCGGATGATGCCCGCCAGGGTGTCGGCGGCCATCTTCAGGAAGTGCTCCTCGTCGCGTTGCCAGGCATGGCCGGCGCCCACATAGGTGTTGAGCACCCCCAGCAGATCGCTGCCGTTCATGATGGGCACGCAGTAATGGCCGTGCGGATGCATGTCGTGGAACCGGGACTCGTGGCGCTCGTCCACATGGGCGGCGAAGACCACCTCGCGCCGCTCGGCGGCGATGCCGCACAGGCATTGACCGAGCTGGATGGTGGCGCAGGCGTCGGCGATGCTGGGGGCCAGGTTGTGCTCCGCCACCAGCCGCAGGGTGCGGCCATCGGGCTCGGCCAGGAAGATGCTGCCCCGTTCCTCCAGGTTGAGCCAGGGCAGGCTGAGAATCTCCACCAGCGAATTCTGAAGGATGTCGTCCAGCGGCCGGTCCTCCAGGGAGTGCCGCAGAATGCCGCCCAGCGCGGTGGTGACCGCCAGGTTGCGGGCCGCCTCGCTTTCCGCCCGAATGCGGCGGGCGATGTCGCGGAACAGGGTCACCGCGCCGGTGATCTGGCCGTTCTGGATGATGGGCGCGCAGGTGAACTCCACCGGGATGGGGGTGCCGTCGCGGCGCCAGTGGACATCGCGGGGGACGTGGCGGGTATTGCCGTCGTGGAGGGTCTGCCATACCGGGCAGGCGATGGCGGGATATTCGCTGCCGTCGGTGCGGTGGTGGTGGGCCTCCTCATGGAGGTTGAGGCCGATACCCTCGGTCTCATCCCAGCCCAGCATGCGCCGCGCCGTCTGATTGATGAAGGTGATGCGGCCCTGGGTGTCGACGCCGCAGATTCCTTCGCCGGCCGAGCCGAGAATCAGTTCCAGCCGGCGGCGGGCCTCCTCGGTCTGGGCATGGGCCTCCTCCACGGCCAGGGCGGCGCGGTGCCGGTTCCGCCAGCCCCGCAGGAACAGGCCGGCCATGGCCAGACTGAGCAGCGAGAAGGCGGCGGCCAGGGCCACCAGGATGCGGACCTGGCGGTTCCAGTCGGCGAGATAATCCTCCTCGGCCAGACCGACCACCACCCACAGGGGCAGCTGGCCGACCCGGTTGATGTGGACGCTCCGCTTGATGTTGTCGATACCGGAATGGGCGTGATAGGCGGCCTTGTCCGCGCCGGATTCGATCTGGGCGCGCAGCTGCGGGGACGGGCTGGGCGCCTTGGCCACCACGCCGCCGGGGCCGTCCAGGTCGGGAATGCGGGCCAGGGCCGACGGCCCGTCATCCCACAGGCTGACCGCGCCGTTGGGGCCGACATTGACGCTGGCGAAGCTTTGAGCCAGGCGGTCCAGCGGTACCGCCACATGCACGTCGCCGGCGAAGGAACCGTCCGGGTGATCGAGGCGGCGGCTGAAGGTGATGATCCAGGTCTGGGCGGCACGCCCCATGACCGGCTTGGAAATCACCAGACCGGCGTTTGGATCGTCGCGCATGCGGATGAATTGCGGCCGGTCGGCGATGCTGACCTGGGCCACCTTGATCCCCGTCACGCCGTGACGAATGGTTCCAGCCTCGTCGACCACCCGTAGGCCCAGGGCCTCGGGCAGGCGGGCGTCGTGACGCCGCAGCACCTCCTCCAGTTGGGCCGGGTCGATGCCTCCCGCCCGCTCCTGGCGGGCGATCTCGTCGGCCACCGCCAACAGGGTGACGTCGATCTTGGTGATGGTGCCGAGCAGGCTGGCCCGCAGCACGGTGGACAGGTTCTCGGCCGACTGTTCGGCCTCCTGCCGATGCCGTTCCTGTCCGACATTGATGATCGTAACGACGGCGACGGCGATGAGGAGGTTGAGCGCCATGACGGCGGCGAACAGGCGGAAGGCCAGTTTTCGCGTCTGCAAGACGATCTCGCCCGGCGAGTGTGGCTCGGCGGCATGAACGGCAGGGTTGGGCTTGCGCGATGGAACCATTACGCCGAACGCCATACTTGGAACGAAAAAAGGATAGGTGATGCCCCTTGTGGGGGCAAGGAATTATACGTATTCGCCGGGCGGATGTTACAGAAAGTGCGTCTTCCTGACGAAATATGACGGCCCTGCCGTCAGTAGTTGGCGATGGCGCAGGACTGGCCCTTGCCGCGCAGTGCCCGGCACAGGGCCTCGGCATCGGCGCCCGACAGCGGCCCGGCCATCAGGCGGTAGGTGGTGCCCAGATCGGGAATGTCGGTCTTGACCGCCTTGAACTCCAGGGGGGCCAGTTCCGGGTATTCCTTCTTCAGGGCCTCCACCGCCTTGTCGGTGGTGGTGGGCGACGCCATGGACAACAGGTGCAGGCCCAGGGTCCCCTTGGGATTGAACGGCTGCGCGCCTCCCGGGACGTCGCCGGGCCTGGTGGCACCGGGCACGCCGCCATCGGGAAGCGTGGCCTTCTTTCTCGGCTTCTTCTTGGGCGGCGGGGGCGGGGGCGGCGGGGCGTTGGCCAGGGCGCGCTCGGCGATGAGGATGGCGGCCATCTCCCGCTGGAACTCGTCGTGTTCCACCAGCCCCAGGCGGGCCAGATCCTCGGCGCGCCGCCGGCCGATGGCCAGGGCGTCCTTGTCCTGGCGGGCCGGCGGCGTGCGGGTGGCGGGTTCTGCGGGCAGCAGGCTGTCCATCAGGAAGTCGCGCTCGGCCTGGCGGACCGAGGCCGGTTGGCCCGCCCCCGGCACCGACAGCCGGGACAGGCGGTCGGCGATGTCGCGCAACGCCACCGGCCGGCCCAGGCCGGCGGCGGGAGGCGGGGCGGAATAGGGCAGCAGGGCGCCGATATTGGCATTGCGCCGGGCTTCCGCCTCGTCGGGGGAGACCAGCCCGGCCTCCACCAACTGGCGCAGCAGCAGAAAGCGCTGGGCCTCCGGGTCGGCGGCGATGAAGGCGGGGACGTTGAGGCGGACTTCGGGATAGCGGACGGGCTCCCGCATCACCTCCTGCGGCGGTGACGGCCAGGATTCTGCGGGCGGTGGAACCCCGACGATGCCGCCGCACGCCGCCAGGGCCGAAAGCATCGCCAGGAGCGAAGCGATACGCGTTGCACCAAGCGGCATTCCCGGCCCCCTCGAAATCCCATGCATGGAGGGTATGCGCTCGCCCGGCAATGTCAACCTCCGGGACCGGGAGGGGCGGGGTTGCCCCTCCCGGTCCCCGGGAGATCACACATGGGCGTGAACCAGATCACCGCGCAGCACGCGGCCCGAATGGATGGCCTCGGCCATGACGATGATGGTCTCGACCACGTCCTCGAAATCATCCATGCGGTCGGTGTTGATGGTCAGGTCGAACTGGCTGGCGTCGGACAGGCGCGAGCCGAACGCCTCCCACACGAACTTGCCGCGGCGGTGGTTGAGTTCCTGGGCCTTGGCCAGGAGGTCGGCCTCGTTGCCGTGGCCGGCCGCCGCCATGCGCTTGGCGCAGGCTTCCGGGCTGCCGGCCACCCGGACGCGCAGCGCGCATTCACCCGCCAGGATGATGTGGGCGCCGCGGCCGACGATGACGCCGCCCAGGCGGCCCAGGCTCATCACCACCTTGACCAGGGTGTCGCGATAGGCGTCGGGGCTGATGTCCTTGCCGGAGAACAGGCGGTAGAGCCACATGTCCTTGGCCCGGCCGAAGCCCTCGTCCAGCAGCCGCACGATGGCGGGATCGTCGTTGAGGCGGCCCGACACCTCGCGCAGCAGTTCCTCGTCGTAGAGGGGGAGTTTCAGGCGCTGGCACAGCCGGGTGGCGATGATGTCGCCGCCCGAACCGTAGTCGCGCGACAGGGTGATGACCGGCTGGCGGGGGCGCGAGTGCTCTCCCTGACGCGGAACCGTCGCGACCTCGGCCATGGCGGAGATTACGGAAAGGATATTGGTCGTCATGGAAGCCTCCCTGCGGAATGCCTACCTATCGGCCATGATACGCCCAAGACGAAAGGGCCGCCATCCCCCGCGTGGAGAAGGCGGCCACGGCAAAAACGCGGTTGCCCGGCGGTGGCGGTGTCTAAATCCGGTAGCCCAGGCGGATGCCGCCCCAGTGGCGGCCCTGCACCGAGATGGGGGCCGAAACGTCCTTCATCATGATGAACTGGCCGCCCCCCATGTCGCGGCGATAGGTCTGCAGCAGGAAGGGCCTGGTGTTGCGTCCCGCCGACAGGCCGGTGCGGTCGTTGAACATGCGGCGATTGCGGCAATTGGCGTTGTTCCACACCGGGTCGGCGCCCTGGGGGTGCGAGACCTTCTTGTTGTGGGTGGCGATATAGCCGTTGCGGTCGATGGTGACGCAGAACGCCACGCGCGGATCGAGGCCGAGCAGGGGCTCCTGGATGTCGGGCAGAACCTGGTCGGTGAAGGCGACGTAGCGCGAGGTGTGCTGCTGCGGGTTGGTGCCGGCGATGGGCTGGTAGGCTTCGTCGAACAGGTCGGAGATGGAGATCCGGCCGGAGGTGACCCCCTGCTCGAACAGGGCGGAGACCTTGCGGGCGGCCTCCTGGATGGCCTCGATGAACGGGGTGTCGGCGGTACGGAAGCCCGAGGCGGCGATATAGCCCATCAGTTCCTCGGAATTGCCCAGCAGCGAGGCGATGCGCTCGTCGGCCTTGCGCAGGCTCTCGCTGGTCATGGCGATGCCTTCGAAGAACTTGTCGATCTCGCCGATGACGTCGCCGCACTGGGTGAGCGAGGCGGAAGCCGCCTGGGAGATGTCGCCCACCTTGCTTTCCACCGATTCGATGACGTTGCCGAACACCGAGACCGCCTCGTTGATGACGCCGACGCCGGAGCCGACCGAATCGGCCATCTTCAGGGTATCGGTGGAGGTCTCGATCAGGTCGGTGACCGAGCCGGACAGCTTGTGGACGGTGTCGTCGATACCGCTGGTGACGTCGGCGGTCTGGCGCGCCAGGGTCTTGACCTCGGTGGCGACGACGGCGAAGCCCTTGCCCGCCTCGCCCGCCCTGGCGGCCTCGATGGTGGCGTTCAAGGCCAGCAGGTTGGTCTGGCGCGCGATCTTCTGGATGTTGCGCGACATGGTGCTGACCTCGCCCAGCGCGCCCTCCAGGCCCTCCAGGCGCTCCTCGATGCCCTGGACGGCGCCCACCAGCCGGTTGACGCCCGACAGGGCCTCTTCCACCGTGCGCAGCGATTCCGAGGACTGGTGTCCGGCCTGGACGGTCATGTCGCGGGTTTCGCGGCCGGCCACGTCGATCAGCCCGATGGTGTCGGCCATGGTGTGGGCGATCATCTTCAGATGGCCGAACAGCTCTTCCTGGTGCTTCACGAAGCGGGTCAGGCCGTCCATGGTGCCGGCGATGTCGGCGACCTCGAGGCTGAGACTGTCGATCTGCTTCAAAACCTCGGTGGCGAACGAGTCAACACTCTCCGCCGTCGGGGAGGCCCCGCCGCGTTCAGCCGTCATTCCGCTTTCTCCCAGAGTACAATTCACCGATTTTACGGCGCCTCTTTCGGACGCCCTGTTAGTTGGGGTTCACTAAAACCTATTGCCTGGGGACGCGTCAACGCTTGCGTTCATGCAAGCCCGGGACTTTTGGCATGAGGTGGCGCGGCTAAACAGGCGTTTCATTGTCCTCATCGGTAACATTGCCCGTTGTGTATTCGCGCGGGGATTTTACAGGTCTATTCTTTGCCGGATTGGAGAACCGGAAGCGTCCGGCCAGAATGCAACCCTTCATGCCCGGGTCGCAGGGCCGTCCGGCCACCCGGGTGCACGTGCCGTGATCGTCGTGGGCGCAGCCCCATCCGCTCATGTCGCCTCCGTTCCTGTGCGGTCAGTATAGCATACCAACGGTCAGGATGCCTGACGCTCGTCAAGGGCGCGGGCCAGGGCGCAAAAGCCCTCCACCGGGATTTCCTCGGCCCGGGCGGTGGGGGGCAGGCCGGTGCGCTCCAGCAAGTCCTCGGCCCCCCCCAGGGATTTGAGGCTGGAGCGCAGCATCTTGCGCCGCTGGCCGAAGGCGGCGGCGGTCACCCGTTCCAGGGTGGCGAAGCGGGCCGGGGCCAGCGGCTCGGGCCGCGGCACCAGTTCCACCACCGTCGAGGTGACGGCGGGCGGCGGGGTGAAGGCGCGGCGGTCCACGTTGAACAGCGGGCGGACCTCGCAGCGCCACTGGGTGATCACCGACAGGCGGCCGTAATGGTCCGATCGCGGCGGGGCGGCCAGGCGGTCCACCACCTCCTTCTGGAACATCAGGATCAGGCGCTCGAACGCCTCGGCCCGCTTCAGCCAGCCCAGCAGCAGGGCGGTGGAGATGTTGTAGGGCAGGTTGGCGACGATGCGGCGCGGCGTCTCGCCCAGGTCGGCGGCATCCACGGTCATGGCGTCGGCGGCCATGATCTCCAGGCGGCCGGGATAGGCCTCGGCGATCTCGTTCTGGATGGCGATGGCGCGGTCGTCGCGCTCGATGGCGATGACGCGGCGGGCGCCGGAATCCAGCAGGGCGCGGGTCAGGCCGCCGGGGCCGGGGCCGATCTCGATCACCGAGCCCACCGTCAGGTCGCCCGCCGCCCGGGCGATGCGCCCCGTCAGGTTGAGGTCGAACAGGAAATGCTGGCCCAGCGACTTGCGGGCATCGAGGCCGTGGCGGGCGATGACCTCGCGCAAGGGCGGCAACTCAGCCATGGTGCCTCGCCCGGTTGGCGGCGATGGCGGCGGCCATGGACAGCGCCGCCACCAGGCTGCCCGCATGGGCCTTGCCGGTTCCCGCCAGATCGAAGGCGGTGCCGTGGTCGGGCGAGGTGCGCACCACCGGCAGGCCCAGGGTGACGTTGACGCCGCCATCGAAATCGATGGTCTTGATGGGGATCAGCGCCTGGTCGTGATACATGCACAGCGCCGCGTCGTAGCCCCGTCGCGCCCGGGCGTGGAACAGGGTATCCGAGGGCAGGGGGCCGAAGGCGTCGATCCCCATGGCCCGCAAATCAGCCACGGCGGGGGCGACCACGTCCTCGTCCTCGCGGCCCATGGTACCGCCTTCGCCGGCATGGGGGTTGAGGCCGGCCACGGCGAGGCGCGGCCGGGGGATGCCGAAATCCATTTCCAGCGCCCGGGCGGTGATGCGGCCGATCTCGACGATGTCGGCGCGGGTCAGGGTGCCGATGGCCTCGGCCAGTCCCAGATGGATGGTCACCGGCACCACCCGCAATTCGGGGCAGGCCAGCATCATCACCTCGCGCAGGCCCGGACGGCCCAGCAGGGCGGCCAGGAACTCGGTGTGGCCGGGAAAGGCGAAGCCGCCCTGGTACATCACGTGCTTGTGGATGGGATTGGTGACCACCCCCGCCACCTCGCCGGAAAGGGCCAGGGCGACGGCGCGCTCGATGGCGGCGGTGACCACGGGCACGTTGGCCGAATCGGGCCTGCCGGGTTCGACCGGAACCGCCAGGGGCTGATGCAGGACGGGAAGCGCCGTGGCGAAGACGGCTGCGGCCTCGGCGGTGGAGGACACCTCCCGAATGGCGGCATCGATGCCCAGGCGCGCCGCCAACCGCCGCAGGCGCCCGGCATCATCGATCATCACGAAGGGGGGCGCGCCGTTGGCGGCCCGTTCGCTCCAGGCCCTGAGCGCGATATCCCCTCCGATGCCGGCGGGCTCGCCCATGGTCAGGGCGAGGATGGTCACAGCCGGAAGTCGATGAAGGCGGCGCGGCGCAGGTCGCGGAGATAGCGGCGCGACATCATGTCCAGGCGCTCTTCCTCGATGATGCGCTTCATGGCCTCGCGGTTGGGCAGGCCGCCCTTGGCGAGGTTCTGCTCGCGGGCGCAGACCATCACCACCAGCAGGGCGTCGCCGATGCTCATGGGAGCGCTGGGCTTGTTGATCGGCAGCGCGGCCACGGTGGATTGCATGGCGGGCGGCAGGACGGGCAGGGTGACGCCCTCGCGTACGCCGGAATGCTCGGAATTGAGCTTGCGGCCCAAATCCTCCATCTCGCGGCACGACTTGAGGGGGGCGGTCAGTTCCGCCGCCTTGGCCGCCAGCTGCTCGATCGGCGGGGCTCCGGGGGGGACGGGGAAGACCACCTGGGCCAAGGTGAACTTGGCATCGGACGTGCCGGTCTCGCCAGCCACCCGCTTGTCGATCATGGCCAGGATGGTAAAGCCGGCGGAGGTGCGAATCAGGGTGCTGACCTGGCCCTTGTCCAGTCGCGCGGCCGCGTCGCGGACTTCGTCATCGAGAACGGCGGGCGTCATCCAGCCCAGGACGCCGCCATTGGCGGCCGAGCCGCTTTGCGAGAACTGACGGGCCAGGGCCTGGAAGGGGGCGCCGGCGCGCAACTGCTCGATCAGACGCTCGCCCAGGCGCCGGGATTCCTCTTCCTGGCGCGGCGAATCCACCGGCAGGAAGATTTCGGCCAGCATGAATTCGGGCTGGCCGAACTGCTGGCGCATGGCCTCGATGCGTTCGGTGATCTCGTCCTCGCCGACCCGGATGGTGGGCTGCAGCGAGCGCATGATCAGCTTGACCCAGATGATGTCGGCCTTGATCTGCTCCTTGACGGCGTCGGGATCGACGCCGGCCTTGGCCAGGGACGGCAGCAGCGAGCCGGGCGGCATGCGGTTCTGGTTCTCGATGTTGGCCAGGCCGCGCACCACGTCGTCGTTGCCGGCCGAGACCTTGAGGCGGGCGGCTTCCTGGGCCTGCAGGCGTTCGTCGATCATCTTGCGCAGCACCTGGGGCACGGCGCGGCGGCGGTTCTCGATGTTGTCCGGCAGGCCGGAGACGGTGATGGCCAGCTTCAGCCGGGCATCCAGGTCGCGGAGCGAGATGATCTCGTCGTTGACCACTGCGGCGATGCGGTCCACGTCCTGTGCCGATGCCTGGCCAGGCGGGAGGAGCGGAATCAGGAGCAGGGTCAGGACGATTGCGGCGCGGGCCAGCATTCTCGGGTTACCTCCCACTAAAAGACGCTGACGGGCGCTTCGCCCAGCGACTTCAGGACCACGGTCAGACTCAGATGATATCCCGACAGCAGGCCGCTCACGTCGGCGTGATAGCGGTTGAAGGCGCCGATCACCGCGATGCATTCGTCGCTGTACATGGAAGTGGCGCTCCAACTGACGGTGCCGCCGTTGCTGGCCAGATCCTGCTGCAGGGCGAAGCTGTTGCGCCAATGCCGCGATGTCGCGGACGTCACGCCGTAATTGACGTATTGCCGCTTGGGATAGATGGAGCTGGTGTTGCTGGCGCTGGGCGACATGAAGCCGTAATCGGCGTTGAAGGCCAGGGCTGCCGGCCCGATGGACATGCCGGCCTCGTTACGCCGGATTTCCAGCGTATCCTTGTCGAGGCGGATGCGGTCGCGCAGCGAAAAGGCGCCGATGGGGGTGATGTCCACACGGCCCACGTAATCGGACAGGGTGTCGGCGAAGCCGCTGCCGCTGCCGAAGGTCGACGCCTTGTGCTGGCGCCAGCCCTGGGCCGCCTGGGCGACGACGGCGCCGCCCCGGGCGGGATAGGCCGCCCAGCGCAGGCCATAGGCGCCGCGCACGCCGCCTTCGACCCGATCCAGGCCGGGCAACCGGTTGGGGCGCATGACGTTGGTTTCGTCCAGTTCGAAGCCCAGGGAATCCTCGTTGGGAATATGGTTATCCATGCCGGCGTTGGGACTGGCCGCCACCATGGCCACGGGCTCGACCACCTGGGTGAGGGTGCGGCCGGGGCGGGTGAAGGGATAGCGCCAGTTGAGCGCCACCTCGGGAATGGCGCGCCCGGTGCTGCCCGACGTCTTGTTGGTGCCGCTCAGGTGGTCGGCGTGATAGCCGTCGCCGCGCACCGAGGTGGACAGTGCCACCACCTGCCCGTCGGGCGAGATCAGCGGCAGGTTCCAGGCCACCTTGGTCGACAGGCGCTGGGCCTGGGTGCCCACGTCGCGGGTATAGGCCAGGACGTCGGAATCGGTGGACCAGTAGCTGCCCGCCCAGCCGGGCGCGGCTACGGTGCTGTAGACCATGTGCGGCAGCACCACGGGCGACTTGCTGGCATCCTCGATGACCCGCTTGCCCTGGAAGGACATGGCTTCCATCATGGCGTAGCCGCGCCGGCTGAAGCCTTCCACATAGGGGCGGTTCATCAGCCAGGGGCGGTCCTCCTCGGTCCGCACCCGGTAAAGCGTGCGGTAATTGAGGTCCGACTGGTGCTGGACCTGCCATCCGGCCCGCCAGGTGCGGTCCAGTTCCACCAGGCCCTTGGATTCCAGGTGGCCGCGAATGGCGCCGGTGGTCTTGTCGGCGGTGATGCTGCCCTGGGAAAGGGCCTCGCCGCGCATGCCGCGCCAGCGGTGCTGGCCGGACAGCTGCATCCGCCGCAGCACCGAGGTGGGAACGTCCTTGTCCGGGGAATCCACCTTGCTGATCTGGTCGAGCATGAAGCGCGGCGTCAGGGTGAAGTCCTCGTTGTCGGAGACGACCTGGAAATAGGGAGTGGCGATGGACGCGCCGAGCGTGCTGTTCATGCCGAACACCGGCGCCAGCAGGCCGCTCTGGCGCTTGATGGTCGGATCGGGATGGGACATGTAGGGGGTGTAGGCGACGGGGATACCCTTCAGTTCCAGCCAGGCGTCGCGGTACTCCACCTGTGCCTCGGCCTGGTTGTGGGTGACGCGCTGGGCCTTGACCTGCCACAGCGGCTCGGCGTCGGGCTTGTCCTTGCACGGTTCGCAGGCGGTGTAGACGGCGCGGTCGAAATCGGTGCGGTCGCCGCCCACCCGCTGGGCGCTCTGCGCCGCCAGCCGGGAATTGTCGGCCAGGATGGACCGGATGTCCTTGGCCACGCCGTTCTTGAAGTCGCCGGTCAGTTCGAAATAGTCGGCATAGGTGACCTCGCCCGAGGGCTCGGTCAACACCACGTTGCCGGACGCCCCCATGACGTCCTGCTTCATGTTGTAGCTGACCGTATCGGCGGTGATGGTGCGGCCGTCGTGCATCATCTCGACGCGGCCCTTGGCGGTGACCACGTTGAACTCGCGGTCGTAGATCACCTGATCGGCCACCATGTGGACCGGCTCGACGCCATCCTCGGAGGTCTTGAGGCCGCGCATGGCCCGGGGAATGACCCTGGGGGGGCGCTTCAGCCCCACCGCGTCGCCGCTCTCGTCCTCGCCGCGCATGATGACCGAGGCGCGCTCCATGGCCCGCGAGACCGAGCGCTGAGCCTGGGCGGCGGGCGAAGCCTCGACCCGGCGGGCGGGCTGGTCCGTCGCCGCGGCGGGCCGGGGCGCGTCCGGAACCGGCGGCCGAGCGGATGCCGGGGCGGCGACGGGCTCGGCGGCGACGATGGTGGATGGAATGGAGCGGCTGCGCGGCGGCGGCGGCGGGGAGGGCTCGTCGTCGCCCCAGGCCTGGCCCCACGATCCGGTCTCGGGATAGGCGGCCCCCATTTCGGTGACCGGCAGCGGCCGGGCGGCATGGGCCGGAGCCGGCACCGAGGAGGGAGCCGGGCGGCT
The DNA here is from genome assembly GCF_058402745.1 of Paramagnetospirillum sp. Lineage (NCBI taxonomy): Bacteria > Pseudomonadati > Pseudomonadota > Alphaproteobacteria > Rhodospirillales > Magnetospirillaceae > Paramagnetospirillum > Paramagnetospirillum sp. Next base: position 166,759 of record NZ_JBZVFI010000006.1, read on the forward strand.
GGGCAGGGCGGCGGCAGGTGGCGGCGGGACGTAGCCCGGAGCGGCCTGGGGCATCGGGCGCGGGCGTTGCGGCGCCGGGGCGCGGGCGGCGGCGGGGTCGTCGTCGCCCCAGGCCTGTCCCCAGCTTCCCGCCTCGGGCCAGGCCTTCTGTTCAACGACCACGTCGGCGCGCGCCGGGGCGGTCAGCGCCGTGGTGGCCGACAGCAGGGTGACGAGAAGGAGGAGGCGGGACGATGGCACGATGGTCACTTTCGATCCCGTCACGCGGCGCTCGGGACCGGTGCGGTCCGGCGGCGCGGCCACGGCGGGCGGGCCAGGACCCACAGGCCGAGGGCGATGGGCAGGGTGGCGTTGAGGTAGATGAAGGGGACGAAGGCCAGGTTGCCCGACGACAGATTGGCGGCGCCCAGCGCCAGGGCCTGCACGGCGACCATCAGGGCCGTGGCCGCCATCACCTGACCGGTCTGGCCGCGCCGGTCGAATCCCGAGGTCAGCAGCACGGCGGCGGCCAGCAGCGGAAAGCCCAGGCTGTAAAGGGGCGACGCCAGGCGGGAATGCAGTTCCGACTTGAAGCGGCGCAATTCCCCCTTGTTCTCCATGCTGTCGTCCATGGCCAGTAATTCCAGGGTCGGACGCTCGCGGGCGTCGCGGAAACGGTCGGGCTTGTTGCCGGTGGCGGTGTTGAAGTCCACGGTATAATTGTCGAAGTACAGCAGCGACAGCTTGCCGGTGCCGGGGGTCACCTCCTGGCGGTTGCCGTTGACCATCAGCACCCGGGGCCCCTGTTCGGTATGGACCAGGGCGCCGCGCTCGGCCATCAGGGTGACGGGGCGCTGGGGATGGCGCTTGTCATGGACCAGGAGGCCGGTCAGCTCGCCGGTGGGCGTGCGCGAGCGGACATAGATGGTCAGGCCCTCGCCGAACTTGTTGAACATGCCTTCCTGCAGCAGCACGTTGCCGATGTCGTTGCGGATGGTCCACTGCATCTCATGGAAGCTGCGCACGGTGAGCGGGATGATCCAGCAACTGAGCACATAGCCCACGGCGCTCACCGCCAGCCCAAGGATGATCGCAGGCCGCGCCAGGGCCAGATGGCTCAGGCCGGCGGCGCGCAGGACCACCAGTTCCCGGTCCGCGATCAGCCGGTTGTAGGTGAAAAGCACCACGGCGAAAAGGGAAATCGGGATGATCACCACCAGGAAGCCCGGCATCAGCAGGATGGTGAGCTTGAGGAAGGAGCCGATGGACAGCCCCTTGTTGACGATCATCTCGACGAAACGCAGCGACTGGGTCAGCCACAGGACGCAAGCCAGCGCGGCGGAGACGAAAATCATCCCCACCAGCATCTGGCGCATCATGTATCGCGTGATCCCCGACATGGCGCCGGATTATAGACACCTGCCCGGCGGCGGAACAGCGAAAGGTTCGGGCCGACGACGATTCAGGGCAGGATCTTGCCCGGGTTCATCAGGCCGCGCGGGTCGAGCGCGCCCTTGACGCGGGCCATCAGGTCCAGGTCCACGCCCGGCTTGTAATGGGCCAGTTCCTCGACCTTCAGGCGGCCGATGCCGTGCTCGGCCGAGATGGAGCCCTCCATCTCCACCACGATGTCGTGGACGATGCGGTTCATCTCCTCCCAGCGGGCCAGGAAGGCGGTCTTGTCGGCGTCCGCCGGCTGGGTCAGGTTGAAATGGGTGTTGCCGTCGCCCAGATGGCCGAAGGGCACCACCCGCACGCCGGGCATGGCGGCCTCCACCGCGCTCGTGCAGCGGCGGATCATCTCGGGCACGCGGGAGGTGGCCACCGCCACGTCGTGCTTGATGGAGCCGCCTTCCTTCTTCTGGGCCTCGGGGATGGCTTCGCGGATGCGCCAGAAATCGGCGCGCTGGCTCCGGCTTTCGGCGATCACCGCGTCCAGGGCCAGCCCGTCCTCGACGGCCTGGGCCAGCACGTCCTCCAGCGCCTCCCTCAGGCCGCCGGGCCGCGACGACGACAGCTCCAGCAGCAGCATCCAGTCATGGGGGGCCGTGAAGGGATCGCGCAATCCGGGCACGTGGCGCAGCCCCAGTTCCAGGCCGATGCGCGGCACCAGTTCGCAGGCGGTGACCGAATCGCCGCTGGCGGTCCGCGCCCGGGCGAACAGGGGCAGCGCCGCTTCCAGGTCGGAGAGCGCCACGAAGGCGGTGGCGATTTCGCGCGGGCGGGGGAACAGCTTCAGCACGCAGGCGGTGATGACGCCGAGAGTGCCCTCGGCGCCGATGAACAGGTGCTGCAGGGCATAGCCGGTATTGTCCTTGCGCAGCCGCTTCAGGCCGTTCCACACCCTTCCGTCGGGCAGCACCACCTCCAGGCCCAGCACCAGGTCGCGGGTGTTGCCGTAGCGCAGCACGTTGGTGCCTCCGGCATTGGTCGAGATGTTGCCGCCGATGCGGCACGACCCTTCCGCCCCCAGGCTGAGCGGGAACAGGCAATCGGCTGCTTCCGCCGCCTGCTGCAGGCCGGCCAGCACGCAGCCCGCCTCGGCGGTCAGCGTGAAATCCACCGGATCGACGGCGCGGATGCGGGTCAGGCGCTCGGTGGAGATCACCACGGACCGCCCGTCCTCGGCCGGTACGCCGCCGCCGCACAGGCCGGTGTTGCCGCCCTGGGGCACCATGGGAATTCCGGCGCTGGCGCAGGCCTTGACCACCTCCGCCACCTCGGCGGTCGATCCCGGGCGGATCACGCCCAGGGCGGCGCCGCGATAGAGGCCGCGCTCCTCCACCAGATAGGGCGCCAAGTCGGCGGCATCGGTCAGGACGTTGCCGGGGCCGACGATGGCGGCGAGGGAGTCGAGAATGCTCAAGATGGGCTCCGTGGCGCGGCGGCGCGCCGCAGGCGGTCGTTGATGGCCAGGCCCAGGCCCTTTTCCGGGATCGGCATCACGGCGATGCCCCGGTAATCGGGACGGTCCAGGGCGCGCAGCATGGCGAACAGATGGGCGGCGGCCTCGGTCAGGTCGCCCTTGGGGGACAGGTTCAGCACGCTGTCGGGGGCGGGGCCGAAACCCAGCAGCGCCTCGCCGGGTTCGGCCGCGTGGGCGTTGAGGCGGACGGGGAGGGCGGGGGCGTAATGGCTTTCCAGCTGGCCGGGCGAGCGCGGCGCGTCGGGCGTTTCCACGGCGCGGCGGATGGGATGGCCCAGCACCGCCTCCAGCTCCTCGGCGGTGATGCCGCCGGGGCGCAGCAGGGTGGGGGGGCGTTCCGACAGGTCCAGCACGGTGGATTCGACGCCGACCCGGCAGGGGCCGCCGTCCAGCACCAGGGCGATGCGGCCTTCCAGGCATTGGGCGACGTGCTCGGCCCGGGTGGGGCTGACGCGGCCCGAGCGGTTGGCCGAGGGCGCCGCCAGGGGGCGCCCGGCCGCCTTGATCAGGGCCAGGGCGACGGGGTGGTCGGGCATGCGCACCGCCACCGAGTCGAGACCGGCCGAGGCCAGCAGCGACACCGGCGAATCGGCGCGGCGCTTCAGCACCAGGGTCAGCGGGCCGGGCCAGAAGCGCTCGGCCAGGACATGGGCGTCGCCGCAAAGCTCCACCAGCGCGGCGGCCTGCTCCAGGCTGCTCACATGGGCGATCAGCGGATTGAAGCTGGGGCGGCCCTTGGCCTTGAAGATGGCGGCCACCGCCGAATCCGAGGTGGCGTCGCCGCCCAGCCCGTAGACCGTCTCGGTGGGAAAGGCCACCAGCCCGCCCTCGGCCAGCACACGGCCGGCCCGGGCGATGGCGGCGGGGTCGGCGGGCAGGACGGAAACGGGCGCGGGCTTGCTCATGCCCGGACCATAAGCCATTCCCGGCCCGGCGGGGAAGGGGGGAGCGGTCTCAGCCGCCTTTGCGATGGGCCTTCACATAGGCGGCCAGCACCGCGTTCATGCGCGACTGATAGCCCGGCCCCTGGCTCTTGAACCAGTCCAGCACCTCGCGATCGACGCGGATGGAGATGGGGGCCTTGGGCTGGGGCATCACCAGTTCGGCGGTGCGGAACCACTCCTCGTCCAGGACGGGGGCGGCGTCCGGGTCGGCGGCGATGGCGGAATCGATGTCCTCGTCCGACAGGGCCTTGACCCGATCCCAGTCGGTTCCGCCCTTGCGGCGCTCTGTGAGAGTACGCCTGATGATGGCCTCCTTACTCATCTGTCAAGACAGTATGTATATACGCTCAGGGCGCGTCAAGCCGGCTGGCCGCTGGTCTCCGCCACCGTGTTGAGTGCCCGGATGAAGGCGCCGAGGCCGGAGCGGCGCACCGGGACGAAGGGCTTTTCCCAACGGCGGCACAACCGCTTGACCTCGTCGTGGGCGGAGTGGCTGACGCTGTCCACCGGGAACAGCACGGCGTCGGCGCGGCCGAACAGGGAATGCAGGCGGCCCATGCTTTCCTCGAAGCCGCCGTCGTGGTGGGCGAAGGTGCCGCCCGCCTCCTCCACCAGCCGGCGGAAATGGGGCAGGTGCTGGTTGCGCCCGCCCACGAACAGGATGCAGCGGCCGCACAGGTCGAGGCGGGCGCATTCCTCGTCGCATTGCCCCAGCCCGTCGGCGGCGGCGGCGGGGGCCAGGGTATCGGCCAGCCGGGCTTCGGACAGGGCCAGTTCGTCGCGCATGTCGTCGATCTCGCGGGCCAGGCGTTCGGCTTCCTGGTCCCGTTCGCGGGCCTGGGCCTGGAGGCGGCGGGTCTCGTCCTCGGCCACGTGGCGGAAGGCGGTTTCCACATCCAGCAGATGGCGCAGTTCCATCAGTTCTTGCCGCAGCTGCTCCATTTCCCGCGCCGCGCCGGCGGCATGGGCGAGGCGACGGGCTTCCGAGGCTTCCTGCTCGAGCAGCTGGCGCAGGTCGCGGATTTCGGCGTTGCGCCGGCCGATCTCGGTCTTCAGGCGCTCCTGCTGGCGGGCGACCTTGGCCTCCAGGTCCGCCTTCTCGCGCTCCAGCTGGTGGATGGACTTGAGGTCGGCCCGGGCCGCCGCTCCTACCTGATGGGACAGCATGTGGACGTCGCCGAAGATGCGGTTGCGCAAGCCTTCGGTGGCATCGGGATGGCTCATCGCCGCCCAGCAGGCCGAGGCCACGTCGCCCTTGGCCAGGGCGTCCTCCCACATCGCCGTCAGCGTCTCCTCGCCGTCCAGGGATTTGGCGCGGTTGATGGCGACGGCGTGCTTGCGGTCCAACAGCTTGGTCAGCGCCTTGCCCACCAGCTTCTCGCGGGAGGCCAGATGGATCATGCCGGTGTGAATCTCATAGGCGCTGGGCTTGGCCGAGCGCATCTGCACCCCGAGGCGCGAGGCCGCGGCCTTCAACTCGCCCAGGCTGAGGCAGGTGCCGATGATGGTGCAATGCCACTGGCTGTCGATCTCCCACAGCCGGGCGCGGCGGCGGGGGGTGTCCATGGGGGCGGTCAGGGCGGGGTGGCATTGCTCGCACATGGGGAGGCCTCCTGAGATGCAAATGCGAATGACTCGCAATTTGTATCCTGGAGCCTCTCCCTGTCAAGCGCTCTTCGCCAATCCCGTGGCTTCCAGCAATGGCTCGACCGCCGAGTTTCCCACCAGCATGGTACTGTAGGAATCCATCATCTCGGCCCAGTCGTGGAACACCGCGAACAGGCCCGTGCTGATTTCCTCGGTTACCGTCACCGGATCGGGGGGCGGCAATTCCAGGAAGGCTTCGGCCTCGCCGCCTTCGAAATGCACCTGCATGCCGCTGCGCCGCGCCAGGGCGACCATGGAGCGGTTGTCCGACAGGCAAAGGGTGTAAAGCTTCTCGGCCCGGCGGTTGCGGGCGAAGGCGGCCGCCTGCCGCAGCAGCTTGGAACCGATGCCGTCGGTGCGGTGGCCTTCGTCGACGCTGACCCCGACCTCGGCCAGCGAACCGGTCAGGGCCACATGGGCGGCCCCCACCAATTCGTCCCCGGCGAAGGCGGCGAGGATCAGGTCTCCCACCCCGATGGCCGCGACATAATCGTCGATCACCTGGTCCGATACGCCAGAGCGGGCGAAGCGCAGGCGGCGGTCCTCGGCCGACAGCCGCTTCAGATGGGCGGCATAGGCGGAACGCTCGTGAATGTAGAGTCTGCGGATCAGCATGGCCGACCTCCATCAAATGGTCTTACCATGAGATGGGATGTTTATGCTGCAGTGCAACATAAACTTATGTGCGGGGAGCGCATGGGGCCATGCGGAAGGGCCGCCGCCGTCAGTCCTCGCCCATGCCGCGGCGCGAGATGGGGATGTCGCGGTGGATATAGGCGCTCATCACCAGTCCCCAGCCCAGCAGCAGCGACAGCATGGCCGTGCCGCCATAGGAGATCAGCGGCAGCGGCACGCCGACCACCGGCACCAGGCCCATCACCATGGCGGTGTTGATGAAGAAGTACAGGAAGAAGGTGGTGGCGATGCCGTGGGCCACCAGGCGTCCGAACTGCGAGCGGCAGCGGATGGCGATGGCGTAGCCGTAGGCCAGCAGCAGGGCATAGAGCCCAAGCAGCACCAGCCCGCCCATCATCCCCCATTCCTCGGCGAACATGGTGAAGATGAAGTCGGTCTGCTTCTCGGGCAGGAAGTTGAGGCGGCTTTGCGTCCCCATCATGTAGCCCTTGCCGAACACGCCGCCCGAACCCAGCGCGATCTTGGACTGGGTGATGTGGTAGCCGGCGCCCAGGGGGTCGTTCTCGGGATTGAGGAAGACCAGGACCCGCTTCTTCTGGTATTCGCGCAGGAACTGCCAGGCCACCGGAATGGCCGCCAGGGCGCCGGCGATCACCACCACGAACTTCCAGATGCGCACCCCGGCCATGAAGAACAGGGCTCCCGACGACATGATCAGCATCAGGGCGGTGCCGAGATCGGGCTGCTTCAGCACCAGGGTGGCGGGGGCGAAGACCATGATCATCGGCGGAATGAGGAACAGGGGGCGGCCGATTTCCTGCTGTCCCGCGCCGTGGAAATAGCGGGCCAGCGACAGGATCAGGGCGATCTTCATGATCTCGGAGGGCTGCAGCTGGATGAAGCCCAGGTCGATCCAGCGCTGGGCGCCCATGCCGATGGTGCCCTTCAGTTCCACCAGCACCAGCAGCACGAAGGCGATGGCGTAGAAGGTATAGGCGTGGCGCATCCAGAAGCGCAGATCGATCATGGCGACGGTGATCATCAGCCCGATGCCGACGGCGAAGCGGACCATCTGCTTGATGGCCCAGGGCTCCAGCGAGCCTTGGGCGGCCGAATACAGGGTGGCGAAGCCCACCGAGGCGATGGCGGTCAGCACGGCGATCAGCGACCAGTTGATCTGCCAGATCTTGTCGCGCATGGACATTTCGGTGCGGTTGAGGCGCGACGGCGTGCGCGGCAGCGGCCTCAGCATCAGAATCTCCTCAGGTCGGGAGCCATGGAACCGCCGCCCGAATCGGCCGCGATGCGGGCCATGTCGCGCTTTTGCACCTCGATCATGATGTCGCGGGCGATGGGGGCGGCCATCCCCGAACCGCTGCCGCCGTGCTCGACGATCACCGCGATGGAATAGCGCGGGTTCTCCTCGGGGGCATAGGCCACGAACAGGGCGTGGTCGCGCTCCTTCCAGGGCAGTTGCTCGTTCTTCTTCACCCCGGTCTCGCGTTCGCGCATGGTGATGCGGCGCACCTGGGCGGAACCGGTCTTGCCCGACAGCCACATGCCTTCCTGGGTGATGCGGGCCTTGTAGGCGGTGCCGCCCGGCTCGTTGGACACCGCGAACATGCCCTTCCTGATCAGGGCCAGGGATTGCCGCGACACGTCCAGGCTGGGCCAGGCGGGAGCGGCACGGCCCTTGGCGGTCTTCTCGGTGATCTGGTCGCGGGCCACGTGGGGCACCACGGCGAAGCCGCCATTGGCGATGCGCGCCGTCATGGTGGCGAGCTGCATGGCGGTGGCGGTGACGTAACCCTGGCCGATGGCGTTGATCAGGGTCTCGCCCGGGTGCCAGGGCTGCTTCAGCGCCGCTCTCTTCCACGCCTTGTTGGGGATGATTCCCGACTTCTCGCCGGGCAGGTCGACGCCGGTCGGGGCGCCCAGGCCGAATTTCTTGGCCATCTCGGCGATCTTCTCGTAGCCGACGCGGCGAGCGATCTCATAGAAGTAGACGTCGCAGGAATTCTTGATGCCGTTGACCAGATCCTGCGCGCCGTGGCCTTCCTTCTTCCAGCAATGGAACTTGATGCTGCCCAGCTGGGTGTGGCCCGAGCAGAACACCCGCATCTCCGGGGTGATGTCGCGGGCTTCCAGCGCGGCCAGCGCGGTCAGCATCTTGAAGGTGGAGCCGGGCGCGAAGGTGCCGCCGATGGCCTTGTTGGTCAGCGGCGAGCGGGGATTGGTGGACAGATCCTTCCATTCCTCGCTGGACAGTCCGCGATTGAAGGAATTGGGATCGAAGCTGGGGGTCGATGCCATCACCAGCACGTCGCCGGTGTGGATGTCCATCACCACCACGGCGGCGCTCTCGTCGCCCAGGCGCTGGGCGGCGTATTCCTGCAGCTTCATGTCCAGCGTCAGGTTGAGGTCGATGCCGGGCTCGCCCTCCTTGCGTTCCAGTTCGCGGATGACGCGGCCCACCGAATTGACTTCCAGCGTCGAGGTGCCGTGGCGACCGCGCAGCGCCATGTCGTAGATGCGTTCCACGCCGCCCTTGCCGATGCGGAAGCCCGGCAGCTCCTCCAGCGGGTCGCCGGTCAGCTCGCTCTCGGACACCGCCGAGACGTAGCCCAGGATGTGGGCGCCCAGGCTTTCCAGGGGGTAGTAGCGGCTTTGGCCGACGTCGATCACCACGCCGGGCAGGTCGGCGGCGTTGACCTCGACGCGCGCCACTTCCTCCCAGGTCAGGTTCTCGCGCACGCTCAAGGGCACGAAGCTCCGGCGCCGGCGCACTTCCTTGTGGATGCGGGCGCGGTCGCCGTCGCCGATGGTGATGATTCGGGCCAGGGCGTCCAGGGTGTAATCCAGCGACGGCGTCTGCTCGGCCACCACCATGACGCGGTAATTGTGCTGGTTGACCGCCATGGCGATGCCGTTGCGGTCGAGGATCAGGCCGCGCGGCGGCGCCAGCAGGCGGGTGCTGATGCGGTTGTCCTCGGCCTGGACGGCGTACTTGTCCGCCTCCATGACCTGCAGGTAGTACATGCGCGCCGCCAGGGCCCCCATCAGGGTCGCCTTGCCCCCGGCCAGCATCATGGCCCGGCGCGAGAACAGCTTGGAGCGGTCGTTGTCGTGGTACATGGCTACACGTCGCGCAGGAAGGCCAGCTGCGTCCGGGCCAGGGTCCAGGTCAGCAGCGGGAACAGGGCCAGCGTCATCATGTACTCGAACACCACCGGGGTGATGTCCAGCGGGCGGCCCTTGATGAACGACAGCAGCAGCCAGGCCATGCCGATGGCGCCGGCGGTCAGCAGGCCGAAGGCCCACCAGGTGACGGCGAAGGACTTGCCCAGGAAGAACTTGCGCTGCGAGGCGGCCGTACCCTGGACCAGCAGCAGCACCAAAGCGTTCACCCCCAGGGGCGTGCCGGCGACGATGTCGTAAAGCAGGCCGATGACGAAGGCCAGCCAGGCCGGCAGCAGGTCGGGGCGGTAGATGGCCCAGTAATAGACCCCCATCAGCGGCAGCATGGGCGCGATGCCGGAAAAGCCGGGGATGTGGGTGGGGATGGCGGTGAGAAGGAGCAGGAACACGGTGATGCCGAAGGGGACCGAGTGACGGACCCAGGTGTCCATCTTCACCCAGACCGAGGGCTTCACTCCTCCTTCTCCTTTCCCCGGCGGCGGCGCTCGGGCGGCGGCGGGCGCTCGAACGGCAGGATGCCGCCCAGTCCGTAATCCACAACCGAGACGAATTCCAGGCGATGGCGCTGGACGAAGGGCTCCACCCGGACGATGCCGTCGCTCACCGACGACACCACGCCAACCGGAATGCCGGGCGGGAAGGCGCCGCCCGACGCGGCGGTGACCACCCGGTCGCCCACCGAGATGGTCGGGCTGCCGGTGATGTAGTTCAGGCGCGGCCGCTGGCTGTTGTCGCCGGTGAGGATGGCCCGGGTGCGGGTGGCTTCCAGCATGACCGGCGTGCGGGCGTTGATGTCGGTGATCAGCAGCAGCCGCGACGAGCGGGCGCCCACCTCGGCCACGTGGCCGGCCAGGGCTTCGCCGGTCAGCACCGCCTGGCCCTTGCGCACTCCGTCCTTGGCGCCGGCGCCCAGCAGCATGCTCTGGCCGAAGGCCGAGCCCATGTCGCCGATCACCCGGGCGGTGACGAAGGCGGGGTCGGGGTCGGGGACGAAGTTCAGCTGGTCGTGAAGGACGGTGTTCTCGGCTTCCAGGCGCCGGGCCACCGTCTGCCAGTGCATCAGCTTGGCGTTCTCTTCCTTGAGCCGGGCGTTCTCGGTCCGGAGATTGGCCAGTTCGTGGAAATTCTCGGTGATCTGGGCGATGGTCGCGGCGGGGCGCGCCATGGCGTCCAGGATGGGGGCGATGGCGTCGGCGACCAGGGCGCGGGTGCGCTCGATCAGGACGATGTCGGCCTTGCCCAGGATCATCAGGGCCACCGAGGCCACGATCAGCGACAGGAACGCGAAGCGCTGGGCCAGCAGCCTTAACGTCGCGAGCCGACCTGCCGCACCCGACTGCTTCACCGAACCCCTCCGTTCCTCCGCGCGCCCCCGGCACAAAGGGGAAAGCGTCGGGTCGATACTACTATATCTAGTGTGCGTAAAACCACCAATTAAGATGGTCCCGCCCAAAGAATCCCAGGGATTCAAAGCCCGCCCTCCCGGCCTTTCGGCGGGGGGCGGGCCGTCAATTAGTACATGCTGGTCAGCACGTTCTTCAGCTTGGGCATTTCTTCCAGGGCGCGGCCGGTGCCCAGCGCCACGCAGGACAGTGGGTCGTCGGCGATGGAGACCGGCAGGCCGGTGGCATGGCGCAGGACGTAGTCCAGGTTGGACAGCAGGGCGCCGCCGCCGGTGAGCACGATGCCCTTGTCGACGATGTCGGCGGCCAGTTCCGGCGCGGTGTGCTCCAGGGCGACCTTGACCGCCTCGATGATGGCGCCCACCGGCTCGGCCAGGGATTCGGCGATCTGGCGTTCCGAGATGATCAGCTCCTTGGGCACGCCGTTCATCAGGTCGCGGCCCTTGATCTCCATGGTGCGGCCCTCGCCGTCCTCGGGAGGGCAGGCGGAGCCGATTTCCTTCTTGATGCGCTCGGCCGAGCCTTCGCCCACCAGAAGGTTATGGTTGCGGCGGATATAGGCGATGATCGCCTCGTCCATCTTGTCGCCGCCGACGCGCACCGAGCGGGAATAGACGATGCCGCCCAGCGAGAGGACCGCCACCTCGGTGGTGCCGCCGCCGATGTCCACCACCATGGAGCCGGTGGGTTCGGTGACGGGCAGGCCGGCGCCGATGGCCGCCGCCATGGGTTCCTCGATCAGGAAGACGCGGCGCGCGCCGGCGCTTTCCGCCGATTCCTGGATGGCGCGGCGCTCGACGGCGGTGGAGCCCGACGGCACGCAGACGATGACCAGCGGGCTGGCGAAGGAGCGGCGGTTGTGCACCTTGCGGATGAAGTGCTTGATCATCTCTTCCGCCACCTCGAAATCGGCGATGACGCCGTCGCGAAGCGGGCGGATGGCCTGGATGTAGCCCGGGGTGCGGCCCAGCATCATCTTGGCTTCGTCGCCGACGGCCAGGACCTTCTTCTTGCCCTTTTCCTCGGCGATGGCGACCACCGACGGTTCATTGAGGACGATCCCTCGACCCTTGACGTAGACCAGCGTATTGGCGGTCCCGAGATCGATCGCCATGTCGGCGGACATCCAACCCGTCAGCTTCGAAAACATAATACCTCGCTCACCGTACGATGCATTTTCAGGGGCCCCAGCCGCGGGCGTGCTTTTATCACGCCCCGGCGGCGTCGGGGGCGGTTTTTTGCCGCTTGACCAGAAGTTTGTTCAGCGCGTTGACATAGGCCCGCGCCGAAGCGACCAAAGTATCGGTCTCGGCGCCCTGGCCGTTGACGGACTTGCCGTCCTCTTCCAGGCGCACGGTCACCTCGGCCTGGGCGTCGGTGCCTTGCGTCACCGCGCTCACCTGATAGAGCTGCAGCTTCACCTCGTGGGGGAACAGCGCCTTGATGGCGTTGAAGGTGGCGTCCACCGGACCGTCGCCGGTGGCGCGCACGCTCTTGACCACGCCGTCCACCGACAGCTCCAGCTCGGCCGAGGGCGGCTGGTGCTTGGTGCCGCACAGCACTTCCAGCGAGACCAGCTTCAGCCGGTCGTTGCCGCGCACCACCGCGTCGTCCACCAGGGCGACGATGTCCTCGTCGAACACGTCCTTCTTGCGGTCGGCCAGATCCTTGAAGCGGGTGAAGGCGTCCTCCACCGCGTTGTCGCCCAGCTCGTAGCCCAGCTCCTTCAGCTTGGCCTTGAAGGCGGCGCGGCCGGAATGCTTGCCCATCACCAGGGACGAGCGGTGCAGGCCCACGGAGTCCGGGGTCATGATCTCGTAGGTCTGGGCGTGCTTCAGCACCCCGTCCTGATGGATGCCGGATTCGTGGGCGAAGGCGTTCTTGCCGACGATGGCCTTGTTGGGCTGCACCACGAAGCCGGTGATGGTCGAGACCAGGCGCGACGCCTTGGTGATGTTCTCGGTCTTGATGCCGGTCTTGAAGGGCAGCAGGTCGGGCCGGGTGCGGATCGCCATGACGATCTCTTCCATGGCGGCGTTGCCGGCGCGCTCGCCCAGGCCGTTGATGGTGCACTCGATCTGCCGCGCGCCCCGGCCCACGGCGGCCAGGGAATTGGCCACCGCCAGCCCCAGGTCGTTGTGGCAATGCACCGACAGGATGGCCTTGTCGATGTTGGGGACGCGGTCGATCAGCATGGCGATCAGGGCGGCGTATTCCTCGGGCACCGCATAGCCCACGGTGTCGGGAATGTTGATGGTGGTGGCGCCGGCCTTGATGGCGGCCTCGACGCAGCGACAGAGGAAGTCGTGTTCGGTGCGCGAGCCGTCCTCGGCCGACCATTCCACGTCGTCCACCAGATTGCGGGCATAGGCCACCGATTCGGCGACCTTCTCCAGCACCTTCTCCGGCTCCATCTGCAGCTTGTACTTCATGTGCAGCGGGCTGGTGGACAGGAAGGTGTGGATGCGGTGCCGCGGCGCCTTCTTCACCGCCTCGGCGCAGCGGTCGATATCGCCCCTGGTGGCGCGGGCCAGGCCGCAGATCACCGAGGACTTCACCGCCTTGGCCACCGCCTCCACCGCCTCGAAATCGCCGTTGGACGCGATGGGGAAGCCGGCCTCGATCACGTCGACGCCCATCTCCTCGAGGACCAGGGCGATGCGGACCTTCTCCTCCAGGTTCATGGAGGCGCCGGGCGATTGCTCGCCGTCACGCAGCGTGGTGTCGAAGATGATGACGCGGTTCTGGTCCATGCACTCGCTCTTGAACGGTTTGGCGCGACCCGGGCGCGCACGTCGAAGGAGGCGAGCACGGCCCGCCGGCAGCGGCCGGTGAAACATCGTCGTGAAACCCGTTTCACCGCGCCTATAGGAAGGCGATTTCGCGGCGCAATGTCAACAGTGATCGTGTGTCTAAATCGGGCGGAAAGGGACGGGCCGCTCCGGCTATCCGGTCAAGTTCGGACTCGTTCCAGGAAGGCCCCTAGCCACGCGGCACAAAAGCGGAATCTGTGTGCGGCCCCTCACAGTTCATACCCGACGGAAATACTAAGATGATTTCGGGATGGATGAATTGAGGAAGGGTCGGAGCCCGAACGTGATGCGTACCGTTTCTCCTCGGACCAATGCCGGCCGGAAGGCCCGCCAGGCCATCAACCAGACCCTGGCGGGGCCGGTGATGGCCAGGCTGGCGGACCTGGTCCCCGATCTGGCCTGGGCGCCGCGCGGGCGCGAACTGGAGACGGCCCTGCGCGACTGCGACCTGCTGCACCGCTGCTTCGTCGCCTTTCGCACCCATCGCTCCCACTTCCGGCAGTTGCTGGTGGACGGACGCAACCGCCCGGTGGACAACGACAACACGCCGCTGGCTTGCGGCCGCACCGTCAATCAGGTCATCGCCATGATCGTGCGCTCGGCGGCCAAGCGGCACTTCCGCGCCCGCCTGGATGGCGGCGGAGACGCCGGACGCCTGCGCCGCCCTGAAAGCGTGGGATGGAGCGGCATGCTGGGCTGGATGAACGCCCGGGCCGAGGAACACCGGCGCCCCCGCCGGGAAGGCTCGGCCGGCGACCGGCTCTACGACGCCATCCGCCGCTACCTGCTGCACGACTGGCAGGTGCCGATCATTCCGCAATACGCCCGCATGACGCCGCCGGAAGTGCGCGCGCTCGGCTCGCGCATCCTCGACTTCCGCGACGCCGCCGAGCTGGCCGCCTGGCTGGATGGCGACGAAGCGGCGCGGCGGATGCCCGCCGAATGGGTGGTCGAGCCGATTCATGCGACCCCTGTATCCGCCCCGGCGGCCAAGGCGCCGGTGGAGCCGGTGGTGGTCGCACCCGCCGCCATGCCCGCCGAGCCGGTGCAGGGCGCCGCCGCCTTGCCCGGCGCCGGTCTGACGGGCGACGGCCGTTCCCGTCTCAGTCAGGTGCTGTCCGACGATGGCCGCCTGATCCGCATGCAGAGTGTGGTGCCGCTGCTGACCACGCCCGAGCTGAAGGCGGCGCTGGGGCATCCGGGGCGCGAGGAACTGCGCCGCGCCGCCCGCTCGCTGGCCGTGACCGGATCGGGCACCGTGCGCCGCCTGGCGGTGGATTTTGGGCTCTCCCCCGAACAGATGACCGCCATGCTGGCCAAATCCGCCCTGCTGCTGCCGCCCGCCGTCTACGAGCGTATGTTCGGCCGCAAGGGCGAGCTGGTGCTGATCCTGGCCCTGATCGAGCGGGCACGCGCCGCCGGTCTGGACGCCCAGGCCTCCCCCGCCGCCTTCGCCGCCTTCGTGGAGGAACTGTTCGGACGGTTCGCCAAGTAGGGGTTAAAGGGAAAGGGGGCGAAGGGATTCATCCCTTCGCGCATCCCGGTCCCTGGAAAGGGGGCGGCCTACTTCCCCTTGGCCCGCATTTGGGCGAGGCGGCGTTCGGTGATCGCCAGGTCCTTATGCAATCCCGGATGACTGGGATTGGCCCGGGCGATGGCGCGGGCGATGGGCAGGCTCTTCTCGTACCAAGCGATGGCGGCGGCAAGATCACCCCGCCCTTCCGCCATGTCGCCGAGCTTCTCATAGCTGACGGAGAGGTCGCGTTGGGCCTGGGCACTGCCGGGATTGGCGGCGGCGAGGCGTTCGGCCACCGCCAGGGATTGCTCGAAGCGTGTCCGGGCGGCCTTGAGGTCGCCGCCCTCTTGCGCCACATCGCCGAGCTTGTTGTAGCTGACGGAGAGGTCGCGTTGGGCCTGGGCACTGCCGGGATTGGCGGCGGCGAGGCGTTCGTGCACCGCCAGGGATTGCTCGAAGCGGGATTGGGCGGCCTTGAGGTCGCCGCCCTCTTGCGCCACGTCGCCGAGCTTCTCATAGCTGACGGAGAGGTCTCGTTGGGCCTCGGCGCTGCCGGGATTGGCGGCGGCGAGGCGTTCGCGCACCGCCAGGGATTGCTCGAAGCGGGAGCGGGCTGCCTCGAGGTTGCCGCCTTCCCGCGCCACGTCGCCGAGCTTGTCGTAGCTGACGGAGAGGTCGCGTTGGGCCTGGGCGCTGCCGGGATTGGCGGCGGCGAGGCGTTCGCGCACCGCCAGGGATTGCTCGAAGCGGGAGCGGGCGGCCTCGAGGTCGCCGCCTTCCCGCGCCACGTCGCCGAGCTTCTCGTAGCTGATGGAGAGGTCGCGTTGGGCCTGGGCACTGCCGGGATTGGCGGCGGCGAGGCGTTCGGCCACCGCCAGGGATTGTTCGAAGCGGGAGCGGGCGGCCCCGAGGTCGCCGCCTTCCCGCGCCACGTCGCCGAGCTTCTCGTAGCTGACGGAGAGGTCGCGTTGGGCCTGGGCGCTGCCGGGATTGGCGGCGGCGAGGCGTTCGCGCACCGCCAGGGATTGTTCGAAGCGGGAGCGGGCGGCCTCGATGTTGCCGCCTTCCCGCGCCACGTCGCCGAGCTTGTTGTAGCTGACGGAGAGGTCGCGTTGGGCCTGGGCGCTGCCGGGATTGGCGGCGGCGAGGCGTTCGGCCACCGCCAGGGATTGCTCGAAGCGGGCTTGGGCGGCTTTGAGGTCGCCGCCCTCCCGCGCCACGTCGCCAAGCTTGATGTAGCTGACGGAAAGATCGCGCTGAGCCTCGGTGCTGGTGGGATTGGCAGCGGCGAGGCGTTCGTCGACCGCCAGCCCCTGCTCGAAGCGGGCTTGGGCAGCCTTGAGGTCACCACTTTCCCGCGCTACATCACCGAGATTTGTGTAGGTGACGGAGAGGTCGCGTTGGGCCTGGGTGCTGGCGGGATTGTCGGTGGCGAGGCGTTCGGCCACCGCCAAGGCCTGCTCAAAGCGGGCTTGGGCGGCTTTGAGGTCGCCGCCCTCCCGTGCCACGTCGCCGAGCTTATTGTATGTGACTGCGAGGTCGCGCTGGGCCTCGGTACTGGTGGGACTGGCGTTGACGAGATGTAGGACGAGGTCCAGTGCCGATTGATAGCGGGTGCTGGCCGCCTTCAGGTTCCCGGCGGCGACGAGCAGATCGCCCAAGTCATTGTGGGCGATGTGCCTTTCCCGATCCGTGGCGGCCGCCTTCTCTCCGGCCGCCGCCGCCGCCAGGGCGCCCTTCAGGTCGCCCGCTTCGTGTCGTAGGCGGGAGAGTTGCAGGGCGGTCTTGAAGTCGTCTGGTTGTAGGGCGAAGGCCCGTTCGTAGGCGGCTAGCGATTTGGCGGTGTCGATGCCGAGGACCAGATTGCCGATGCGGCGCCAGCGTCCTGCCGCTTCGCCGGTGTGGGATTCCGCTTCCTTTTCCAGGATGGCGATAGCCTCGGGAATCTTGCCCTCGGCCAGGGCTTTGGCAGCGGGACCTTGTTCCGTGGCGATGGCCTTGGCAGCTTCGTCCTGGAGGTTTTGGGCATCGGCGGGAAGTGGGGGGGCGCCCTTGGCGGCTCGCTCGGCGGCCAGAATCGCCTTGATCTCAGCCAGTTCAGCCGCGACCTTCCTGACATCGACGACCTTCGCCGTCTGCTCATTCTCGTATTTCTGGCGGTCGAACAGCCACAGATAGCCGGCCTGAATGCTTTCCCGGTTCCAGGCGGCCAAGGCCACGGCGGCGAGGAGCAGAAGCAGGACGATGATCCAGTTGGGCAGGCGATTGCCGAGATGTTTGGCCGGTTCGGGAAGCCAATTGATGAAGAGGGCGCGGAGCAGGGCGACGCCCTTTTCCCGCCATCCGCCCGTGGCCGGCGGTGTGCCTTGTCCACTATCCATCAAAGAGAGCCCCCGCCATCCAGATCGAATCAAGGTTAGGCGGTCGAGCCCGTGATGGCAACGTCTTTTGAGGGAATTATAATTTCAACGATATCGCTCGATCGTTCATTGGTGTGGCGATAGGCATTCTTTCCCCGGGAAGGATGGATTTTCCCCTGACCCCGCCCCACTCCCGCCAGGGGAGGGAGAGCAAGACGGGGGTGATGGCCAAAGCGCCCCATGGGGGAATGTCGGGGATATAGGGTTTCAGCGGATCGGGAATGCGCTCGTGAATCAACTCGCGCAGAACTTGATCCAGGCGAAACAGCCAGACGAAACCGGTCAAGACCCAGTCCATATCCCCCCATCCGCCTATCCTAGAGTGTCCGATTTAGGTGGAAGCAGCGGTTCTCCCGTCGTCCCGGGCTTGACCCGGGACCCAGGAGTCACAAACGACAGCTGTTGAAGCGCCTCCCCCTGGATCCCGGCTCAAGGCCGGGATGACGAAGAGGTGTTGCCGACTCAACCTGGGTCGGACCGACTTTAGGCGGTGGGGCGGCGGGTGGCAACATCCGATGCGGGAAAAATAACGAAGAGGGATGCGCGAAGGGATGAATCCCTTCGCAAGGGTATTTCCTTGGCCCCCTCACCCTTACCCCCTCCCACGAGGGGAGAGGGGACATGAAAAAGCCCCGGCGGTGTCCCGCCGGGGCCTTCTCGTCTGAAAGATCCTTCGGCATTGCCTCAGGATGACGCTTCGCGTCAGTTCTTGGCCTTGTCCACCAGCTTGTTCTTGGCGATCCAGGGCATCATGGCGCGCAGCTTCTCGCCCACCACCTCGATGCCGTGCTCGGCCTGGATGCGGCGGGTGGCCTTGAAGGAGGGCTGGCCGGCCTTGCATTCCAGCATCCAGTCGCGGACGAAGCGGCCGGCCTGGATGTCTTCCAGGACGCGCTTCATCTCGGCCTTGGTCTCTTCGGTGATGATGCGCGGGCCAGTGACGTAGTCGCCGTACTCGGCGGTGTTGGAGATGGAGTAGCGCATGTTGGCGATGCCGCCCTCGTAGATCAGGTCGACGATCAGCTTCACCTCGTGCAGGCACTCGAAATAGGCCATCTCGGGGGCGTAGCCGGCTTCCACCAGGGTCTCGAAGCCGTACTGGATCAGCTTGGTCAGGCCGCCGCACAGCACCACCTGCTCGCCGAACAGGTCGGTCTCGCACTCTTCGCGGAAGCTGGTCTCGATGATGCCCGAACGGCCGCCGCCGATGGCGGAAGCGTAGGACAGGGCGATCTCGAGCGCGTTGCCCGAGGCGTTCTGGGCCACCGCCACCAGGCAGGGCACGCCGCCGCCCTTCAGGTACTCGCCGCGCACGGTGTGGCCGGGGCCCTTGGGGGCGACCATGAACACGTCGAGATCGGCGCGGGCCTCGATCAGCTTGAAGTGGATGTTCAGGCCGTGGGCGAACACCAGCGAGGCGCCCTGCTTCAGGTTGGGGGCCAGGTCGTTGTAATACAGCTCGGCCTGCAGCTCGTCGGGGGTGAGGATCATCACCACGTCGCCCCACTTGGCGGCGTCGGCGGGGGTCATGACCTTCAGGCCCTCGCCCTCGGCCTTCTTGGCGGTGGCGGAGCCGGCGCGCAGCGCCACGGCCACGTCCTTGACGCCGGAATCGCGCAGGTTCAGCGCATGGGCATGGCCCTGGGAGCCGTAGCCCACCACCACCACCTTCTTGCCCTTGATCAGATTGACGTCGGCGTCACGGTCGTAATAAACGCGCATGTTGCTTCCTTTCGAAAGGCGGAGAGGCCTCCGCGCAAAATTCTGGCGGGCTTTCTAAATCGGATTCGGCCCGCGCGCAATGGCGACGACACCGGTGCGCGACACGTCGGTGAGGCCGAGGGGCTCCATCAGCTTGATGAAGGCGTCCACCTTCTCGGTGGCGCCCACCACCTCGAAGACGAAGCTTTCATTGGTGGAATCGATGGCGCGCGCCCGGAAGATGTCGGCGATGCGCAGGGATTCCACCCGCTTGTCGCCGGTGGAGACCACCTTGATCAGGGCCAGTTCGCGCGAGACGTGGGGGCCTTCGATGGTCAGGTCGTGAACCTTGTGCACCGGCACCAGGCGGCGCAGCTGGTTCTTGATCTGCTCGATGATCATGGCGGTGCCGGAGGTCACGATGGTGATGCGCGACAGCTTCTGGGCGGCGTCCACCTCGGCCACGGTCAGGCTTTCGATGTTGTAGCCCCGGCCCGAGAACAGGCCGATGACCCGGGCCAGCACGCCGGATTCGTTGTCCACCAGGACGGCGACGGTGTGGCGATTGATTTCTTGGATGGCGTTGGACACTTCTCAAATCCCCCTTACACCAGAACCATGCCGTCTTGTTCCGAGCCCGGCTTGTCGCGGCCCTTGTCCTCCGGCCCCAGCACCATCTCGTTGTGGGCCATGCCGGGCATGATCATGGGGAAGACGTTTTCCGAGGCGTCGGTGCGCATCTCCAGGATCACCGGGCGATCGACGGCGATCATCTCCTTGATGGCGCCGTCCACCTCGGAGGGCTTCTCGGCGCGCAGGCCCACGGCGCCGAACGCCTCGGCCAGCTTGACGAAGTCCGGGTGGTGGATCATGTGGCTCTCGGAATAGCGGCCGCCGTGGATCAGTTCCTGCCACTGGCGGACCATGCCGAGATACTGGTTGTTGAGAATGACGATCTTCACCGGCAGGCGGTGCTGCACCAGGGTGGCCATCTCCTGGATGTTCATCTGGATGGAGGCCTCGCCGGCGATGTTGATGACCAGCGCGTCGGGGTGGGCCATCTGCACGCCCATGGCGCTGGGAAGGCCATAGCCCATGGTGCCCAGCCCGCCCGAGGTCAGCCAGTGCAGCGGCAGGTCGAAGCGCAGGTGCTGCGCCGCCCACATCTGATGCTGCCCCACCTCGGTGCAGAAATAGGGATTGCGGTGCCGCGTCATCTCGTACAGCCGCTGGATGGCGTATTGCGGCTTGATGATCTTGTTGGAATTCTCGAAGGACAGGCAGTCGGTGGCCCGCCACTGGTCGATCTTGGCCCACCAGGCCTTCAGCGCCTTCTCGTCGACGCGGGCCTGCTTGGCCTTCCACACCTTGATCATGTCTTCCAGCACGTGGGCGCAGTCGCCGACGATGGGCAGGTCGACCGCCACGTTCTTGTTGATGGAGCTGGGGTCGATGTCCACGTGGATCTTCTTCGACTTGGGCGAAAAGCCCTCCAGCTTGCCGGTGACGCGGTCGTCGAAGCGGGCGCCGATGTTGATCATCAGGTCGCAATCGTGCATGGCCATGTTGGCCTCGACCGTGCCGTGCATGCCCAGCATGCCCAGGAACAGCGGGTCCGAGCCCGGGAAGGCGCCCAGGCCCATCAGGGTCAGCGTGCAGGGATAGCCGGTCATGCGCACGAACTGGGTCAGCAGCTGACAGGCGGCCGGGCCGGAATTCACCACGCCGCCACCCACGTAGAAGATGGGGCGCTTGGCGTGGGCGATCATCTCGACCGCCTTCTCGATGGCCTTCAGGTCGCCCTTGACCTGGGGCTTGTACTTGGGCTTGACCTTGGACGGCGTCTGGTACTCGCCCTTGGCCTGGACCACGTCCTTGGGCAGGTCGATCAGCACCGGGCCGGGGCGGCCCGAGCGGGCCACGTGGAAGGCCTCGTGCACGGTCCGGGCCAGGTCGTTGACGTCCTTGACCAGATAATTGTGCTTGGTGCACGGCCGGGTGATGCCGGTGATGTCGGCTTCCTGGAAGGCGTCGTTGCCGATCAGGTGGGTGGGCACCTGTCCCGTCAGGCAGACCAGCGGCACCGAATCGCACAGGGCGTCGGCCAGGCCGGTCACCGCGTTGGTGGCGCCGGGGCCCGAGGTCACCAGCACGCAGCCCACCTTGCCGGTGGAGCGGGCATAGCCCTCGGCGGCGTGCACGGCGGCCTGCTCGTGGCGGACCAGCACGTGGCGCAGGCGGTTCTGCTTGAACAGCTCGTCATAGATGGGCAATACGGCGCCGCCGGGATACCCGAAAATGACCTCTACGCCCTGGTCGACCAGGGCCTTGAGGAGGATTTCCGCTCCGGTCAACGTATCGTGATGCACCATCTCAGCACCTTGTCTGTAAGTCGTTGTCGCCCACCGAACGGGCAGGCAAGCGCGCTGCTGCACTGCGGCGCGGGCGGACAACCTAGCGGCATGTCTTCAAGCGGTCAAGAGGTGTTGGCGAATTTTCAGAAAGATTGTGGCTTTTAAACTTTCCGAAAATTGCTCGGCGATGGTGATCGACGCATTCAATTGATGGCGGAACCATGTTCCCTGGCGCTTGGCGTAGTTGCGGGTGGATTGCTGCGCGGCGGCGATGGCGGCGTCCAGGTCCATCTCGCCCGCCAGATGGGCGGCCAGCTCGCGCCGCCCCAGGGCCTTGGCGATGGGCAGGTCGGGGGGCAGGCGCAGGGCTTCGAAGGCGCGCACCTCGTCCAGGGCGCCCGCCGCCATCATGGCGCGGAAGCGGACGTCGCACTGGGCGTAGAGGCGGGGGCGCTCGGGGTCGAGGACCAGGGAGAACCAGCTTGCGTCCACGCCACCTTCGCGGGGCTCGTCCTGCCATTGGGCCAGGGAGCGCCCGGTGGCTTCCAGCACCTCCCAGGCCCGTGCCAGACGCTGGGAATTGCCGGGATCGAGGCGGGCCGCCATCTCGGGGTCGCGCTTGGCCAGCAGGTTGTGAAAGGCGGTGTTGCCCATTTCGGCCAGCCGGGCGCGGGCGGCGGCGCGGATGTCCTCGGGGATGTCGGGAATGGGCGACAGCCCCTCCATCACCGCCCGCAGATACAGCCCGGTGCCCCCCGTCAGGATGGGCAGCTTGCCTGCAGCCCAGGCGGCTTCCATCTCCACCGCGGCCAACGCGCCCCAACGGGCCGCCGAACAGAGTTCCGAAGGCTGCAGCGCGGCGTAAAGCCGGTGCGGCACCTGGGCCATGTCCTCGTCCGACGGCCGGGCGGTGAGCAACGGCAGGGCGTCGTAGACCTGCATGGAATCGGCGTTGATCACCACGCCGCCGAATTCACGGGCGATGGCCAGGGCAAGACCCGACTTGCCCGACGCGGTGGGGCCGGCGATGACCAAAGCGGGGCGGTGAATCATGACTCGGACAGCAGGCTCAGGACATGGGCCTCGAGGGCGGGAAGGTCATCGACGATGATTCGCCAGACCAGGGCGGGCCGCACATCCATGTACTGATGGGCAAGGAAGCTGCGGAGCGCCTTGATCTCCTGCCATGCGATCGGGCTGCTTTCCCGGAGTTCCGTTGAAAGGCGTCCTCCGGCCTCGCCCACGATCTCGAACTTGCGCATGACGGCGTCCTGGTGAAGGGAGGACGCCATGAAGGCCGCTTCGCCGATAACGGTGTATTGCCGGATCAGCGCGACTGCATCGCGGATATGGATCAGATAGGTGCGATCTCGCGGATTCACAGCGGTCTCGCCTCGCTCAGGACTTCGTCGCGGATCACGTAATGCAGGCTTTCGTCATCGACCACGTCCACCTTGCGCCCCAGCAGGCTGCCCAGCTGATCCCACAAGCGGACCATGTCCAGCAGCGAGCGGCCGTCCTCCATATGGACCAGCAGGTCGATGTCGCTGTCGTCGCGGTCGTCGCCGCGTGCCACCGAGCCGGACACCCGCACGTTCGTCGCTCCGTGCTGGGCGGCAAGGCGCAGGATCTCCTCGCGCTTTTCTTCCAGCAGGGTGCGGGCCGATGCCATTCAGAGTCCTCCGGCACCGATTATAGCGCAGGCGGCGGCTTTCTCCACCGCCTTGCCATGCTCCTCGCCACCAGGGCGAAGGCGAGCGACCACAGCGCCATGGAGGCGGGGATCAGCAGGTCGGGGGCCAGCGAGGCGGCGGCGCGCAAATCGGCGGCGGCCACCAGCAGCACGGCGCAGGGGATGGCGGCGCGCGGCCATTGGCCCACCCGGCGCTCGCGGATGGCGTCGATGCGCAGCATCATGGCCGCCGTCACCAGTCCCATGCCGCCCATGGTGGCCAGATGCAGGGCGTCGGTGGCCGGCCCGATGCCCAGCCAGTCCGAGGCGGCGGCGGCCATCAGCCCGACGCACAGCAGGAAGTGACCCACCTGGATGGGGCCCAGCGAGGCATCGCCCAGGGACAGGACCGGCCGCCAGCACCGCTGGCGCCACAATCCGGCCGCGCCGGCCAGGGCCATGGCCCCGAAGGTGGCCAGCCCCAGGGCCTGGGCCAGGGCCTCGGCGCCCATGCCGAGGACGCACAGCCATTCCGCCCAGGGCCGGTTGCGGTCGAACAGCTCGCGCGCCTCTTCCTTGCGCACCAGACCGGCCATGCCGGCGGGAATGACGCGTCCCCCCATGACCAGGATCATCAGCGCCACCAGGCAGAAGGCGGTCATCACGCCGCGCCGCTCGCCGCCGTCGAGCAGCCCCATGCGGCCGGCCTGGTACAGGGCCTCGGCGATGGCGAAGGCGGCGATGGTCGGCGCGAACACCATGTTGTGGCCCAGCTTGGCGGCCCTGAGGAAGGGCCAGCCGCCGAAGGCGAACAGCAGGACGGGATAGGCCAGCGAGGCGATCAGCCCGGCCTCGCCGCCCAATCCGCTCCAGGCGGCGACGCGGGCCGCCGCCCAGGCCAGCAGGGCGAGGATCAGGCGGGTGCGGCTGACCTTGGTGAAGAGATAGCCGCCCAGCACCGCCGCCGCGAAGCCCAGCAGCATCTCGTGGGCATGGCGGGCGACGGGGTCGCATCCGGCGCAGCCGGGCAGCAAGCCGGCCCATTCCGCCACCCACAGGGGCACGGCGAGGGCGGCGTAGAGACTGGCGGCCAGGAAGAACGGCCGGTGCGCCCTGGGGAAGCGGCCCGAGCGGGCCAGGGGGGCGGACTCCCCGGCCATGGCCTACTTCCAGGCGGGGATGGGGCCCAGGCCGCGCATCCACTCTTCCGCCGCCTTGGGGTGGGGATCGCGGAAGCCGGCGCCGGCCAGCCGGGCCAGACTGGGCGAGGTCAGCAATTCATCCAGCGGCTTCTTCAGGCACTGGGCATAACCCGGTCCCAGATCGGCGTCGTAATCGACCTTCATGGGGGAATCCCAGCGCGCCACGAAATTACCCAGGGGAATGCCGTCGGCGGTCCAGGCGTCGATGCCGCAGCCCAGCTTCAGGGTGCCCTCCAGCTTGCTCCAGCCCGGCCGGCCGGTCAGGCGCACCACGATGTGGGGGCGAATGGACGGGTCGTTGACCGCCACCTGCCGAAAGCCCTTGGCCAGCAGGGTCTGGGCGGTCTCGACCAGGATGCGGCCTTCAGGGACCTTGGTTTCCTCGGCCTGGAAGCGGGTGATCTGGATGCTGAGCTTCCGCTTCAGGTCGTTTTCGCCCATGTAGATCATCACGCGGGCGTTGAAGGGCAGCGCCACGCCGGGCACCGGGGCGGGATCGACGTTCGCCGCCGGGGGCAGGCCCGACGAGCAGCCCGCCAGCAAAAGCGCCGCCAGGGCGCCACCGATCCAACCGCAACGCGCCATGTTCAAGAATCCTCTGCTAGAACGTCGAGTGTTTAATCGGAAACAGTCTGTCACCCTGAGGCCTTGCCGAAGGGTCTTTCTCCGGCAACCATAGCCGCTTGCGGCTGAAAGATCCTTCGCGATGCTCAGGATGACAATTCATGTTCAACGCACGCTGATCTAATTGATGGACGACAGGCCCTGGGCCTTCACCCGCTTCTGCCACTCGCCCATGAAGGTCTGGAAGTCCTGGGCCTGCTTGATCTTATCACCCAGGCGGCGGTAGTCGATGATGCCGCGTTCGGGTTCGCTGGTCAGCAGGTCGAAGGCCTCCTTCCATTCGGTCTGGGCCATCAGCGCGCCGTAATTGCGCCGCAGCCGGGTCAGGCCGCGTTCGTCCCGGGCCAGGGTCATGGCGGTGGCGGTGTCGAGCAGGCGCCGGGCGGTGGCCGGGTCCAGCGGACGGTTGCCGATGGGCTTGACGATGGTGGATTCCAGGGCGGCGGCGGCCTCGGGCCAGCGCTTGAGCTTCCAGTTGATGTCGCCCCGCAGCCGGTTGGCCTCCTCGCCCTGGTCGTTGATGATCAGGGCCAGCGCCTCGGCCGAGCGGCCGAGATCGGTCAGCGCCTGCACCCGGATGTAGCGCCGCCGCGCCGCCAGATCGGCGGGAATCTCCGGCGCCTCGCTGGCCTCGAGCGCTTCCAGCGCAAGGCCGGGCTTGCGGTCGGACAGGTTGAGGAAGGCCAGACGGGTGCCCACCCGGGCCTTTTCCAGTCCCGACAGGCGGAACTCCACCTGATGGCGCAGCAATTCGCCCGCCCGCTCCAGCAGATCCACGCCGGCCAGCCGGTCGGCCAGGCGGCGGATCATCTCGTCGCCCTTGGTGCCCGACGGGGTCAGTTCCTGGAACTCGTCGTACAGGCCGATGGCCACCACGGGGGCCAGCTTGTCGGCCTCGCCCATCAGGAACAGGCGGTTGAAGGTGTCGCTCATCTCGTCCTGCACCTTGGCGATTTCCGGGTGCTCGGGATAATTGGCGACCAGGGAGTGCATGGACCGCAGCCCCTCGCCATAGCGGCCGGCGGCGATCTGCAGCTGGCCCAGGCGCTTCAGCAGCTGGAACTCGAAATCCTCGCCGCGCCAGGCGAAGCGCAGCCTCTCCAGGTCGCGGATGGCCTCGGCCGGGGTCATCTTATTCAGGCGCAGCATCAGCTCGACGCGGTCGCGGGCGGCGTAGGCGCGGTCGGGGCGGCTTTCGCTGGCCTCGGCGTCGCGGTAGCGGGAAATGGCGGTATCCCACTGCTTGCCCGCCTGGGCGGCCATGCCCGACAGATAGGCCAGCTTGCCGATGTCGCGCCTGGACAGGCCGGGACCCATCATGGCATCGACGATGCGCGCCGCCCCCTTGGAATCGCCGGCCTGGGCCACGGTGCGCGCCGCCACCTCGCCGATGCCGATCCGCAGGTTGCGCGGCCAGCCCTTGATGTCGTCGGGGGCCAGGCGCAGGACCAAAGCGTGCTTGTTGGGCTCGGGCAGCGAGCGGGCCGAGGCGGCGGCCAGGAACAGCTGCACCCTGGCGTCGCCCTTCAGCGCCGGGGTGGACAGATCGACGATGGCGTCGGCGTCGCGGCCCATCAGGAAGCTGGCGGCGCCGCGCACCGCGCGGTAGGGGGGGGTGTCGACGATCAGCGGGTCCACCGCCGCCATCACCCTGAGCTCGCCCAGCGCCTCGGCGCCGAAGCCGTTGGCGACGTAATGCCGCGCGATCTCCATGCGCTGGGCGTTCTTCTCGTCGGGCCGCACATGGGCCAGCCGGCTGATCAGCTTGCGGTGGTCGTCAACGAACTTGTCGTTGCCGCCGCGCATCCACTTGGAAATGTCCAGGGGGCCGGTGGCCATCACGTCGGCGCCCACGTTGCCGTCGGTGGCGACCTTGCCGCCGCCGGCTCCTTCGGCGGCCAGCATGGGCGACAGATAGAGGCCGCCGGGCTGGGTGATCTCCACTCCGTCGCGGTTGGTGTCCAGGCGCACGGTGTCGGCGCGGGGAATCATGGCGACGCCCTGGGCCGAGGGCAGCAGCTCGGCGCCGGGATATTCGCGGCCCTGGCGCACGCCGGCGCCGATGGCGGGAACGGTGACCACATGGATGGAATCGCCCACTTCCGGATCCCTCAGGATCATGGGCTGCGAGCCGTCGGCGGCCTTGATCACGATGCGGCCGCGTTCCTGGAAATCCATCTGGGTGGCGACGTCGAAGCCCGCCTTGGGGGCGATGGGCTGCTCGCTGATGTCGAGGACCCACAGCTGACCTTCCTTGCGCACCGAGGGATTGAAGCCCGGTCGGGTGATCATGCGCACGGCGGTGCCCTTGAAGCCCTGCACCTGCTCCACGTGCAGCACCACGTCGCCGCCGGTGCGCTTCAGCAGCTTGGCGTCCATCTCGGCCTTCAGGTCGAACACCGCCCACAGCCAACCGGCGCGGCGGAACACCGCGGCGCCCACCGGCTTGTCGAAGGAAAAGCCCAGGCTGACCACCTTGCCGGTGGGGACCGGCCTGATTTCGTCACCGGGGCGGGGGGCGCCTTCACCTTCGGCGGCAGCCTGGGGGGCGGCCTGTGCCTTGCCGTTGCCGTTAGGCTTGGCCGGAGCGGCGGCCTCGGCCGGGGGAAGGCCGTCCAGCGGCTTGAGCGCCGGGGGCTGCTCCTGGGTGCCGGGAGCGGGGGCGAGCGGCGGCGCGGCGGCGCCGTTGGCCCGCGGCGGCGGCGGCGCCCCGGCCGGGCGCACCAGATCCACCGCGACGCGCGGGCCGTTGGTGAAATGGCGGACCCGCATGCCCTGGGGCAGCGACAGGATCACCGAGGTGCCCTTGCCGTTGGGCCTGGCTTCCAGGAAGCCGACGTCGGGGGGCAGCGACGCCCGAAGCGAGGTGGCGTTGACGTTGGCCGGGCGGTCGAAGTTGATGGAGACGGTGGCGCCGGCCTCGTCCACCGAATAGCCGACCGGCTTTGGCCAGTCGAAGACCAGACGGTTGAAGCCGGTATGCTCGCCGCCCCGGACCATCAGGTCGGTGGCCGGGCCCTGGGGCTGGGCGGGGGGGAGGGGCTTTGGAGGGTCGGGGGCCTTGGCCGGTTCGGGGGGCTTGGCGGCGGTGTCCCTGCCCTTGGCCGGGGCCTCGGCCGGGGGGATCTCGGCCGGGGGAATGGCCTGTTCCGGCGGCGGCGGCGGGGCAGAGGACGAGGCGGGCTTCTTGTCCTCGGACAGGTCGACCACCACGGAATGGGTGCCGGTCTGGAAGCTCTTCACCTGGACCGGCACGGCCAGGGGAAAGGTGACCATCTTGCGGTCGGGCGACAGGGTGACGCCCTTGAGATAGCGGGCCAGGGGCTTCAGCACCACCTTGGGGTCGCCGGCGATGGGCCGGTCGAAGCGGACGATCAGCTGGCTGTTGACCGTTTCGGCCGAGAACTTCACCGGGGAATCCCAGTCGAACACCATGCGGCCGAAGCCGTCATGCTCGGCGGCGCGCGGCGAGCTTTGCGCCGCCACGGGAGCCGCCCGGCCGAAGGCCAGGGCGATCAGGACGAGAAGGATGACGAACGCGCGTGGAATGCGGCAGCCGGAATCGCTCGCGCTCACCGGCGCTTTCTCTGGCCGTCCGGTCGGGGCTTGCTCGGCAGCCTTCATGGAAGGCTAGTCGAAGCTTGCCAGCAGCGCGTCGATTTCGGCCTGGTTGGTCGCGTTGCCGGGCAGCTGCGGGCCGTTGAGGAGGTCCTGGTCGGTCAGCGGCTTGGCTTCCTTCCTGGAGCCGTCGTCATAGGTGCCGCCGAACATCTTGACCAGGCCTTCGACCCGGTCCTCGATTTCCTTCAGCGCCTTGACCACCTTGGTGATGCGCTGGCCGGTGATGTCCTGGAAGGTGCAGGCCTCGAAGATGCGGGTGGTGATCTCGTCCAGGCGGTTGGCCACCTCCTGGTCGAGCATGGGCGCGAGCGAGCCCAGGCTTTCGGCCGCGTCCATGATCTCGTTGGTGGCGGCCTCGGTGGCGCCGACGATGGCGTCAAGCTCGTCGGTCGCCGAGGCGATGAACTCGTTCTTGATCTCGCCGGGCCGAAGCGCGGCGATCTCTTCCTTGGCGGCATGGATGTAGTTGGCCAGGGATTCAAGCTCGCGATAGAGCTGCAAATCCCCGGCGCCGATATCCCCCGTCATGGTCTCGAGCAGGGCCCGAACCACTTCTCCGATCTGATCGACATGAACGGTCTCGCCATGCTCGGCACGAATGGCGTCCAAGCGAAGCTCTAAATCGCGGTCAACGCCCTTCGCCGACATGGCTAAAGACCCCCCAAGGTCGTCAGAATTCGCCCAGCACGCTCACCATCTTGGTCTTCAACGTTTCGGCGTTGAAGGGCTTGACGATGTAGTTGGAGACGCCCGCTTCCTTGGCGGCGATGACGTTCTCCGACTTGGACTCGGCGGTCACCATGATGAAAGGAATCGGCTTCAGCTTGGCATCGGCGCGTACCTCGCGCAGAAGCTGCAGACCGGTCATGGGCTCCATGTTCCAGTCGGAAATCACCAGACCGTAATTGCCCACGCGAAGCATCTGCAGCGCCATGGCGCCATCGGTGGCCTCATCAACGTTGTTGAAACCCAGCTGCTTCAGCAGGTTTCGAATGATTCGCAACATCGTCTTGTAATCATCGACGATGAGGACGTTCATATTCTTATCGACAGCCATCCATCCGCTCCTTCGAGACACTAGCCGCCAGAAACCGAAAAAACCGGTAACCCACGAATTTTCCTAGTTAAGATGGGGGACCGCACTAGCGCAAGTCATTTTTTATGCAATCCCCCGACAATCACCCGCCCGTGGCCGCCCTTGGCATCGGTATCTGGCGTCTTTGTGCCAATTCGGCAGTAACTGCCTTGGCCTTGGACGGGTCCATTTCGGCCATGATCGGAGCAACTCGCTGTTCCTTCATGCGCTCGATGACTTCCAGCAGGATATTCATATCCAGCTGTTCGAAAATCTTCGCCGCTTCCTTCGGCTTCATATTCTCGTAGATCTTGACCAGGGAGCGCATCTTGTTGTCTTCCTGGTCGTTGTACTGGCGCAGCAGGCCTTCGATGGTGTTCTGCAGCGTCTTCATCTCGGCGACCTTGCGGTCGATCTGGTCCTCGGCGGCCTTCAGCAGGGCCTCGCGCTTCTCGATGTCCTTTTCGCGCGCGTCCAGCGTGCCGCGCCGCTCCTGCAGCTTCTGCAGCACGTCCAGCTCGGTCTGGCTCATGCCGGCGCCGGGCTCGGTGCTGACCGGAGTGGCGGCGGCTGGGGCTGGGGCGGTGGCGGGCTGCGGCTGGGCCGGAGTGGCCGGAGTGGCCGGTGGCGTCGCCGCCTTGGGAGTCTGTTGCGCCTGCAATTCGGCCACCGAGAAGGATTCGATCCCCAGGATGCCCTTGAAGATGTCGCCGACCCGAAGCGAGAGCATCAGCACGCCGGCGAAGATCAGCACCGGCAGCACCCGGACGATGGGCGCCTTGGCCTCGGCCTTCGCCGATCTCGACGGACCGGGGGGCTGGACCTTGATGGGGCCGGGAACGGGCTTGCGGGTCTTGGCGGCCATGATGCCTTCCTACCGCATGGACTGGAGCGCGCGCAGCAGCTCGCGCTCGGCTTCGGAACGGTCGTCGCTTTCCGCCTCGGACGCGGCGGCGGCGGCGGCGATGGCGGCGGCCCGGTTGCCGGCCATGCGGGGCGGCGGCATGGTCGGAGCCGAAGCGGCGCCCACCTGGGCGGGCGCGCGCGCGTCGGGGGGCGCCTTGACCCCGTCGGTGCGGGCCGAGCGCACGGCGTTCTCCAGGCGGTTGGCCATGGTGTCGGCGCGCTCGATCATGAAGGCCAGGTCGTCACGCAGGGACTGCGCCTTCTCCACCCGCTCCTGCAGGGTCTGGCCGGATTCCTCGGCCGCCTTCCTGAGCTTGGGGATGGAGGATTCGGCCCGCAGCGTCGCCTCGTTGAAGGCGGCGATGGTCTTGGCCAGATCGTCGCGGTTCTTGCGCAAGCTGGACAGGCGCTGGTTCAGCATCCAGGCATAGCCGATGGTGGCGATCAGCAGCACGGAGACGACGAGGTCGAGAATGACTTTCCAATCCACGGCGCTTCACCCGGACTTGATGGTGGACTCGTCCACCTGAATGGCGATGTGCTGGCCCTTGCGCCCCATGCGGCCGCGGAACATGGCCACCTCGCCGCAGCGCATGTCGATGGGCGAGTCGGCGGTGGCGTTCAGCATGTATTTCGAACCCGGCTTCCAGGCCAGGACCTCGCGCAGGTTCATCACCTGCTCGTCCAGGACGGCCTCCAGCTCCACCTCGGTCAGCCACAGTTCCTCGGCCAGGTGGGTTTCCCAGATGGAGTCGCGGCCGAACTTTTCACCCATGAACATCTGCAGCAGCAGCTCGCGGACGGGTTCCAGGGTGGCGTAGGGCAGCAGCAGTTCCAGGCGGCCGCCGCGGTCTTCCATGTCGATGCGCAGCTTGGCGACGATGGCGGCGTTCGAGGGGCGCGAGATGGTGGCGAAGCGGGGGTTGGTTTCCAGGCGGTCGAAGCGGAAGGTCACCGGCGACAGGGGGTCGAAGGCCGCCGACAGGTCGGACAGCACCACATGGACCATGCGCTCCACCAGATTGCGTTCGATGGTGGTGTAGGGGCGGCCCTCGATGCGCATGGCCGCCGTGCCGCGCCGGCCACCCAGCAGCACGTCGACGATGGAGTAGATCAGCGAGGAATCGACGGTCAGCAGGCCGAAATTGTCCCATTCCTCGGCCTTGAACACCGCCAGCATGGCGGGCAGGGGAATGGAGTTCAGGTAGTCGCCGAAGCGAAGCGAGAGAATGTTGTCCAGCGACACTTCCACGTTGTCCGACGTGAAATTGCGCATGGAGGTGGACATCATGCGGACCAGGCGGTCGAACACCACTTCCAGCATGGGAAGGCGTTCGTAGGAGACCAGGGCGGAATTGAGGATGGCCTGGATGCCCGACTTGTCGCCGGCGCCGCCGATGTCGTCGTCGAAGCCCAGCAGCGAGTCGATTTCGTCCTGGTTGAGGACGCGGGTGGCGTCCTTGGCCACGGCGGCCTGGGTCTCGCCGGTGCTGTCGCCGGCACCCAGCATGGCTTCCCATTCGGCGGCCATGTCGCCGCCGTCGCCGCCGCCGCCGGCATCGCCGCCACCGCCGCCGCCGCCATCGTCACCGGCCATGGCGGCCCATTCCTTCATCAGGGCCTCTTCGTCCTCGGCCCCGCGGGTGGTTCCACCGTCGTCGTTCATCGCCATGTCGGCCTTTCCCGCCGGCCCATCACTGGACCAGCATTTCCTTGAACAAGACGTCGTTGACCTTGACCGGCTTGACCGCCGCGTTGACGCGGGTCAGCAGCTCCTCGCGCAAAAGGTGCATGCCGGAGGCACCCTGCAGATCCTCCACCCTGAGTTCGCGCAGGTAGATCTGGAAGTTGTCGATGATGCGCGGCAGCATCTGCTCGACGCGGGGCTGGTCGGTGACCGCCTCCAGCTCGAGGGCGACGCGCAGCTTCAGGAACGCCTGCTTGCGCCCGGTGGTCTGCAGGTTGACCAGCATCTCGGGCAGGTCCATGAACGACGCCGCCTGCACCGCCTTGGGCGGCGGCGGCGGCGCGGCGGCCTCGGCCGCTGGCGTATCGGCCTTCTTGCCCAGCAGCTTGTCGAGCAGCCCGGAGAAATAGACGCCCGCACCGGCGCCGCCCAACAGCAGGATGGGCAGCACGATGATCAGGATCTTCTTGATCGGCAGTTTTTTGGACGGTGACTCGGATACCTCTTCCGAACCTTCACCTTCCTCGAAATCTTCTTCCAGATCTTCGGCCATGGCCCTCTTCCGCCGCTCGGGGCGCGCGGACCCACCCGGGCCCACACCTGCGCACCTTAAAAACTAGACCTTCGCGGTTAACAGAAGGTTGAGCCGGCGCAAAAGATAGGGATTCGACCCGATCATCGGCGCGCGCTTTTCCCCACCGCGCGGCCACGATAGCAATGCCGGGGGGCGCCCGGCAATAACTGCCCGGCAAGCCCTGCCCCAAACCGGAAGGCGGTCGGGAAGAATGGCGGAATTCCTCGGTTCGTGAACTTGGCACGCGGTCTGCAAGGATGGCGGCGCAAGCAATTGCCACCCAGGATCGAACCATGCAGAACACGTCCTACATCGCTCTCTCCCGCCAGGCCGCCCTGTGGCGCCAGATGGAAGTGGTCGCCAACAACATGGCCAACGCCAACACGCCCGCCTTCAAGGGCGAGCAGATGATGTTCCGCGAGTACCTGATCCCCACCCGGTCGTCCGAGCGGGCCGTGGGCAACAAGCTGTCCTTCGTCCAGGACGTGGGCGTGCTGCGCGACACCCGCGAAGGCCCGCTGACCAAGACCGACAATCCGCTGGATTTCGCGCTGCACGGCGACGGCTACTTCCAGATCGAGACCGAGGCCGGCATGCGCTATGCCAGGAACGGCCATTTCCGCCTGGACCAGACCGGCATGCTGGTCAACACCCAGGGCTTCGCGGTGATGGACGACCGCGACCAGCCGATCATCTTCGCCCCCAACGAGACCCAGATCGAGGTGTCGTCCGACGGCACCATCTCCACCGAGAACGGCCGGGTGGCCCGCATCAAGGTGGTGAAGTTCGAGAATGACCAGCAGATGCGCAAGGCCGGCGACTCGCTCTACGAGACCTCGCAGGATCCCGAGGTGGTCGAACGCCCCCACGTCGCCCAGGGCATGATGGAGGAATCCAACATTCAGCCCGTGATGGAGATGACCCGCATGACCCAGATCCTGCGCGAATACCAGGGCATCCAGAAGATGCTGGATGCCGAGCATGAACGCCAGCTCAAGGCCATCCAGACCCTGGGCACCTCCAAGACCAACTGACCGGTTCAACGAGTAAGGAACTCTCGCCATGCGCTCCCTGAACATCGCCGCGACCGGCATGCTGGCCCAGCAGACCAACGTCGAAGTGATCTCCAACAACATCGCGAACATGAACACCACCGCCTATACCAGGCGGCGGCCCGAGTTCGCGGACCTGCTCTACCAGAACCTGCGCCGCGTCGGTTCCCAGTCCTCGGACACCGGCACCATCGTGCCCACCGGCGTGCAGCTGGGTCTGGGCGTGAAGACCACCGCCGTCTACCGCATCACCGAGCAGGGCAGCGTCCAGAGCACCG
Organism: Paramagnetospirillum sp.; assembly: GCF_058402745.1. Classification (NCBI taxonomy): domain Bacteria; kingdom Pseudomonadati; phylum Pseudomonadota; class Alphaproteobacteria; order Rhodospirillales; family Magnetospirillaceae; genus Paramagnetospirillum; species Paramagnetospirillum sp. The sequence continues at coordinate 200,987 of NZ_JBZVFI010000006.1, forward strand.
ACAACACGCTGGACATGGCCATCCAGGGCAAGGGCTACTTCCAGATCAAGCTGCCCTCGGGCGAGACCGCCTACACCCGCGACGGCTCGTTCCAGCTGTCGCCGGAAGGCACCATCGTCACCCACGAGGGCTATCAGGTGATCCCCCAGGTCACCATTCCCTCGGACGCGGTGGGCGTCACCATCGATTCCACCGGCCAGGTGATCGTCAAGCAGGACGGCCAGGTGCAGAGCCAGATCAAGGGCCAGCTGACCCTTGCCACCTTCGCCAACGACGCCGGCCTCGAGGCGCGGGGCAACAACCTGTTCATGGAAACCCCGGCCTCGGGCCAGCCGGTGGTGCAGACCCCGGGCAAGCCCGGCTTCGGCACCATCCTCCAGGGCTTCCTCGAGACCTCCAACGTCAACGTGGTGGCCGAGGTGACCAACCTGATCGGCGCCCAGCGCGCCTACGAAATGAACTCGAAGGTCATCCAGGCCTCCGACGAGATGCTGTCCACCATCAACCAGATGAAGTAGTGAGGCCATCATGATCCGCCGCCTCTGCCTTCGCGCCACCTTCGCCGGGCTGGCCCTGGCCGCCGCCCTCGGGGCCGCCCGCGCCGCCGAGCTGCCGCCCCAGCTCAAGCCCTCCATCGTGCTGACCGGCGACGCCATCACGCTGGGCGACATCTGGGAGAACATCGGCGACAAGGCCTCGACGCCGCTGGCCAACGCGCCGGCGCCCGGCAAGCGGATCACGCTGGAGACCCGCTGGCTGGCGGCCGTCGCCCAGTCCTACGGCATCGACTGGCGCCCCTCCTCGCCCTTCGAGCGCGCGGTGGCCGAGCGTGCCGGCCAAAGCGTCGACATCCGCACCATCGAGACCGAACTGCGCGAGGCCCTGGCCCTGGAGGGCGCCCCCAGGAACGCCAGCATCGAGATCAGCAACCGTCAGCATCTGCACATCGTCATTCCCGCCAACGCCAATCCCACCGTGGCCATCAAGGACCTGGCCTACGACCCGCGCATGAACCGCTTCCAGGCGATCGTCGAATCGCCGGCCGGCGCCCCCAATTCCGTGCGCTTCAAGGTCAACGGCAACGTCTTCGCCTCGGCCCGCATTCCGGTGCTGGCCCATCCCATGGGCCGCGGCGAGGTGATCTCCGAGGCCGACATCCAGTGGGTGGACGTGCGCGAGGAGGTGGTGCGGCGCGACATCGTCACCAATCCCCGCATGCTGATCGGCCAGGAGCCGCGCTACCAGCTGCGGGCCGGCACCCCGGTGCGGACCACCGAGGTGCAAAAGCCGGTGGTGGTCGGCAAGAACAGCGCGGTGACCATCGTGCTGCGCTCGCGGTTCATGACGCTGACGGCCCAGGGCCGCGCCGCCGAGGACGGCAGCGTCGGCGACGTGATCCGCGTCACCAATGTCCAGAGCAAGCAGACCGTCGACGCCAAGGTCGAAGGCCCCGGCCAGGTGTCGGTGATGCCCGGCGGCCTGCGCAACCTCGCCCAGAACTGAGCCGAATTCGGAGAGATAGATCATGTCCACCACCTCCTCGTCCCGGACCAGCGGCCGCAAGGTCTTTCGCGCTCTGGCCATCGTGGTCGCCCTGTCCGAACTGTCGGCCTGCAACTTCCTGACCCGCATGTCGGAAGTGGGCTCCGGCCCCCAGACCTCGCCCATCCAGAATCCCACGCAGAAGTCGGGCTACCAGCCGGTCAGCATGCCCATGCCCCAGCCCTCGGCCCCGCCGCAGAACGCCAATTCCCTGTGGCGTCCCGGCGCCCGGGCCTTCTTCAAGGACCAGCGCGCCAAGGACGTGGGCGACATCCTGACCGTCGCGGTGTCCATCGCCGACAGCGCGACGCTCACCACCGGGCTGACCAACTCGCGCACCGGCTCGGAAAAGGCCGGCTCGGGCACCACCGGCTCGCCCATCTCGGCGCTGGGCTTCGAAGGGCAACTGCAGAAGATCCTTCCCAACATCAACCTAGCCAGCCTGGCCGATCTTTCCTCCACCTCGGCGGTGACCAATTCGGGCAACACCACCCGGACGGAAAGCATCACCATGAGCATGGCGGCGGTGATCACCCAGGTGCTGCCCAACGGCAATCTGGTGATTTCCGGCCGCCAGGAATTCCGGGTGAACTACGAAATGCGCGAACTGTCCATCCAGGGCATCATCCGCCCCGAGGACATCAGCTCGTCCAACTCGGTCAGCTCGGAAAAGATTGCCGAGGCCCGCGTCTATTACGGCGGCCGCGGCATGGTCAGCGACCTCACCCAGCCGCGCTACGGCCAGCAGATCTTCGACATCATCTTCCCGTTCTGATCGGAGCGGCATTCATGAAGGCCCGCCGGAGAAACCTCCGGCGGGCCGTTCGGCATTTTTTGCCGGGCGGGGGGGATGCGGGCGGGACGCCCGCGCTCCGAACACCCCTCCCTCGGTGGAGTGTGGGCGTCCCACCCGCAATCCGAACACCCCTCCCTCGGTGGAGTGTGGGCGTCCCACCCGCAATCCGAACACCCCTCCCTCGGTGGAGTGTGGGCGTCCCACCCGCAATCCGAACACCCCTCCCTCGGTGGAGTGTGGGCGTCTCACCCGCAATCCGAACACCCCTCCCTTGGTGGAGCGCGGGCGTCTCGCCCGCACTTTCAAACGAAAGAGGGCGGAGCCTTGCGGCTCCGCCCCTTGTCCGTTCGGCCCTTGGGAAGGGCCTACTTCTTCTTGCCCTCGGCCAGGGGCAGGGCGATGTAGCGCAACTGCTGGGGGTTCTCCACCCGCAGCAGCAGCGACTTGGTACCCGCCTTGCGGCCCTCCTCGATCAGCTTGCCGAGATCGGAGGGCGAGCGCACCGGCTTGTGGTCGGCCTCGATGATCAGGTCGCCGGGGCGCATGCCCTTCTCGGCGGCCGGGCTGTCGGGCTTGACCTCGGTGACGATGATGCCCTTGGCCTCGTCGTCCAGGCCGAAGCGTTCACGCAGCGCCGGCGTGAGCGACGACACGGTCAGGCCGGCGCCGGGAATGGTCAGCACGCCGTCCTTGCCCGCCTGGGGCTTGGCCTGCTCGGGCTTGCCCTTGACCTGCTGCTCGGCCGGATCCTCGGGCATCTCGCCGACGGCGGCGGTGATGGTCTGGCGCTTGCCGTCGCGCCAGATGACCACGTCCACCTTCTTGCCGATGGGGGTCGAGGCCACGTAGCGGGGCAGGCGGCGCATCTCGGTGATGTCCTTGCCGTCGAACTTCAGCACCACGTCGCCGTCCTTGAGGCCGGCCTTGACGCCGGGGCCGTTGGGATCGACCTTGGCCACCAGGGCGCCTTTCTGGTCGGGCAGGCCGATGTTCTCGGCCATGTCGGCGTCCAGGGACTGGATGCGGATACCCAGCCAGCCGCGCCGCACCTTGCCGAACTTCCGAAGGTCGTCCAGCACCGGCACCGCCAGCGAGGCCGGCACGGCGAAGCCGATGCCGATGGAGCCCCCTGACGGCGAAATGATCGCCGAGTTGATGCCGATCACCTCGCCCCGGATGTTGAACATGGGGCCGCCGGAATTGCCGCGGTTGATGGCGGCGTCGGTCTGCAGGAAGTCGTCATAGGGGCCGGCGTTGATGTCGCGGGCCCGGGCCGAGACGATGCCCGCCGTGACGGTGCCGCCGAAGCCGAAGGGGTTGCCGATGGCCAGCACCCAGTCGCCCACGCGGGCCTCGTCGGAATTGCCGAAGGGGACGGGGGTGAGCGGCTTCTTGCCGGGATCGATCTTCAGGAGCGCCAGATCCACCTTGGGGTCGCGGCCCACCAGGGTGGCCTGGAACACCGTGTCGTCGTGCAGCTTGACGCTGATCTCGTCGGCGTCGGCGATGACGTGGTTGTTGGTGACGATGTAGCCGGCGGCGTCGATGATGAAGCCCGATCCCAGCGAGGTGGCCTTGCGCGACGGCGCGTCCGGGCGCGCGCCCTGCTGGCGCTCCATGAATTCCTTGAAGAATTCCTCGAGCGGCGAGCCGGGGGGGAATTGCGGCATTTCGGGGCCGCCCTGGGTGCCCTTCAGCGTCTGGGTGGTCGAGATGTTGACCACGCTGGGCAGCAGCCGCTCGGCCAGGTTGGCGAAGCTGTCGGGCGGGGCGCCGGCGGAGGCCGGTCCGGGCAGCAGCAGGGTGATCACCGCCAGGGCGCCCAGCAGCAGGCGGGCGGGGCGGAAGGAATTGTCACGTCTTGCGATGAACACGGAAGTCAGTCCTCCGGACGGTCTGCCCCTCCCAGGGGGCAACGGGATTATCGTCTCAAAGCACGCCGCGCGCCAGCCACACGCCGCCCAGGCCGAGAAGGGCCATGAACAGCCCGATGCCGCGCAGCAGATCGGGCGGCATGACCAGAACCTGGGCCATCATGCGCTTCATGGCCTCGGGGAAGGCCGCCCAGGCGAGGCCCTCGATGACGAGGACCAGCGCCAGGGCGGTCATCAGGTCGGTCATTGACCCCGGCGGCCCGGACCGGCGCCGAACGCCTTCAGGAATTCGTTGTCCGGCGACAGCACCAGGGTGGTGCTGCCGTCGCCCAACGCCGCCCGATAGGCCTGCAGCGAGCGGTACAGGGTAAAGAACTGCGGGTCCTTGCCGAACGCCTCGGCGAAGATGCGGTTGGCCTCGGCATCGCCCTGGCCGCGTTCGATCTGGGCCTGGCGCTGCGCCTCGGCCAGCAGCACGGTGCGTTCGCGGTCGGCGCGGGCGCGGATCTGCTGGCTCCACTCGTAGCCCTGGGCGCGGGCTTCCTTGGCCTGGCGCTCGCGCTCGGACTTCATGCGGTCGTAGATGGCCTGGCTGGTCTCGTCGGGCAGGTCGGCGCGGCGCAGCCGCACGTCCACCACCTGGATGCCCAGTTCGCGCAAGGAGCGCTCGGCCACTTCCTGCTGGATCTGCTCCATGATGCGGGCGCGCTCGTCGGACAGGATCGAGGGCAGCATCACCTGGCCCATCACCCGGCGCATGGCCGACGAGACGATCTGGGTCATCTGGGCGCGGGCCTGCACCTCGGTGCGCACCGCCTGATAGAACTTCAGCGGGTCGGCGATGCGGTAGCGGGTGAAGGTATCGACCACGATGCGCTTCTGGTCGCCCAGGATGACCTGCTCGTCGGGCGGGTCGAGGGCGAGCAGGCGGATGTCGTAGCGCACCACGTCCTCGATGAACGGGAGTTTGACGTGCAGTCCGGGCTCCTTGATGGTGGCGCGGTGGGCGCCGAAGCGCAGGACCAGGGCCTGCTCGGCCTGGTTGACGATGAACAGCGACGAGCCGGCCAGCACCAGGAGGATGGCGGCGGCGACGGCGGAAAAGACCAGGGAGCGGCTCATTTGGCGCCTCCCGCCTGCTGTTGCTTCTTCAGTTCGGGCAGCGGCAGATAGGGCACCAGTCCCTTGGCCGAGGGATCGATGACCACCTTGGTGGCTCCCTTCAGGATTTCCTCCATGGTTTCGATGTAGAGGCGCCTTGCGGTGACGTCCTCCGCCTGCTTGTAGGAATTGTAAAGGGCGGTGAAGCGCTTGGCGTCGCCCTGGGCTAGGTTGACCACCTGCTCGCGGTAGGCCTGGGCCTCCTGGGTGAGGCGCTCGGCCTCGCCGCGCGCCCGGGGGATGATGTCGTTGCGGTAGGCTTCCGCCTCGTTGCGGGCGCGTTCCTGGTCGGCGCGGGCGCGCTGCACGTCGTTGAAGGCGTCGATGACCGCGCTGGGCGGATCGACCTTCTGCAGCTGGACCTGCTGGATGTGGATGCCGGCGCCATAGGAATCCAGCAGCCGCTGCAATTCCTCCTGGGTCTGGATGGCGATCAGCTCGCGCTTGTCGGACAGCGCCGCCTGGATGGGGTTGCGGCCGATCACCTCGCGCAGCGCGCTTTCGGCGGCCACCTTGACGGTCAGCTCGGGATCGCGGACCGCGAACAGGAACTTGCCGGCGTCCTTGATGCGCCAGAACACGGCGGCTTCCGCCTCGACGATGTTCTCGTCGCCGGTCAGCATGCGGCTCTCGTCGGTGGCGCGGCCGCCGCCCCGCAGGTCGGCGCCGACGCGCGAGCCCAGCAGCAGCTGGTTGACCTTGGTCACCTTGGGCAGCAGCACCGTCTCGATCGGGTAGGGCAGGCGGTAGTGCAGCCCCGGCTCGGTGGTGTCCACCCACTTGCCGAAGCGCATCACCACGCCCTGCTCGTCGGGGCTGACCTTGTAGATGCCGGAAAAGCCCCAGGCCGCCACCGCCAGCGCCGCCAGGGCCGCGATGCCCCGCATGCCGTTGGCGCCGCCGGTGCCGCCCGGCATGGCGCGGCGCAGCTTTTCCTGGCCCTTGCGGATGAAATCCTCGAGATCGGGGCCGCCGCCGAAGCCGCCGCCGTTCCCGCCGCCGCCCGGGCGGTTGCCGCCACCATTGCCCCAGGGGCCGCCGCCGCCGCCGCCGCCCCAAGGGCCGCCGCCGCCGCCACGAGGATTCCAAGCCATGAGGTTTCCCTTCGTTCAAGTCCCAACATTCATGGGGAACATAGGGCAGGATTCCGCCTTGCGCAACGCGACGCCATTCACATTACCGGTTTTCAATATAGGATGGCGGCGGGAATCGGCTTTGCAAACCGGGCCGAGGCCCCTATATGAGGAGATGCTTGTGCGCTTTGCCGGCGCATAACCAACTAATTTGGTGTGTCTTTACAGCGAAGAGGGCAGCATGGCCGAGGTCACCGAACAGCAGATCATCCAGGCGCTGAGCCGGGTCATCGATCCCGACCGCAAGGCGGACATCGTCAGTCTCGGCATGGTGTCGGGCCTGGCGGTGAAGAACGGCCACGTGGCCTTCGCCATCGAAGTCGATCCCCAGCGCGGTCCCCATCTCGAACCCCTGCGCAAGGCGGCCGAGAAGGCGGTGCATGATCTGCCGGGCGTGGTGTCGGTGTCGGCGGTGCTGACCGCCGAGCGCAACACCCAGGGCGGCCCCAAGGGGGCTCCCCAGGGCGGGCACGGCCATGGTCATCAGGCGGAAAAGCCGCTGCTGCCCCACGTCAAGGCCATCGTCGCCGTGGCGTCCGGCAAGGGCGGCGTGGGCAAGTCCACCACGGCGACCAACATCGCCATGGCGCTGTCGCGCATGGGCCTCAAGGTCGGGCTGTTCGACGCCGACATCTTCGGGCCTTCCATGCCGCGCATGCTGGGCATCACCGGCGAGCCGGTCAGCCCCGACGGCCAGACCATGATGCCCATGGAGAATTACGGGGTGAAGTGCATGTCCATGGGCTTCCTGGTGCCCGAGGACTCGCCGATCATCTGGCGCGGCCCCATGGTGATGGGCGCGCTGGAGCAGCTGCTGCGCGACGTCCACTGGGGCGAGCTGGACGTGATGATCATCGACATGCCGCCCGGCACCGGCGACACCCAGCTGACCATGACCCAGCGCGTGCCGCTGACCGGCGCGGTGATCGTGTCGACGCCGCAGGACATCGCGCTGCTCGACGCCACCAAGGGCCTCAACATGTTCCGCAAGGTGGACGTGCCGGTGTTGGGCATCATCGAGAACATGAGCTATTACATCTGCCCCAAATGCGGCGACGAGGCCCACATCTTCGGCCATGGCGGCGCCAAGGCCGAGGCCGCCCGCCTGTCCGCCGACTTCCTGGGCGAGGTGCCCTTGGACATCGCCATCCGCCAGACGGCGGACGCCGGCGAGCCCATCGTCATCTCCAAGCCCAACTCGCCCCACGCCAAGGCCTACATGGAAATCGCCGGCAAGATCTGGGATAAGGTCCAGGTCCTGCAGGGCAGCCGCAAGGGCCCCCGGATCGTGATGGAGTAAGCCGGTGCGGGCGGGACGCCCGCGCTCCAGGGAGTAGGGGAGTATGCGGGCGGGACGCCCGCGCTCCCAGGAGTAGGGAGAAGCGGGCGGGACGCCCGCGCTCCACGAGGTATCGGAGCGCGGGCGTCCCGCCCGCCCCTCATCCCCCCGTTCCGGCCGACGGCACGCGGGGGTGGGCGAGGTCGGTCATCACGCCCGGGCCGTTGACCAGGGAGAAGCCGGCCCGAATCGCCTCGGTGATCAGCGGGCGGCGGCGGATGCCCCAGACATAGCAGGCCATGCCCGATGCGTGGGCGGCGTCGCGGAAGCGCTCCAGGCGGGCCAGCAGTTCCATGTCGCCGGTCTTTTCCTCCGGCGTCAGCTGGGCGAGATCGATGCCGATGGCCTTCACCCCCTTCAGGGCCTTGACCATGCCCGGCGCCGACAGGGGCAGGCGGACCATGATGGGGCAGTCCAGCTTTTCCAGCGGCTGGAACAGGCGTCCGACCACATGGGGCGGGACGGCGGGCGACAGGCCGAAGATTTCGATCTTCAGGTGCTTGCGCAGGGCCTGGGGCGGGCAGCTTTCGAAGGGAATGCGGATGCAGTCGCGCCAGCGCGGCGCCAGGCTCATCCAGTGGAAGGGCACGGTCAGCCCCACCTTGAGGCGGGCATAGAACAGGTCCTTCAGCTCGTAGGCCGCCTGGGTGGCGACGAAGCGGTCCATGGTCAGCGATTCGATGGGGGCGGCGCCGGCATAGGCGTAGGCGCCTTCCAGCGGCGGCGCCCCTTCCTTGTCGACCCGGATGACCTTGGCGTGGAAGGCGCCCACCGCCCGCTTGGTGGCCACCCAGGTGGGGGTCCACACCAGGGTCAGACTCGATTCCGGCGACAGGTGGTGGTCCGAGGCCAGGCCGGCCTCGGCCTGACGCTCCAGCTGCTCCTCCAGCCAGTCGGCGCCCTTGCCTTCGCGGGCCGCGACGGTCATCACCTCGCGCGGGGCGTCGGCGCCGTGCAGGGCGGTGCCCTCGACCCGCATCACCTCGCGCGGGGCGTCCGCGCCGTCGAGGGGGTGGCCTTCCACCCTGAGGACCCGCATGTCCCGCTTCTTCGGCTCCTCCATCACCCATTTGGGCACGGTGGATTCATCGATGCGATAGGGCTCGTCGCCGCCGCTGACGGCATAGGCCCCGCCCTTGACCGCCGGAGGGGCCAGCTTCGCCGCCTCCTCGGGCGGCAGCATGGCCGCCAGGGTGGCGCGGTGGGGGGCGGACAGGCCGGACTGGACGGGCAGGGCGGCCCCGGCCTGGGCGACGGCCTTGCGGATGGCCTCGTGGTCGAGGGTGCCGTCCTTGGCCACCGCGTCCCTGGCCGCCATGTTGGCGGCCACCACCTGGGGGCGGCGGCCGTTGATCATGGCGTCGCCGAACAGATAGGTGGAGAGGTCGGCGGCGATGGAGGCCACCCGCGCCCGGGTCTCCTGGCGCGACGCCGCCGGCATGGACAGACAGGCGATCTCGGCGTCCAGGCGGGTGATGACGTCCTTGGACAGGTCCACGTGGCGGCGGATGATGGCGTCGCCCGCCACCTCCAGCAGGCCGCTGAGCTTGCCCCATTTGGAGCCCACCGCCTGGCGGAAATCGGAAAGCGAGAAGACGTGCAGCCGGTGGTCCTGGCCCTTGGCGCCGCCGGTGGCGTCGAGCAGGGCGCGGGCGAAGGCGTCGGGATCGAGGAAGCCGGTCTGGGGACGCGAGGGCGGGGCGGCGCGCGGCCTCCCTTTGGCGGCCGGGTCGGCCTGCCCGCCCGGCGCTGGCCTGAACCGTTGCTTGATGGCGGCCCAAAGGCTCGCAAGGACCATGGTGCTATCCCCAAACCCCTAAGTAGAATTCCATAAGTGGAGATGGCCTGTCCAGTCGGGGGCTTCAACCCCGCCGGGCTCCGGGTGGCGCTGGCTCCTTTGGGGACAATATGATATGGCAGGAACCCGGCGGGCGCTCCAATCGGGGGCGCCCCGGTCTTTGTGGAGAGGATGGCATGCGTTCGCTTCTTGCCGCGTCGGTGCTGGCGCTGTTGCTCGTGTCCGGCCTGGCGGCGTCCGCCGGAGCGCAGGAGGCGGGACCGGAGGCGGTGATCCGCACCTTCAGCGCCCGCCTGCTGGACAGCATGAAGGGCGGCGCCAAGCTGGGCTACAAGGGCCGCGCCGAAAAGATGCGCCCGGCGGTGACCGAGGCCTACGACATGCCCGCCATGACCCGCGGCACCCTGGGCACCGCCTTCAACAAGCTGACGCCGGAAGAGGCGGCCAGGCTGGCCGAGGCCTATACCGCCTTCTCGGTGGGCACCTATGCCGCCCAGTTCAACGAGTGGAACGGCGAGCGCTTCGACGTGGGCGACCATCGCCCGTCGGCCGGCGGCACGGTGATCGTTCCCTCGTGGCTGGTGCCCAAGAGCGGCGATCCCACCCAGATCGACTACGTCATGCGCCAGGAGCAGGGCCAGTGGCGCATCATCGACGTGCTGTTCGAGGGCACGGTCAGCCAGGTGGCGGTGCGCCGCTCGGAATTCGGCTCCATCTTCCGCGCCAAGGGCTTTTCCGGGCTGATCGAGACCATCGAGAAGCAGACGGCCGGCCTGGACAAGTAGACGGGAGCTGTCGCGTGGCTGTCATCCCGACGACCATCGGGAGGAGGGAACTCCGCTTGTTCGGCTGTTTCCGGTTTGGTTCCGGCACGCCAGGACGAGATCCCTCGCCTGCGCTCGGGATGACATGGAGGGAGAACCTGTGATTACCGTTTGGCAGGGGCTGTCCCTGGCCCTGATCGCCCTGACCGTGGCCGGCTGTCTGTTCCAGGTGGCCTCGGCCCTGCTGGTCCACCGCTTCCAGCGGGCGCCCAAGCCCGCCGCCGCCATCCGGCCGCCCATCACGGTGATGAAGCCCCTGTGCGGCGCCGAGCCCGGCATGGCGGAGAACCTGGACTCCTGCCTGCGCCAGGACTATCCCCGGTTCCAGATGGTGTTCGGCGTGGCCGATCCCGCCGATCCGGCCCTGGCGGTGGTGGACGGCCTGCCCCGCGACCTGGCCGGCGTGGAGATCGACGCGGTGGCCGATGCCACCCGCCACGGCCTCAACCTCAAGGTCGGCAATCTCCTGAATATGTGGTCCAAGGTCCGGCACGACCTGATCGCCATCGCCGACAGCGACATCCGCGTCGGTCCCCATTACCTGGACGATCTGGCCGCGCCCTTCGCCGACCCCAAGGTGGGCGTGGTGACCTGTCTTTACGTGGGGCGCCCGGTGTCCGGCCCGTGGAGCGCATTGGGCGCCATGGGCATCAATCACGGTTTCCTGCCCGGCGCCGTGCTGGCCCGCGCCATCGGCCGCAAGGACGGCTGCTTCGGCGCCACCATGGCGGTGCGCCGCTCCGTGCTGGAGAAGGGCGGCGGGCTGCGGGCCTTGTCGATGGTCCTGGCCGACGACTGGGTGCTGGGCAAGATGGCCCGCGATCAGGGGCTGGACATCGCGCTGGCGGCCCGGCCGGTGGACATCACCGTGCACGAGCCCGATCTGAAAACTTTGCTCGATCACGAGATTCGTTGGGGTCGGACCATTGCGGCGGTGGACCGGGCTTCCCACATGGCGTCGGTGATCACCCAGCCGGTGGCGCTGGCCCTGCTGGCGGTTCTGGCGGGTTGGGCGTGGCTTCCGTCCCTGGCGGCGCTGGGGCTGGCGGCTCTGTGCCGGCTGTGGGCGGTGCGGGTCGAGGAGCGGGCGCTGGGGCTTGGCCGCAGCGGTCTGGGGCTTCTGGCTCTGAGGGAAATTCTGTCGTTCGTCGTCTATGTTGTCGCATGTAGCGGACGGACTGTGGTATGGCGTGGCCGGCGATTCGCCGTCCGTGCCGACGGCACACTTGATCAGGTTGAAGGCTCTTAAGACATGAAGAAGTCTCTTTTCCTCAATCCGCCCTCCTTCGAAGGTTACGACGGCGGCGCCGGTGCCCGTTTCCAGGCGAAGCGCGAGATCAAGTCCAACTGGTATCCCACCTGGCTGGCCCAGCCGGCCGCCATGGTGCCGGACTCCAAGCTGGTGGACGCGCCGGCCTCGGGCAAGACCCTGGACGATTGCCTGAAGCTGGCCAAGGATTACGAGCTGCTGGTGATCTACGCCAGCGCCGCCACCTACGCCTCCGAGTGCAAGGTGGCCGAGGCGTTCAAGGCCGCCAATCCCGACATCATGATCGGCATGGTCGGCGCCCACGTGGCGACGGTGCCCGAGCAGGCCCTGATGGCGTCCGAGGCGGTGGACTTCGTGGCGCGGCACGAATTCGACTACACCATCGTCGAGGTGGCCGAGGGCAAGCCTTTCGCCGAGATCGACGGCCTGACCTTCCGGGGCGAGGACGGCAAGCCGGTCCACACCAAGGACCGCGCCCTGATCCACGACATGGACGCCCTGCCCTATGTGGGGCCGGTCTACCGCCGCGACCTCAACCCCGAGGATTACTTCATCGGCTATATCCGCCATCCCTACATGGCGTTCTACACCGGGCGCGGCTGCAAGTCGAAGTGCAGCTTCTGCCTGTGGCCGCAGACCATCGGCGGCCGCGTCTACCGGGCGCGCAGCGCGCGTAGCGTCATCGAGGAAGTGAAGCTGGCCCGCCAGATGTTCCCCGAGGTGAAGGAGTTCTTCTTCGACGACGACACCTTCACCGACGACCTGGAGCGGGTCGAGGAGATCGCCCGCGGCATCGGCCATCTGGGCGTGCCGTGGTCGTGCAACGCCAAGGCCAACATTCCGCGCAAGACCCTGGAAGTGCTGAAGGCCAACGGCCTGCGGGTGCTGGTGGTCGGCTACGAATCCGGCGTGCAGGAAATCCTGAACAACATCAGGAAGGGCCTGCGCCTCGACATCATCAAGCGCTTCTCCAAGGATTGCCACGAGCTGGGCATCGTGCTGCACGGCACCTTCATCCTGGGCCTGCCGGGCGAGACCAAGGAAACCATCCGGCAGACCCTGGAATTCGCCAAGGAAGTCAATCCGCGCACCCTGCAGGTCTCCATGGCGGCGCCCTATCCCGGCACCGAGCTGTACGAGCAGGCCATCGCCAACGGCTGGTTCAACAAGGACAAGGACCTGCTGATGAAGGAGACCGGTGGCGGCGGCTATCAGGTGGCGGCTCTCAGCTACCCCGACCTCACCAGCGAGGAGATCTTCAAGGGCGTGGCCGACTTCTACAAGGCCTTCTACTTCCGCCCCGCCAAGATCGGCGAGATCGTCTGGGAGATGCTGCAGGACTGGGACATGATGAAGCGCCGCCTGCGCGAAGGCGTCGAGTTCTTCCAGTTCCTCAGGACCCGCGACAAGCCCATGGAGTGCTGATCGCTTTCCAAAGGTAGCGTCATGGCCGGGCTTGACCCGGCCATCCACGCTGTTGTCGCGAGACAGTTGCGCTCGCATAATACAGGTCATGCAAGGCGGGTGGGTCTACATCCTGACGAATCGCCCCAATGGCACGCTCTATATTGGCGTGACCAGCGATCTGGCGCGTCGGGCATGGGAGCACCGCGAAGGGGTGGCCGATGGCTTCACCAAGCGCTACGGTCTGAAGCGACTGGTCTATGCCGAGCGCCACGAGGACATTCGAAGCGCCATTCAGCGTGAGAAAAATCTTAAGCACTGGCCCAGGACGTGGAAGGTCAGGCTGATTTTGGCCGACAATCCCAATTGGGAAGATCTGTATGAGCGGCTGGCATAGCAGCGTTATTGCCCCGGTTTTCGTCATGCCCGGACTTGTTCCGGGCATCCACGCGGCTCCACGTGGATGGCCGGGTCGAGCCCGGCCATGACGATTCAAGGTGCGAATAGGGTTGAGCTTCAGCCCCCCTTTTTCATGCGCAGCTTATCCCAGTAGTCCAGGCGCTTCCTGATCTCGCGCTCGAAGCCGCGTTCCACCGGGCGATAGAAGCGGGTGCGTTCCATGCCGTCGGGGAAGTAGTTCTGGCCCGAGAAGCCGTCCGGGTCGTCGTGGTCGTACTGGTAGCCCTTGGAATAGCCCAGGTCCTTCATCATCCTGGTCGGCGCGTTGAGGATGTGGGCGGGGGGCATCAGCGAGCCGGTGGTCTTGGCCGCCTTCCTGGCCGCCTTGTAGGCCATGTAGGCGGCGTTGGACTTGGGCGCCGTGCCGAGATAGATCACCAGCTGGGCCAGGGCCAGCTCGCCCTCGGGCGATCCCAGGCGCTCGTAGACGTCCCAGGCGGCGACGGCCTGGGTGACGGCTTGCGGGTCGGCCAGCCCGATATCCTCCACCGCGAAACGGGTCAGGCGGCGGGCGATGAACAGCGGGTCCTCGCCGCCTTTCAGCATGCGGGCCATCCAGTAGAGCGCCGCGTCGGTGTCCGAGCCGCGCAAGCTCTTGTGCAGCGCGCTGATCAGGTTGTAATGGCCCTCGCGGTCCTTGTCGTAGGCCGGGGCGCGGCGCTGCACCGCATTGGCCAGTCCGGCGGGATCGAGCACCGGTTCGGCCGGCAGCGCGGCCAGATCCTCGGCCAGATTGAGCAGGTAGCGGCCATCGCCGTCGGCCATGGCGCGCAGGGCGGCGCGGGCGTCGGCATCCAGCGGCAGGGGGCGGCCCAGCACGCTTTCCGCCCTTTCCAGCAGCAGATCGAGGGCGGCGTCGTCCAGGCGGTGCAGCACCAGCACCTGACAGCGTGACAGCAGCGCCCCGTTCAGCTCGAAGGACGGGTTCTCGGTGGTGGCGCCCACCAGCACCACCGTGCCGTTTTCCACGAAAGGAAGGAAGCCGTCCTGCTGCGCCCGGTTGAAGCGATGGATCTCATCGACGAACAGCAAGGTCGACCGACCGGTCTGTTTTCGCTTTTCCGCCGCATCGAACACCTTGCGCAGGTCGGCGACGCCGGAGAACACCGCCGAGAGGGGCTCGAAATGCATGCCGACCCGTTCGGCCAGCAGGCGGGCGATGGTGGTCTTGCCGCAGCCGGGCGGCCCCCACAGGATCACCGAGGCCAGGCGCCCCGCCGCCAGCATGCGTCCCAGCGGCGCGGTGGGGGCGAGCAGATGGGTCTGCCCCACCACCTCATCCAGGCCGGCCGGGCGCAACTGCTCGGCCAGGGGGCGGTCGGCGGGGTTGTCGAACAGCGAACTCATCCGCCGACGACCAGACTCATCACCTCGCCGTTGCGCTTGATGGTGATCGCCCAGCGGGGCGCCTCGACGCCCAGCAGCTTGCGGGCGTCGGCGACGCTGGCCACCGGCCGTTCGTTGATCTTCAGCAGCATGTCGCCGGGCTGCAGCCCCAGGCGGCCGGCCACCGAGCCACGGCGGATGCCGAAGATCATCACGCCGGACAGGCCGGAATTGATGCCGATCTCCTCGGCCAGCGCCGGGTTGAGGTTGACCAGGGTGGCGCCGGCGAAGGGATTGCGGCCCGAAATCTCGGTCTTGTCGCGCGGCGGATTCTCGGGGGGCGCCACCAGCCGGACGGTGATGGTCTTCTCCGTCCCGCCCCGCAGCACGGTAAGGCGCGCGTCGCCGCCGATGGGCAGGGTGGCGAGGCGGAAGCGCATGCCTTCGGGGTCGTCCACCTCGCGGCCTTCCACCGCCACGATGACGTCGCCGTCCATCAGCCCGGCGCGGGCGGCGGGCGAATCGCCATGGATGTGGTTGATCAGCACGCCGATGGGGCGCGGCAGCTTCAGGGCCTGGGCCAGATCGGAGGTCACCGCCTGCCCGCTCGCACCCAGCCAGGGCCGCACCACCTTGCCGCCCTTGGCGATGGAGGCCGCCACCTGACGCACCAGGGCGGTGGGGATGGCGAAGCCGATGCCGTTGGAGCCGCCGTCCTTGGAATAGATGGCGGTGTTGATGCCGATCAGCCGTCCCTGCAGGTCCACCAGGGCGCCCCCGGAATTGCCGGGATTGATGGCGGCGTCGGTCTGGATGAAGCTCTGGACGTCCGAGACGCCCACATTGGTGCGCGCCAGGGCCGAGACGATGCCCTGGGTCACCGTCTGGCCGGGACACCGGGCGCCCCACGTAAGACAGGTCACCACGCCCACCTTGGGCTCGGCGAAGGGCGCGGCCAGATCGTCCAGGTAATGGGGACCGACGCGGATGTCGCTGTCGGCGATGGCGATCAGGTCGTGCCGGACCTTGGACCACATATTCAGGAGATTGCCGACCTTGAGGTTGAGGCCGTGGCGGGTGGCATCGGCCACCGCGTCGATCTCCACGCCGGCCAGGTCGCGGGGCAGGCCGTCCACCACCGCCAGGGCCGGATCGGCGGATCGGCACGTCGAACACCATCTGGAACCGGGGATAGTCCTGGCGCAGCAGCAGTTCGGTGTTCTCCGCCATGCCGGGCTCGGCGCCGCACAGGGGCTTCATCACCGTGATGGGCGGCCGGATGGCGGCGGCGGGCTTGGGCGCCCGCTGGAAGCGGTGGACCAGCAGGGCCGAGGCCACCTGGAAGATACAGCCGGCCACTGGTCAGGGCGATCAGGGCCAGGGACAGCCCCTGCCAAACGGTAATCACAGGCCTTCCTCCAGGGTCATCCCGAGCGCAGGCGAGGGATCTCGTCCTGGCGTGCCGGAACCAAACCGGAAACAGCCGAACAAGCGGAGTTCCCTCCTCCCGATGGTCGTCGGGATGACAGCCACGCGACAGCTCCCGTCTACTTGTCCAGGCCGGCCGTCTGCTTCTCGATGGTCTCGATCAGCCCGGCAAGCCCTTGGCGCGGAAGATGAGCCGAATTCCGAGCGGCGCACCGCCACCTGGCTGACCGTGCCCTCGAACAGCACGTCGATGATGCGCCACTGGCCCTGCTCCTGGCGCATGACGTAGTCGATCTGGGGTGGATCGCCGCTCTTGGGCACCAGCCACGAGGGAACGATCACCGTGCCGCTGGCTGACGGGCGATGGGCGCCCACGTCGAAGCGCTCGCCGTTCCACTCGTTGAACTGGCGGCATAGGCGCCCACGAGAAGGCGGTATAGGCCTCGGCCAGCCTGGCCGCCTCTTCCGGCGTCAGCTTGTTGAAGGCGGTGCCCAGGGTGCCGCGGGTCATGGCGGGCATGTCGTAGGCCTCGGTCACCGCCGGGCGCATCTTTTCGGCGCGGCCCTTGTAGCCCAGCTTGGCGCCGCCCTTCATGCTGTCCAGCAGGCGGGCGCTGAAGGTGCGGATCACCGCCTCCGGTCGCTCCCTCCCCGCGCTCCGGCGGACGCCGCCAG
This sequence comes from Paramagnetospirillum sp., assembly GCF_058402745.1. NCBI lineage: Bacteria > Pseudomonadati > Pseudomonadota > Alphaproteobacteria > Rhodospirillales > Magnetospirillaceae > Paramagnetospirillum > Paramagnetospirillum sp. Next base: position 218,016 of record NZ_JBZVFI010000006.1, read on the forward strand.
GCCGGACACGAGCAACAGCGCCAGCACCGACGCGGCAAGAAGCGCACGCATGCCATCCTCTCCACAAAGACCGGGGCGCCCCCGATTGGAGCGCCCGCCGGGTTCCTGCCATATCATATTGTCCCCAAAGGAGCCAGCGCCACCCGGAGCCCGGCGGGGTTGAAGCCCCCGACTGGACAGGCCATCTCCACTTATGGAATTCTACTTAGGGGTTTGGGGATAGCACCATGGTCCTTGCGAGCCTTTGGGCCGCCATCAAGACGGTTCAGGCCAGCGCCGGGCGGGCAGGCCTACCGGCTGCCAAAGCTAGGCCGCGCGCCGCCCCGCCCTCGCGTCCCCAGACCGGCTTCCTCGATCCCGACGCCTTCGCCCGCGCCCTGCTCGACGCCACCGGCGGCGCCAGGGGCGAGGACCACCGGCTGCACGTCTTCTCGCTTTCCGATTTCCGCCAGGCGGTGGGCTCCTCGAAATGGGGCAAGCTCAGCGGCCTGCTGGAGGTGGCGGGCGACGCCATCATCCGCCGCCACGTGGACCTGTCCAAGGACGACGATCACCCGCCTGGACGCCGAGATCGCCTGTCTGTCCATGCCGGCGGCGTCGCGCCAGGAGACCCGGGCGCGGGTGGCCTCCATCGCCGCCGACCTCTCCACCTATCTGTTCGGCGACGCCATGATCAACGGCCGCCGCCCCCAGGTGGTGGCCGCCAACATGGCGGCCAGGGACGCGGTGGCCAAGGACGGCACCCTCGACCACGAGGCCATCCGCAAGGCCGTCGCCCAGGCCGGGGCCGCCCTGCCCGTCCAGTTGGCTGGTCCGCCCTCCACCGCGCCACCCTGGCGGCCATGCTGCCGCCCGAGGAGGCGGCGAAGCCGGGCCCCTCCGGCGGTCAAGGGCGGGGCCTATGCCGTCAGCGGCGGCGACGAGCCCTATCGCATCGATGAATCCACCGTGCCCAAATGGGTGATGGAGGAGCCGAAGAAGCGGGACATGCGGGTCCTCAGGGTGGAAGGCCACCCCCTCGACGGCGCGGACGCCCCGCGCGAGGTGATGCGGGTCGAGGGCACCGCCCTGCACGGCGCCGACGCCCCGCGCGAGGTGATGACCGTCGCGGCCCGCGAAGGCAAGGGCGCCGACTGGCTGGAGGAGCAGCTGGAGCGTCACGCCGAGGCCGGCCTGGCCTCGGACCACCACCTGTCGCCGGAATCGAGTCTGACCCTGGTGTGGACCCCCACCTGGGTGGCCACCAAGCCGGCGGTGGGCGCCTTCCACGCCAAGGTCATCCGGGTCGACAAGGAAGGGGCGCCGCCGCTGGAAAGCGCCTACGCCGTCGCCCTGGCGCCGCCCCCATCGAATCGCTGACCATGGACCGCTTCGTCGCCACCCAGGCGGCCTACGAGCTGAAGGACCTGTTCTATGCCCGCCTCAAGGTGGGGCTGACCGTGCCCTTCCATTGGATGAGCCTGGCGCCGCGCTGGCGCGACTGCATCCGCATTCCCTTCGAAAGCTGCCCGCCCCAGGCCCTGCGCAAGCACCTGAAGATCGAAATCTTCGGCCTGTCGCCCGCCGTCCCGCCCCATGTGGTCGGACGCCTGTTCCAGCCGCTGGAAAAGCTCGGACTGCCCCATCATGGTCCGCCTGCCCCTGTCGGCGCCGGGCATGGTCAAGGCCCTGAAGGGGGTGAAGGCCATCGGCATCGATCTCGCCCAGCTGACGCCGGAGGAAAAGACCGGCGACATGGAACTGCTGGCCCGCCTGGAGCGCTTCCGCGACGCCGCCCACGCATCGGGCATGGCCTGCTATGTCTGGGGCATCCGCCGCCGCCCGCTGATCACCGAGGCGATTCGGGCCGGCTTCTCCCTGGTCAACGGCCCGGGCGTGATGACCGACCTCGCCCACCCCCGCGTGCCGTCGGCCGGAACGGGGGGATGAGGGGCGGGCGGGACGCCCGCGCTCCGATACCTCGTGGAGCGCGGGGTGTCCCGCCCGCTTCTCCCTACTCCTGGGGAGCGTGGTGTCCTCCTGCCTGCATACTCCCCTACTCCCTGGAGCGCGGGCGCTCCGCCGGCACCGGCTTACTCCATCACGATCCGGGGGCCCTTGTGGCTGCCCTGCAGGACCTGGACCTTATCCCTAGATCTTGCCGGCGATTTCCATGTAGGCCTTGGCGTGGGGCGAGTTGGGCTTGGAGATGACGATGGGCTCGCCGGCGTCCGCCGTCTGGCGGATGGCGATGTCCAAGGGCACCTCGCCCGCCGAGGAAGTCGGCGGACAGGCGGGCGGCCTCGGCCTTGGCGCCGCCATGGCCGAAGATGTGGGCCTCGTCGCCGCATTTGGGGCAGATGTAATAGCTCATGTTCTCGATGATGCCCATACGGCACGTCCACCTTGCGGAACATGTTGAGGCCCTTGGTGGCGTCGAGCAGCGCGATGTCGGCGTCGACACGATCACCGCGCCGGTCAGCGGCACGCGCTGGGTCATGGTCAGCTGGGTGTCGCCGGTGCCGGGCGGCATGTCGATGATCATCACGTCCAGCTCGCCCCAGTGGACGTCGCGCAGCAGCTGCTCCAGCGCGCCCATCACCATGGGGCCGCGCCAGATGATCGGCGAGTCCAGGGGCACCAGGAAGCCCATGGACATGCACTTCACCCCGTAATTCTCCATGGGCATCATGGTCTGGCCGTCGGGGCTGACCGGCTCGCCGGTGATGCCCAGCATGCGCGGCATGGAAGGCCCGAAGATGTCGGCGTCGAACAGCCCGACCTTGAGGCCCATGCGCGACAGCGCCATGGCGATGTTGGTCGCCGTGGTGGACTCGCCCACGCCGCCCTTGCCGGACGCCACGGCGACGATGGCCTTGACGTGGGGCAGCAGCGGCTTTTCCGCCTGATGACCATGGCCGTGCCCGCCCTGGGGAGCCCCCTTCGGGCCGCCCTGGGTGTTGCGCTGGGCGGTCAGCACCGCCGACACCGACACCACGCCCGGCAGATCATGCACCGCCTCCTCGGCCGCCTTGCGCAGGGGTTCGAGATGGGGACCGCGCTGGGGATCGACTTCGATGGCGAAGGCCACGTGGCCGTTCTTCACCGCCGAGGCCCGACACCATGCCGAGACTGACGATGTCCGCCTTGCGGTCGGGATCGATGACCCGGCTCAGCGCCTGGATGATCTGCTGTTCGGTGACCTCGGCCATGCTGCCCTCTTCAGTTCGGGCAGCGGCAGATAGGGCACCAGTCCCTTGGCCGAGGGATCGATGACCACCTTGCCCCCTTCCTTCCAGGATTTCCTCCATGGTTTCGATGTAGAGGCGCCTTGCGGTGACGTCCTCCGCCTCGCTTGTAGGAATTGTAAAGGGCGGGTGAAGCGCTTGGCGTCGCCCTGGGCTAGGTTGACCACCTGCTCGCGGTAGCGCCTGGGCCTCCTGGGCGAGGGGTGCTCGGCCTCGCCGCGCGCCCGGGGGATGATGTCGTTGCGGTAGGCTTCCGCCTCGTTGCGGGCGCGTTCCTGGTCGGCGCGGGCGCGCTGCACGTCGTTGAAGGCGTCGATGACCGCGCTGGGCGGATCGACCTTCTGCAGCTGGACCTGCTGGATGTGGATGCCGGCGCCATAGGAATCCAGCAGCCGCTGCAATTCCTCCTGGGTCTGGATGGCGATCAGCTCGCGCTTGTCGGACAGCGCCGCCTGGATGGGGTTGCGGCCGATCACCTCGCGCAGCGCGCTTTCGGCGGCCACCTTGACGGTCAGCTCGGGATCGCGGACCGCGAACAGGAACTTGCCGGCGTCCTCGCATGGGCCAGAACACGGCGGCTTCCGCCTCGACGATGTTCTCGTCGCCGGTCAGCATGCGGCTCTCGTCGGTGGCGCGGCCGCCGCCCCGCAGGTCGGCGCCGACGCGCGAGCCCAGCAGCAGCTGGTTGACCTTGGTCACCTTGGGCAGCAGCACCGTCTCGATCGGGTAGGGCAGGCGGTAGTGCAGCCCCGGCTCGGTGGTGTCCACCCACTTGCCGAAGCGCATCACCACGCCCTGCTCGTCGGGGCTGACCTTGTACATGCCGGAAAAGCCCCAGGCCGCCACCGCCAGCGCCGCCAGGGCCGCGATGCCCCGCATGCCGTTGGCGCCGCCGGTGCCGCCCGGCATGGCGCGGCGAGCCCTTCCTGGCCCTTGCGGATGAAATCCTCGAGATCGGGGCCGCCGCCGAAGCCGCCGCCGTTCCCGCCGCCGCCCGGGCGGTTGCCGCCACCATTGCCCCAGGGGCCGCCGCCGCCGCCGCCGCCCCAAGGGCCGCCGCCGCCGCCACGAGGATTCCAAGCCATGAGGTTTCCCTTCGTTCAAGTCCCAACATTCATGGGGAACATAGGCAGGATTCCGCCTTGCGCAAAACGCGACGCCATTCACATTACCGGTTTTCAATATAGGATGGCGGCGGGAATCGGCTTTGAAACCGGGCCGAGGCCCCATATGAGGAGATGCTTGTGCGCTTTGCCGGCGCATAACCAACTAATTTGGTGTGTCTTTA
>NZ_JBZVFI010000007.1:0-204000 GCF_058402745.1 Paramagnetospirillum sp.
AGCACCAGACCGAGGAACTGCGCCTGGACACGAGACGCCCTTCGAGCACATGGCGGTGGTGATGAAGGACGCCCCCGAGGCCAAGGTGCGCGCCCAGCTGGGCCGCTTCGGCTTCAGCAGGACCGCGCCGACGTCAAGGTCTGGTGGAGCTGGGCGGCGAGAAGTCGCGGCTGACTCTTCGCCCTGATGAGCCGCGAGGCCCCCCATCTGATGATTCTGGACGAGCCCACCAACCACCTGGACATCGACGCCCGCGAGGCGCTGGTGGCGGCGCTCAATGCCTATGACAGGGGCGGTGATCCTGATCAGCCACGATCCCCACCTGATCGAGCTGGCCGCCGACAGCCTGTGGCTGGTGGGCGACGGCAAGGTGCGGCCCTTCGACGGCGATCTGGCCGCCTATCGCAGGACTGCTGACTGGAAACAGGCCCGCGACCGCCGGGGCGCCAGGCCCGACAAGGGGGGCGAGGGCAACCAGCGCAAGGCCGACCGCAAGGCCGCCGCCGACCTGCGTGCCCAGCTAGGCGCCGTTGCGCAAGGCCGCTCAGGCGGCGGAAAAGACACTGGAACGGCTGCATGCACGAGCAGAAGGCCCTTGCCGACAGGCTGGCCGACCCCAAGCTCTATCAGGGGCCGCCGGCCAAGGTCACCGAGCTGCGCCGCCAGGAAGCCGATCTCGCCCGCAAGGTGGAGGAAGCAGAACTGGCGTGGCTGAGCGCGCAGGAGGAGTTGGAGGCGGCGCAGGTATAGGGATCATGCCGCTTCCGGCTCTCGACCTTTAGGTATAGTCTGAATGGTGACGTCTTTCGCCAGGGGGATGCCTCGGTGACTGCCCCCGAGACAGCTGCATATGCCGCCCATTCGCCGGGCTCGCACCGGACTCCCGGCGATCTGCGCCGCCGCCTTTACCTGCTGATGGCGGTCATGGCGGTGGTGGTGGTCGGCTCCGCCACCGCCCTCCTGGTGGAATTGCGCGCCGCCGCCTTCGAACAAGGCGGCCTCGGCCACGGCGGGTGCCGCCCATCTTCTCGACGACAGCATGACCCGGACACTCGCCAGCACCAACGCAACGCGCTGGTGCGCCTGGCGCCGTCCGCCCAGGCCTTCCTGGCGGGAAAGGTGCCCAAGGCTGAAATCGAGCGGGAACTGGCGAGCCTGGAAGCGGGGGCTGCCCCGGAGGGGGGCCATGCTGGTGGTCGACGCCAAGGGCGACCCGAGTCGGCCGCCGCCTCGCGGCCGCCCAGGGCCGGCGGGCCGGTCAACTATGCCGGCCGCGACTATTTCGCCGCCCATCGCGACGGAGCGGAAAGGGTAGGATCGGCCCCATGGTCATGGGCTCCTCAGCCTGGTGCCGGTGTTCACCGTCAGCCGTCGCCTCGACGCCCCGGGCGGCGGTTTCGGCGGGCTGGTGGTGGTCGGGGTTCTACGCCAACTTCTTCACCGATTTCTACAACACCCTGGGCCTGGGGGCGTCCTCCTAATAATCGGCGCCAATACCGGCGGGCGGGTGATGCTGCGCCAGCCCGACCCGAGAAATACGTGGGCCGCCCCACTCCCAACAATCCCATCTTCGCGGCGGCGGCGGTCCAAAGGGTGGGAACCATCCGCGTTCAACTCGCCGGTGGATCAGGTGGAGCGGGTGGTCTCGTACCGCAAGCTCACCGAGTTCGAAGTCATGGTCAGCGCCGGCATGGCGGTGGACGACATCCTTGCTCCCTGGCGGCAGACCGCGCTGGTGCTCGGGGCCGTCGTCGGCGCTGGTGCTCCTGGGGCTGGGCGGCATGGCCGCCACCACTTTCCGCTCGCTCGGCCGCGAGGAGCGGGCCATCGCCACCCTGGAGCAGAAAGTGCCGGGCGCGGACCGCCGAGGCGGAACAGCGCGCCGACGAGGCCCGCCAGGCCAACGAGAGCAAGACCCGCTTCCTGGCAGCCGCCTCCCACGATCTGCGCCAGCCGCTGCAGGCCGCGGGCATGTTCGCCGAGGTGCTGGCCGGCCAGTTGGAGGACGACCCGCGCAAGCTGAAGGTGGTGGACCGCCTGCGCCAGAGCATCGAGGCGACCAATTCCCTGCTGGCCACCTTGCTGGACACGTGTCGGCGCTGGAGGCCGGCAAGATCAGGCCCAATGTCAGTTCCTTCCGCCTGATGCCCCTGCTGGCCGGGCTGGTGGACCAGATCGAGCCCGAGGCCAGCGCCAAGGGGCTGGCCATCGGGGCGGTTCCCACCTCGCTGACCATCCGCAGCGATCCGGTGCTGCTGGAACGGCTGCTGCGCAACCTGCTGGTCAACGCGGTCCGCTATACCGAGACCGGTCGAGTGCTGATCGGGTGTCGCCGCCGGGGCGCGATGGTGGCGATTCAGGTGCTCGATTCCGGGATCGGCATTCCCGCCGACAAGGCGCAGGCGGTGTTCGATGATTTCGTCCGCCTGGACAGCCCCGCCGAGCGGGGCGGCGACCGGGGCCTCGGCCTCGGCCTTGGCGTGGTGCGGCGCATGGCCACCTTGCTGGACCATCCCCTCGAACTGCGCTCGATACCCGGAAGAGGCTCGTGCTTTGGGGTGGTGGTTCCCAAGGCGTAGAGCGGGCCTCAGCGCGCGGTATCTTGATACCGCTTGACTAACATGTTGATTTATAATGATTTAATTGCTGTTGACTTGGGCGCGTGCTGTGGCATCTCCGCGCCCTCGACGCCCCGGCTTTTCGGGGCGACGCCAACTGGTTTTGCCGTGGGTGCCATGAAGACCTTTAACGCCAAACCGTCCGAAGTCTCGAGGAGTAGAGGGTCGTGATCGACGCGGACGGCGTCGTGCTCGGCCGCCTGGCCAGCATCGTTTCGATGCGCCTGCGCGGCAAGCATCTGCCGACCTACACCCCGCACGTGGACATGGGCGATAACGTGATTATCGTCAATGCCGAGAAGGTCAAGCTGACCGGCAACAAGCTCGCCGACAAGCGCTTCTACCTGGCATACCGGCCATCCCCGGCGGCATCAAGGACCGTACACATGGGTCAGCTGCTGTCCGGCCGCTTTACCCAGCGGGTCATCGAGAAGGCCGTGGAGCGCATGATCACCCGTGGTCCGCTCGGCCGCCAGCAGATGAAGAACCTGCGCGTCTATGCCGGCCCCGCCCACCCGCACGAGGCCCAGGCCCCCGAGGTGGTGGACGTCGCGTCCATGAACCCGAAGAACAAGAGGTAGTCCCATGGCCGATCTCTCCAGCTTGGCTGACCTGAAGGCCGCCTCGCCGGTCCAGGCTCGCCCCGTGCATGAGCGCAAGGTCGATGCCCAGGGCCGCCCCCCCTCCTACGCCACCGGCAAGCGCAAGAACGCGCGTGCGCCCGCGTCTCGGGTGAAGCCCGGTTCCGGCAAGATCATCGTCAACGGCCGCGAACTGCCGGTGTACTTCGCCCGTCCGGTGCTGCGCATGATCATCAACCAGCCGTTCCAGGCGGCCCGCGTCGAGAACCAGTTCGACGTCCACTGCACCGTCACCGGTGGTGGTCTGTGGGTCAGGCCGGCGCGCTGCGCCACGGCATCAGCCGTGCGCTGACCTTCTTCGATCCGGGCCTGCGCCCGGCGCTGAAGGCCGGCGGCTTCCTCACCCGCGATCCCCGCGTGGTCAAGCGCAAGAAAGTACGGCAAGCACAAGGCCCGTCGTTCGACCCAGTTCTCGAAGCGCTAAACTGGGTTGGCCATCGGCCGCAAGGATCAAGGGCCCGGAGGTTTCCTCCGGGCCCTTTTTCATTTCCGGCGCGTGCCGCCTACTGGTAGCTGGCGGTGGTCTTGTCGGTGTTCTTGTTGTAGCGGATGGTGATCTTGCTCACCGAGCACAGATCGATGTCGTGCCAGACGGCGCTGGAATCATCCTCGGTGTAGACCACCTTAAGATCCCGAACTCGCAGCTCTTTTCCGCGCGCTTGAAGGTGATGTGGACGGATTCCCCGTCCCCCAGCGTGTCGCGGCCCATGACGTCCTCGCCCCACGCGTCGGCGTGGCCGGGCGAGACGAAAACCGCGTTCAACTCGTAGCCCCGGCCTCCTGTTGACCAGGGTGAAATCCTGCTTGGCTTCGGCGGCGAGGGCCGAGGTCGCCACCCCGGACAGCAGAAGCGCGGCAAAAAACCGTCCCATCGATACCCCCTTTGAAAGATGCATTCTATATGACCATTCATATAGAATATGGGTTATGAATGATGATGGCGGTCCGATGTTCCGGGTGTCAATCGCAATGCCGGGCCGTAGAGTGCCGGATTGTGGCGGAATGTATCCCACTGTTTATTGTCCTGTCCGTATGGGATGCGGAGCGGTAAGGGATGAGTGGGCGGGAAAATTGGATCGGCAGGCTTGGCGCCCCCCGTTCTGATGGCGCTGTGGCTGCTGCTGCCCGGGTGGCCCGGGCAGGCAGAGTTGCCGCCCGTGGTCGTGCTGGCCGGGAATGCCGCGTCCCATTCCCTCGATGGCCGGATGGCCGCCCATCCATGACGACGGCTCCGGCACCATCTCCGACATGGTGAACAAGGCGTTTTCCGCGCCTGTTCCCGCCATCACCACCGGTGTGCTGTGGCTCCGCCTCCAGGTGATGCGCGAGGCGGGGCAGCCGGCCGACTGGATCCTTGCGTTCGGCGAGCCCGACATGGATGACGTCCGGTGTCTACGTCCCCGATGCCGCCGGCACCATAGAGCGAGACGCGGCTGGGCCGCCGCATTCCCAATCGCGACCTAGGATCTGGCCGCCGGCCTGCACGCCGCCCGCCTGACCCTGCCCGAAGGCCGGCCGGTCACCATCCATCTGCGCCTGGCCTCCCACCACAAGATCCGGGTGGAACAGGCGGCCCTGTGGCGGCCTTCGGCGCTGATCCAGGAAGAGGCGCGGCGCTCGGCGCTGTACGGCCTGCACATGGGGGCGCTGCTGGTGGTGGTGGTGGTCGCCGCCCTGTTCGGCGCCTGGCTGAAGGATGAGGCTGATTTTGGCCTATGCCGCCTATGTCGCCACCATCTTCTGCCGGGGAATGGTCCATACCGGCCTTGCCCCGCTGATCTTCTCCTCCGTAGGCGCGACACCAACTACCTGCTGGGCGGCATCGGCCTGCTCGGCGGCAGCGCGGCCTGCCGCCTGCTCTTCTTGGGACGCGGCCGACCTCGACCTGCACGCCTTCCTCGTCGCGGCTGTTTGATCGGCGAAGCTCGGGCTGATCCTTCTCGGAATGGCCCTGGTGCTGCATCCGTCCTTTCATCTGGTGGTGCTGCCGACCCAGGCGCTGGCGGCGGCGGGGGACTGGCCGGGATGGTTCCTGGCCGTCCGTCAGGCTGTCCGGCAGCCCGACGACGTGGCGATCCGCATCTACATGCTGGCCTTTCTGCCGGTGGTGATCGCCTGGGGTGTCGAGGTGGCCGCCAGGATGACGCCAGCAGTTCCGCCAATTTGGGGCGGAGCATGGACATCGGCGCCAGCATCCTGCACGTCGCCCTGCTGTGCGCCGCCCTGGCCTATCGGCTGCGCCTCATTCAGCAGGCCCGTCTGCGGGCCGAGGCGGCCCTGGTGGGCGAGCAGGTCACCCGCCAGCGCCTGCGCACCTTCTTCGACATGGTCGCCCACGAGTTCAAGACGCCGCTGGCCATCATCGACAGCGCGGTGCAGGTGTTGGAACTGGATCTGGGCAAGCCGCGGCCCGAGGTGTCGGAACGCTTCACCGCCATCCGCCGGGCGGTGCGCCGGCTGGTCAAGCTGATCGAGACCTGCCTGGCGGGCGAGCGTGACACGGCGCTGGCCATGCGGTTGCAGCCCATGGCGCCGGCCGATCTGCTGGAAGCGGGTGGTGGAGCGCAACCGCGAACCGGACCGGGCCGACATCCTGGTCACCGCCTCGGATCTGCCTGAATAAGCTGCGTCGCCGACGCCGAATTGCTGGGAATCGCGCTGGACGCCCTGATCGACAACGCTGCAGGCGCTATGGCCCCGCCGACCAGCCGCTGGAGATTCACGCCCGGGGAACCCGGGACCGCCTGGAACTTCTGGTGGCCGATCGAGGGCCAGGGAATCGCCGATGCCGAGGCCGAGCGGGTGTTCGAATGACTTCTGGCCGAGCTGGCCACCAGGGGCATTCCCGGCACCGGCATCGGCCTCCATCTGGTCAAGGCCATCGCCGAGATGCATGGCGGCAGCGTCACGTGCCGCCGCCCGCGAGGGGGGCGGCGCCGAATTCGCCGTTTCGGTTCCGCTCAGAGCTTGATGCCGTAGCGGATGGCGCCCCAGTGGCGCTTGCCCACATGGATTCGGGCAGTCGATCTCCTTCAGCACCCCACGAAATTGCCGCCGCCCATGTCGCGGGCGTAGGTCTGCGGGCCAGGTATTCCTTGGTGTTGCGGGCGGCCAGGATGCCGGTGCGGTCGTCGAACATGCGGCGGTTGCGGCAATTGGCGGTGTTCCACACCGGCTCGCCGGGGCGTTGCGGCTGGGAATAATCTTGTTGTGGGTGGCGATGTAGCCGTTGCGGTCGGCGACGCAGCAGAACACCCGCGCGGATCGGATAGCCAGCACGGTGTCGATGATTCCGGGCACCACCTGGTCGGTCAGCGCGCTGTGCGGCGCCAGCATTCTGCTGGGGGTCGGTGTCGGGAATGGGGGTGTACTGGCTTTTCGAACAGATCGGCCAGGCTGATGCGGCCGGCGGCCACCGCCTGCTCGAAGGCCTGGGCGACGTCGGCGGCGGCCTTGCGGGCCGCGTCGATGAAGGGGGTGCTCCCTTGGCCCTGGGCGGCCTCGATGGCCTCGGCCAGCCTCTTCCTGGAATCCGACCCCACCTTCAGGTACTGGCACTGGATGCCGAGCTTGCTGCCCAGGATGGCCTTGGTGGGAATCTCGCCGATGCCGGGGAAGGTGATGGAGCCCGTTTCACCCTCGAGCTTGGGGGCGTTGCCCACCACGAGGAGGGCGCCCATCACCGAGATGTCGCCGGTATGGCCGGTGAAGGTCTGGCCGGCGAAGTTGGCGGTGAATTCCAGCGAGGCCGGGATGCGCTCAACGGAACGGCGGTTGCCGCCGTAGGAGGTGCGCAGGATGACGTTGAGGCGGCGCTGCAGGGCGCCGATGTCGTGGTTGACCAGCATGGACAGCTCGCTGACCTTGCGCGCCGTGACGCCGGTCTGCTCCGACGCCTTCAGCACGTCGGCGGCGGCTTCGGCCACGTCGCGGGTATGGTCGGCGGCCTGGACGGCGCTGGACATGATCTCGCCGGTGGCGGCGCGCTGCTCGTCGGCGGAGGCGGCGATCTGGCCGGCGATCTGCTCCATGTCGCGGATGGTGTCGGCCACCGCCTCGACGGTGGCCACCGCCTGCTGGGTGGTGCTTTCGATGTCGCGGGCCTGGGCGTTGACCCGGCCGATGGCGTCCTCGGTCTGCTCGGCCAGTCCCTTGACCTCGGAGGCGACCACGGCGAAGCCCTTGCCGGCGTCGCCGGCTCGGGCCGCCTCGATGGTGGCGTTGAGCGCCAGCATGCGGGTCTGCCCGGCGATGGTCTGGATCAGGCTGACCACGTCGCCGATGCGCGCCGTGGCCTCGGTCAGGGTTCCGACGCTGGCGCTGGCGTCGTCCACCCGCCGGCGGGCGGCCTCGCTGTGCTCGGAGCTGCGCTGGATGCGCGCCGTGATCTCGCGCGACGAGGCCTCCAGTTCCTCGGTGGCCCCGGCCACGGTCTGAACGTTGCCGCTGGTGATCTCGATGGCGCGGGCCACGGTTTCCGACTTGCCGCGCACCTCCTCGGCGGTGGAGAGCAGGCGGGCGGCCCCTTCCTTCAGGCGCTCGGCCTGGGTGGAGATTTCCGCCACCGTGTTGTCCACCTCGCCTTCCAGCAGCTCGGTGAGGTTGAGCATCTCGCTGCGCAGCTTGTCCTGCGCCTTGCGGGCATTCTCGCCGCGTTCCTGGACGCCGTAGGCCAGCTTGGCCTCCATGGCGCGCAGCATGGCGTTGGAGCGGCGGAACTCGCGCACCGGCTCGCTCGGAATTTCGTGGGTGAAGTCGCCCCGCGCGATGGCGTTGAAGTGGTACTCCAGCGAGCTGATGGGACGGTTGAGGTAACGGACCAGCAGCCAGGCCATCAGCGCGGCGAGGGCCGTGCCCAGAACCAGGGTGACCAGCCCCAGGCGCATGTGGTGGCCGTAATCGTTGCGGGCGCCCTCGGTAAAGCTCGGCCGCCTGGCGCAGCTGCAGGGTGATCAGGTCCTTCTGCACCTCGTGCACCTGCTCGAACAGCGGCTGCACGGTGGTGGCGTTGTGGCGGCCCAGCGCCGGGGCATCGCCTTTTTCCGCCAGTTCGATGGCGGCCAGCAGCCCCTGCTGGATGAAGTCCTTGCGCCGCGTTTCGAAATCGCCGGCCAGTTCGGCCTCGTCGCCGGCCAGCGGGTTGGCGCGATAGGCCTGCCAGACGGCGGAGATGTGCTCGACATTGGCGCGGATGCGCAACGCCCGGCGGGCGACCGCGTCCGGCTGGCCGTTGATCAGGTCGATATGCATCTGCTGGGTGAGCAGCATGTTCTCGCGCATGCGATCGACCATCTCGACGAATTGTCCGGCCGGGACGGTGCGCTGCTCGTAGACCGTCCTGAGGGCGTCGTTGGAATCGGCCATGCCGTCCAGGGTGAACCAGGCGACGGTTCCCATCACCATCACCAGCACGGCGATGATCAGGGCGAGGCGGCCGGCGATGGAGTGAAAGCCCCTTCCGAGGCGGGCGCCCAGGGTGGTGCTGACCACCTGGCCTTCCTCGACCTTGATGTCGCGGGCCCTGCCGGCCCGGATGTCCTCGTAGAGCCGTTCGGCGGCCTCGACCTGGGCGCGGGTGGGGGCGGTGCGGATGGAGATGTAGCCGGTGATCTCGCCGCCTTCCATTTCCGGAGTGGCGTTGGCGCGGACCCAGTAGTGGTCGCCGTTCTTGGCGCGGTTCTTGACGATGCCTTCCCACGGCTTGCCGGCCTTGATGGTGGCCCACAGGTCGGCGAAGGCCGCCGCCGGCATGTGGGGATGGCGGACCAGGTTGTGGGGGGCGCCGATCAGCTCTTCCTCGGAATAGCCGCTGATCTCGACGAAGGCCTGGTTGACGAAGGTGATGCGACCGCCAAGGTCGGTCTTGGACACCAGGATGGTGCCTTCGGGGAGTTCGATCTCGTGGTTGGTGATCGGCTCGTTCACACGCATCTGAAGGTTCACCCCGCCTGACATATACCGGGGGTATGTATGCCCCGCCGAAAGGGCTGCTGTCTACCTGCCCGTTCGTCCGGTCGGGGCTGTAAGCCTCTTATACGCAAGAAACATGATGTTGGGCCGGCTCCGTCATCTCCACGTCGTCCTGGGCGGCGAGAGGCCGCGCCTGCTGCTGGCGCTCATGGTGCCGGCGGTGTGCGCCGGGATGACCGGCGCCCTGGTCCTGCCGCCCGAGGACCCGTTCTCCCTGGATTAATCCAGGAACCGTTCGGCCCCCACCACGCCCAGCTTGGTGACGCCCTGGTGCTGGGCGGCAGCCATCACCCCGGCCACGTGGGCGTAGGCCACGGCCTTGTCCGGGCGGACGTGGACCTCCGGCGGATTGGCGGCGGTGGCCGCCCGGCGCAGCCTGGCCTCCAGGTCGGCGCGGTCGGCGACCAGGTCGCCGTTCCAGCCCACCCGGCCCTCGGCGTCGATGTCGATGCGCACCACCTCGGGCAGGATGGCGGCGGGCGGCGGCGGGCCGTCGGGCATGTCGAGGCGCACCGAATGGGTCTGCAGCGGAATGGTGATGATCAGCATGATCAGGAGCACCAGCATCACGTCGATCAGCGGCGTGGTGTTGATGTCGATCAGCACGTCGGGGTCGTCTGTTTGTTCGTCGAACATGGTGGCCTCAGCGTGGCGGCGGTTCGGTGATGAAGCTGACCTTGGTGATGCCGGCCCGTTGCGCGGCGGCCAGAACGCGGCCCACATGCTCGTAGGCGACGTCGCGATCGCCGCGGATGTGGATTTCCGGCTGGGGAACCTTGGCGGCGGCGGCGTCCAGGCGGGCGGCGAGGTCGGCGCGGGCGGCAAGGCCTTCCTCGTTCCACCACACCTTGCCGGACCGGTCCACCGCCACGGTGACGTTGCCGGGCTGGGTGATCGTGGGCTGGTTGGCCTCCTTGGGCAATTGCAGCGGCACGGTGTGGGTCACCACCGGAATGGTGATGAGGAAGATGATCAGGAGCACCAGCATCACGTCCACCAGGGGCGTGGTGTTGATGGCCGACATCACGCCGTCCTCGTCGTCGCCGTCTCCGGCCGGGCCGAGCGAGATGGCCATCAGCGCACCACCCTGAGGCCGGCATTGCCGCCGGACCCGGCCAGCAGCACGGCGTGAAGGTCGGCGGCGAAGGCGCGGACCTTCTCGGCCACCAGCTTGTTCCTGCGGACCAGCAGGTTGTAGCCCAGCACGGCGGGCACGGCGACGGCCAGACCGAAGGCGGTCATGATCAGCGCCTCGCCCACCGGGCCGGCCACCTTGTCGATGGCCGCCTGGCCGGCGATGCCGATGGCGGTCAGCGCGTGGTAGATGCCCCAGACGGTGCCGAACAGCCCGACGAAGGGGGCGGTGGAGCCCACGGTGGCCAGGACGGCCAGTCCACCCTGCAGGTCCAGACGATCTCGCCCACCGAGCGCTGGATGGACATGGTCACCCAGGTGTGCAGGTCGATCTTCTCGGTCAGCGAGCCTTCGTGGTGGCGGGTGGCCTCGAGGCCGGCGGAGGCGACGAAGCGGAAGGGGCTGTCCTCGGCGAGGGCGCGGGCGCCCTCGGCCACCGAGGCGGCCTTCCAGAACCCGGCCGCCGCCGCCTTGGCGTGGCGCAGCATGCGGGCCTGCTCCACCAGCTTGACCGCCAGGATGTACCACGACGCCATGGACATCAGGGCCAGGATGATCAGGGTGCCCTTGGAGACGAAATCGCCCTGGGCCCACAGGGCGTCCAGGCCGTAGGGATTGTCCACCACCTGCTTGGCGGCGGCATGGGCGTCATCCGCGTGGGCCGCAAGGGCGGGAACGGCCAGCAGCAGGACGGGCAGGGCGGCGAGGGCGATACGGAGCATGGTGTTGGTTCCGGTCATTGCAGTTTCCAGACATAGCGGATGCGGGCCCAGGAGCGTTCGGGGCGGCCGTCGGTGGTGCCGGGCTTGAAGCGGCAGAGCGCCAGGGCGGCGCGCGCCGCCTCGTCCAGGCGCTCGAAGCCGCTGGAGGATTCGACGAGGCTTTCCATCACCGAGCCGTCGGCCTCGATCAGGAATTTCAGCACCACCGCCCCGCTTTCCTCGGCCCGGCGGGCGGCGGGGGGATATTGCGGCGGCTTGCAGGGCCGGCCCTGGTCGAGGGCGGGCTGCACCCTGACGGGCGCCTCGGCCGCCACAGGGGCGATGACCACCGGCGGCGGGGGCGCGACGGGGGCCTCCTGGGTGACGGCGGTGATGGCGGCGGGCGGCGGCGGCGCCTGGGGACGCACCTTGGGGGGCGGCACGTAGGCGGGCGGCGGCGGCTTCACCACCTTGGGCGGCGGCGGCTCGGCCTTGGGGGGCTCGGGCGGCTTGACCAGTTCGGCGACGATCTTGGTCTCCAGCGGCGCCTTGATGAACTCCACCGCCTGATGCCCCAGCCCGTTGACCAGGGCGTAGATGGCGGCGGCGTGCAGCAGGGCGACGACGGTCAATCCCGTCAGTCGGCGTCTGGGCGGTTGGCGGAAGGGGGGGCGTAACTCACGATGCGTGTCTTCCCACGATGACGGCGGTCTTCGATGGTGCGGAATGCCATAGCCGCAGCCGCCGTATTCCCAGCAGCAGGCCGGTGACGCAGAGCACCAGTCCCGCCGCCAGCAGGCCCAGTTCGACGCCGATGCGCAAGGGCTCGGACGTTCTGAGCCCCGGCAGGTCGAAGGTATGCAGCCCGTTGTACAGCCAGCGCTGCAGGCGCCTTTGCGGCCCCATGACGGTGACGATCCGCCCTTCGGCGGCATCCACCTGGACCCAGGTTTCCCCCGAATCGTCCAGGGTGGCGCGCCACAGGGCGTCGTTCCGGCTTCGCGAGACGGCGACCAGATGGGCATGGAAGTCGCCGGGGGGGATGGGGGCGAAGGCCCGCAACCCGTCTCCGGGCCAGGCCGTGCGGATGGCGGCGGCCAGCGCTTCCGGCGGACAGCGGGACGGGCCGGGCGGCGGGATCGTCGGCGGGCACCACGGCCCGTCCTTCCGCCGCCTTGCCCAGCAGCCAGGGCCGGCCGGCCAGGGCCACCACTTCCAGTTCGGCGAAGGGGGCGACGCGCCCCAGATCGGCCAGGGAGATTGTGGAGGCCGCCGCCGCCGGGGACATCCCCCGGAAGGCGTGGACCTCGTGTCCGTGGGGGTGGCCCGAGGGGAAGATCCGGCCCCGGTCCACCGCCAGCAGGCCGCTGAACATCCAGGTCAGGGTGACCAGCCCGGCGCCCAGGCCGAACAGATGGTGAAGGCGGTGATTGCCGCGAAACACCGTGACGGCGCTCCGCCCCGGTATGCGCAGCGCCTTGGCGGAGCGCCAGACGCCCACGGCCATGCCGGTGGCGGTCAGGGCAAGGCCGGCCCACGACACCCACCACAGGATGTCGCCCCACAGCACCGGATGCCGGCGCAGGGGGACGATGTAGACCCAGTGGACGACCGAGCCCAGCCAGTTCCAGGCCCTGGCCGCCCGATCGGTACGCTGGACCACCTCGCCGGTGCGGGCCGAGACGTAAAGCTCGGTTCCCGCCGAATCCACCATCTCCACCCGGTGGAAGGGGCGGCGGGAATCGTAGCGCTGATGCACGGTCCACAGGTCGCGGTCGAGCGGCCCCGCCACCGTCCCGGCGGGACGGCCGGCGAAGGCGGCGGCCACCGCCGCCGCCTCGTGCCCCGAGAGGAGGGGGGCGGGAAGTCCGTCCGTCGCCTGCACCGCCACCACCGGCCCGGTCTCCGGCTCGATGAGGTAGAGCGGAACGCCCGGCCCCGCCGCCAGCCGGATGCGGGCGGGCTCGGCCACGCCCGAGGCGGCGACGGCCCGGGCGGGGGTGACCCCCACCGCCGCCAGATCCACCGCCGGGGCGTGGGCGAGCCGTTCCGCCGGCTGCAGCCGGGGATAGGGGACGAAGATCATCACCGCCCCGCTGACGAACCACAGGGTGAACAGCAGGCACAGGCCCACCCCCAGCCAGCGGTGCGTCAGGGTCAGGATGCGGTTCAGCCGCTTCATCAGAACTTGACCGACACCGAACCCAGGACGGTCAGGGGCTCGCCGGGCATCACCCGCAACGGGCCCAGCGCGCTGGAATAGTATCCCTTGTCCAGCAGGTTGTTGACGTTGAGCGCGAACTTCACCCGGTCGTCCAGCTTGTAATAGCCCAGCAGGTCGATCTTGGCGTATTCCGGCATGTAGACGGTGCTGCCGTCCGCCACCACCCGCTTGCCCACATAGGTGACGCCGCCGCCCAGGCCCAGGCCGGCCAGTTCGCCCTTCTGGAACTCGTAGACCGAGAGCAGGGGAATGGAGTGCATGGGAATGTTCTGCAGGTTGGAGCCCCGGGGCAGGCTGGGGTCCTGCAGGATTTCGGCGTCCACATAGGCATAGCCGCCGGTCACCCGCCACTCGGGCGTGATGTTGCCGGTGACGGCGAGGTCGAAGCCCCGGCTCCGCACCTTGCCCGAGGTCTTGGCGTAATTGGTGTCGTCGGGGTCGGTCACCGAAGCATTGTGCTTGACGATGCGGTAGACGGCGGCGCTCACCGACAGGCTGTCGTCCAGCAGGTCGGCCTTGACGCCGGCCTCGGTGCCCAGGCTCTTTTCCGGCTCGATCATCTTGCCGCTGCGGTCGGTGGCGGCCACGTCCGGGTTCTTGTTGAACGACTTGGAGACGTTGACGTAGGTCGAGACCGTCGGCGTGATCTTGTAAAGCAGGCCGGCGCGGGGGCTGACGGCGCTGCGCGACTGATTCATCTGCGGCCCGAAGGGGGCCAGGGCGCGGTTGCGCTGTTCGTTGTGCTGGTCATAGGCATCCCAGCGCAGGCCCACCTGCAACTGCAGCGCCTTGGTCAGTTCGATCTGGTCCTGGGCGTAGACGGCATATTTGTTGGTGCTGTCGTACGAATCCGAGCGGTTGGTCAGGGCGGGCCGCGCCGTGTTGGTAATGGGCGACCAGATGTTGATGGACGTGGCGGTGGCGTAGTCCCGCCGCTCGGTGGACTGGCTGATTTCCAGTTCCACCCCGGTCAACAGGGTATGGCCCAGGCCGAAGGTGGAAAAGTGCCCGACCGTCTCCACCTGGGCGGCCCCGGCGCTCCAGTAGTAGTCCCGCAGATGGGCGCGCCGGGTCAGCACGCCGGTGGTGGCGTTCAGGGACACCGCGTCGGTGGCGTAGCCCCACATGCTGCCGTTCTTGGCCATCACCAGGGTGCGCAGGGTCCAATCGGCGTTGAGGTCGTGCTCCAGCCGCAGCGACCCCATCAGATTGTCCATGGCGATGCGGTTGTCGTTGGGCTCGCCCAGGAAGCGGTTGGCGGGCAGCGCCTTGACGTCGCCGTTGACCGCCACCACGCCGCGATCGAAGGTCCGTTCGTCGTGCAGGTATTCCAGGTCGAACACCGCGCGGGTGTCGCCGCTGCCCTGCCACGACATGGTGGGCGCGAACAGCCGGCGGTGGGAGCTGACATGGTCGCGGAAGCTTTCCCTGTCCTCGACCGCCAGGTTGACGCGGCCCAGGATGGATTTGTCCGCCTCGGGGGCGATGTTGACGTCGGCGGTGCCGCGATAGGTGTTGAACGAGCCGAACTCGGCCTTGATCTCGGTGAAGGATTCGTTCAGCGGCTTCTTGGTGATGATGTTGTACATGCCGCCGGGATCGCTGCGGCCGTAGATCTGGGCCGACGGCCCCATCAGCACCTCGACCCGTTCCACGTTGGCGGCATCGGAGGAGGAATCGTAGCGCCGGCCGGCGGTGAAGCCGTTGCGCGCCGAGATCGAGGTGCGGAAGCCGCGCATGATGCTGTCATAGGTGTTGAGGCCGCCGAAGGTGTTGCCCTTGGCGGTGCCCGGCACGTATTCCAGCGCCTTGTCGGCGGTGGAGGCGTTGGTGTCCTCCAGCACCGCCTTGGGCACCACCGTGACGCTCTGCGGCGTGTCGATCAGGGGAGTGTCGGTCTTGGTGGCGCTGGCCGAGCGCTTGGCGCGGTAGCCCTGGACCGGGCCGTCGGCGGTTTCCCTGCCGGTGGAGATCACCACCTCGGGCATATCGGGGGCGGCCTCCTGGGCGAGGGCGGGAACGGCCAGCAGAAGGGCGAACAGGGACACGGAGGCGCGCAGCGGCGCGCGGCAATGGAATGCGGCAGGCATGGGAATCCTCGAAAAACCGAACGGGAACCGGGTTCAGGCGATGCGAGGATCGGCGGGAGGCGCGCGGGAGCGGGCGAAGACCGGGCGCGTGGATGCCGGGGTCTGGTCATCGACGGCGGGAAGGCGCGCTTCTTGCGCCCGACCGGGAAGAGGAGTCTGGGGGACGGCCCCGGCGGCGGCCGGCGTTCCCGCCATGGGCAGGCAGAAGATGCAGTGCTTGACCTGGGACGGCGAGGCCGGATCCTGGTCCGGTGCCGCCTCGCTCTTGCCCTCGTGGCACAGCGAGGATTGCAGGTCGGCGCGGAAGGCCGCCTCGCCGGCCTGGGCGGCGATGCCACCCAGGTCGAGCAGCGGCACGGCCAGCTGCAGGCAAAGGGCGAGCATCAGCAGGCGGGCGACGGACGAGGCCCGGCTCCGCAGATGATGCATCACTCCGTACATGCGCAAAGCCATAATATAAAAACACTCTAATTCGCTATTGCGAAAGATTATCGTGTAGGCCTCGCCCTTCCTGGAGTCAATGGCGAAGTGTTCGGGATGAATTGATCCCCTTCCGGCGCCGATACTGACACCGTGAACGGCGCTCCGGCAAACTTCATCTTTTGAGTGCTGACGTCTGAACATTGGAGTCTGGCCGGGCCGGAAGGGAATATAAGTATATTCTTAAGGACGAACGATGGTCAGGGCGGCGGCCATCTGGTCCTTGGCGGCGAGATTGGGAAAGGTTCCCGGCCCCTGGTGCTCGACGAGCAGCACGGTTTCCCCCGGCAGAAGGTCCACGGCGATGAGCCCCCGGCCGTCGGCGGCGACCGTCACCGGCGGGTCCGCCTCGGTCTTGCCGTCGCCGATCTCCACCTTGGCTCCCGCCAGGGGCTTGCCGGCGTAGTCCACCCGCAGCCGCAGCTTCTCGCCGGGCTTCAGGCCATAGGGGTCGGCCAGGGGCACCAGTTCGAGACGGTGACCGGCGGGCCGGGTGCTTCCCGCTCCGTCGAGCAGCAGCTTGGCGTACTTCTCCGACCAGACGCTGCTCAGATTGTCGGGCAGGTTGTGGCGGCTGGTGTTGCGGTAGCCGTCGGCGGTCTTGACCCAAAAGCCGTTGTCGTAGCGGGCGACGACCATGGATGTTCCGGCGGGCAGCGGCACCGACAGGCGGCCGCCGGCCACCTCGAAACGGTCGCGCGGCACGGCGGACTTTCCGCCGCCGCCCATTGCCGACAGCTCGTAAAGGCGGGCCTTTTCCGGCAAGGAAAGGTCGCCGGGATGGCCGTAGCGCACCTCGACGCGTCCGGCCTCGACCCCCAGCCACATCTCGTGGGCCGAGGCCGGGGCGATCCCGGCGAGAAGAATCACCGTCCCCAGGGCGGCGTGGGCACGGACTTTGAACTGGTGAAGGGAAATCTTTCGCATGGTGGACTCCGGGCAAGGATGGGCCTGCTCCGCGGCCAGGGGCGGCCGCGGATGGACCGGACACGCGACGGCGGGCCGGTCAGGACAACGACATTCGATCCGGTCGGAGAGCGGGCGGGCACCCGGAATCCGAACGGGACGACGACAAACACGTCACCACGTTCGGAAGAGACTTCCGTACCGCTGAGACACCCCGCTCGAACGGATGGGCGACGGCGTGAGGCAGGTCTCCTGGCTTGCGGGTCACCGTCTTGGTCCAGCCTTCCCGGGGAATCCCCAGTGGCATCTTCGGACAAAGACTTACCGCTCACAGTTGCGGGGGCAGCCACGGTTTCGGCCCCGATCGGGTCGTCCTCACCGCGTTCCCATTTTAATCCCCAGGACTTTGTCCGGCGGGGAACCAGCACGCGCTTCAAGAGGTACACTCGCCGCGTCGAGACGGTCAAGCCGGCGGATCGGGCATAGACCGAATGGGGCGTGCACGTGGATCCGGCATAGGACTTCGGATGGAGTCATGCCTGAATCCGTCGGACTGCGTCACATGGACTCACAAATCCTTTCGCTTCGAAGCTGGCCTGCCCGATCAATGGGTTCCATCCTGAAGTGGACAGATTCCAACGGACGGCATTCGGGGCAGGACATGAACGGCTCACTCATCGGGATCATCGGCAGCGCCATCGCCGCCGCTCGGCGGATGGGCCTGGATTGCGCCGAGGAGCGCGACGCGGCGCGGGCGGTGCTGCTGGCGCGCGATTCGAGCCTGACCCCGGGTGTCGCCCGTATCCTGGTGGACGAGCTTTATTCCCAGGCCACCGGGGACTGCCCCGCCTCCTGCTAGAGGTCGGCCAGTTCCACCGCCGGCGACGGCCCCATGGCCGGGAACAGCCTGCCCACCATGCGGGAAAAGCGTTCCGGCGCGTCGGTGGAGATCAGCCGCAGGCCGCCGCCGCTTCCCTTGGGAGCCTCGCGCCCCCGCAGCATGCGGACCAGCATGGAGGACGTCGCCTCGGCGCAATCCACCAGGGTAACGTCCGGCCCGGCCAGCCGGGCCAGGGCGGGGGCCAGCAGCGGGAAATGGGTGCAGCCCAGGACCAGGCAATCGCCCTTCTCGCTGCCCTCGAACAGCGATTCCAGGTAGTGGCGGGCCACGCTCTCGACGATGGGGCCGTCGGTCAGCCCTTCCTCGGCCAGGGCGACGAACAGCGGGCAGGGGACGCAGCGGACCCGGGCGTCCCCGCGCCGCCGCGCGATGGCGCGCTCATAGGCCCGCGAGCGGCAGGTTCCTTCGGTGGCGGCCACCACGATGCGCCCTTGGGCCGATGCCCGCGCCGCGCCGTCGGCCCCGGCCTCGACCACGCCGAGGACCGGCAGGTCCGGAAAGCGTTCGGCAATGGCGTCCAGCGCCACCGCCGAGGCGGTGTTGCAGGCCACCACCAGGGCCTTGATCCCCTTCTCAACCAGAAATTCAGCCGCCTGGACCGCGTAGCGGGTCACGGTGCGCGGCGACTTGGTGCCGTAGGGCTGGCGGGCCACGTCGCCCAGGTAAAGCAGGCGTTCATCGGGCATGCTGCGTCGAATGGCTGCGGCGACAGTCAGTCCGCCCACCCCGGAGTCGAAAATTCCGACCGGATATGTCGCTTGTATAGCATCGGATGAGGTGAACACTGTATGCCCTTGTGGTGAAGTCATTGGAATCTTTTGCTCGAGGTTCCATATCATTGGTCAAGGGGAGAAGATTCTCCGAAATTCCTGGGAATTCAGCCCGCCGCGCTCTTGGACGGCTTCGGTAAATATCCTATAAACGGAACCTGCTTCTAATCGCTTCGGCGGCCGGGTTCAACCGTTGCCCGGTGGGAAGGATACGGGTCTTGGAATTGATGGGGCAATCCAGTATCGCGGGCGGAGGTGGCGCCTGCCTTCCTCCGGCGCGTCCCGTGCGCTGGTCGCTGGCGCGCAAGGTGTCGCTGGCCCTGGTCTCCATCCTGCTGTCCACCCTGCTGGTGACCGCCTTCTTCGCCTACTACAAGTTCGAAAGCGTCTATTCCGCCCAGGTGCAGTCGCGCTATTCCTTCGTGGTGTTCACCATCAAGAAGCGGATCGAGGACAGTCTCAACCTGGGGTTCGCCCTGCGTCAGCTGCGTCAGGTTCAGGAGATCATCGAGCGCGAGAAATCCCGCGACGCCCAGATCCTGGCGGTGGAGGTCTACGACCACCGGGGCGAGGTGCTGTTCGACACCGATCGCGGCGCCATCGGCACCAGGGTGCCGGATTCCCTGGCCGAGGCCATCCGCAGCGGCATGCAGCAATCGTTCAGCGTGGTGGACGAGGACAACCTGATCGTCGGCCTGCCCCTGGTCAACAGCCTGGGCAAGGTGGAAGGCGGCGTGGTGCTGCGCTATCCCACCGCCTATGTGGAGAAGGGCGTTTCCGGCCTGCTGGGCCAGTTGCTGAAAAGCATCGCCATGGCGTTGCTGGCGGCCTCGGCGGTGGCGGTGGGCGGGCTTTACATCCTGTTCGGCGTCGTCGGGCGCAAGCTGGGCAGCATGGAGAAGGCCATGGGCGAGGTGCTGTCCGTGGGCGGCCACGCCGTGCCCGAGGCCGGCGGCGATTCCTTCGAGGAACGTTTCGCCGAATTCGTCGGCAAGACCCGCGAGACCATCGACCACGTCAGGGACGCCACCGACGAGGTCGGCCGTCTCGACCGGCTGATGTGAGGGGGCGGCCATGATCCTCGACCGCACCCGGCCCCTGTTCGTCCGCCTGCTGCTGCTGGTGATCCTGGTGCTGGTGCCGCCGGTGGGGTGGGTGGCCCATCAGGCCACCGACGAGTTCAGCCGTGGCCTGGTTCCCGAGATGGACAAGAAGGCCGAGGCCATCGGCCGCGACCTGGAAGCGTCGGTGGAGCGGGCGGTGGGCTACGGCATTCCGCTGGACCAGCTGCGCGGGGTGGGGGAGTTCTTCGCTCCCGTCCTGGCCGCCAATCCGGAGCTGCGCTATCTGGCGATCACCGATCGCGGCGGCAAGGTGCTGTTCGCCGAGGGCGCCGAGCGTTTCGCCCTGGAAGCCGTCTATGGCGGGGCCGATTTCTCCGCCGAGATGGAGCATCCGCGCAAGGTCTCGGTGGGCGGCTTCATCGACATGGCGCTGCCGCTGACGGTCAAGGGCGGGCGCATCGGCCACATCCACGTGGGCATGGACCAGGACTACGTGCGGGGCCGGCTGCAGGAGATTCTCATCGACTTGGGCGTCGTCACCCTGGTGGCGCTGCTGGTGGCGGTGGAAATCCTGCTGTTCGTGGTCACCTTCAACATCACCGGCCCCATGCGGGTGGTGGGGATGGTGATGGACCGGGTGCGGCGCGGCGATTTCAGCTGTTCCGCCGGAGTGACCTCCGACGACGAGGTGGGGCGTTTCGTCCACGGCTTCAACGGCGCCATCCGGCTGGCCGACCAGCTGTTCCGCCGGCTGGAGGCCTACATGGACGAGGTCAAGGCCGCCCATTTCGACCAGGGCGTGGTGGAAAAGGTCAGGGACATCGAATCCCGGGTGCGCTTCCTGTTCCGCTTCGCCCGCAGCGGACAGCCCGAGGTCATCAACGAGCACCAGGCCACCGACATCCGCCTGCCGCTGTTCCTGTTCGTGTTCGCCGAGGAGATCTCGCGCTCGTTCATGCCGCTCTACATCCGCGATCTCTATGCCCCCATTCCCGGCCTTTCGCCCGAACTGGTCATGGGGCTGCCCATCGCGCTGTTCATGCTGGTGATCGCGCTGGCCTCGCCGTCGGCCTCGCTGATGGCCAACCGGCTGGGGGCGCGAAGGGTGTTCCTGATCGGCCTGGTGCCGGCCACCATCGGCTTCGTCATGTCGGCGCTGGCCATGACGGTCTACGACCTGATCCTCTGGCGCCTGGCCACGGCGCTGGGCTATGCCTTCATCACCATGGCCTGCCAGGGCTACATCGCCCAGGTGTCCAGGCAGCAGAGCCGGACCCAGGGACTGGGCGTCTATGTGGGCGCCGTGCTGACCGCCAGCGTGTGCGGCACCGGCATCGGCGGCGTCCTGGCCGAGCGGGTGGGATACCGGGTCACCTTCCTGGTGGCGGCGGCCCTGACCGTCATCACCGCCATCCTGATCTGGCGCCTGCTGGACAGCGCCCAGCCGGTGGGCGAGGGGCCCAGCCCGCGCAAGCGGGACTTCCTGCGCCTGCTTCGCAACTGGCGGTTCTCGGTGCTGGTGGCCTTCGCCGCCATTCCGTCCAAGATGGCGCTGACCGGCTTCCTGTTCTTCCTGGTGCCGCTCACCCTGTCGCGGAACCCGTCGCTGGACCTGGGCGACATGGCGCGGATGATGATGGCCTACCCGGTGGCGGTGGTGCTGCTGTCGCCCCTGGTGGCCCGCTTCGCCGACCGGGTGGGCTGGCGGGCCGGGCTGGTGGCGGCGGGGGGGCTGATCGGCGGCGCCGGGCTGGTGCTGCCCGCCTTCTGGGGCGAACCGGTGCTGGCCATGCAGGCGGCGATCCTGCTGCTGGGCATCTCGCACGGCCTGTCGGCCTCGCCGCAGCTGGCGATGATTCCCGATCTGTGCTGGACCGAATGCCGCGCCATCGGCCAGACCAACGTGCTGGCCTTCCTGCGTCTGGCCGAGCGCATCGGCAGCTTCGCCGGCCCCCTGCTGGCGGCCGCCCTGATTCCCGTCTGCGGCTACGAAGGTTCGGTGGTGGCGCTGGGCTGGGTGGTGCTGGCCATGGCGACGGTGTTCGCCCTGTTGTCCTTCGCCTATCACGCCGGTCCCCACATCGAGGCGGAGTGGGACGCATGAGACGCCTCTTCGCCCCGATCCTGATGCTTTGCGCCCTGCTGCTGGCGGGGGCCGCCCCGGCCGCCGAGCCGCAGGCCAAGCCGTTCCGCATCTACATGGCCCTGTGGCGGGGCTGGGAGGACGCGGCCCAGGGCTTCAAGGACTATTTCGCCAACCAGGGCATTCCGGTGGAGCTGATCGTCCGCGACGCGGCGCAGGACAAGAGCAAGCTGCCGGGCTTCGTCGCCGAGGCCAAGGCGCTGAAGGTGGACCTGGTGTTCACCTTCGGCACCACGGTCAGCGAGGAGATGCTGGGCCGTTTCGACACCGTCGACCCGGCGCGGCACATCACCGACATTCCCGCCGTGTTCCTGGCGGTGTCCCAGCCGGAGGGCGGCGTGGTCCCCAGTCTGTCGTCGTCGGGGCGCAACATCACCGGAACCCTCTATCTGGTGCCCATGGAGACCCAGGTCAACCTGATCCAGTCCTACCGGCCGCTGAAGCGGCTGGGGATGATCTACAATCCGCTGGAGCGCAATTCCCAGGTGGCGGCCACCCAGCTGGAAGGCATCGGCAAGGCCTCCGGCTTCGAGGTGGTGGCGCTGCCGGTGGAGGTGGAGGGCGGCAAGCCCCGGCCCGAGAGCATTCCGGCCAAGGTGGCCGAGATCAAGGCGGCGCGGGTGGATTTCATGTACTTCCCCCCCGACACCTTCCTGACCATCCACCGGGACGTGCTGACCCAGTCGGCGCTGGACCTGGGGCTTCCCATCTTCGCCGCCGCCGAGAACCCGGTGGTCAATTCCAAGGCCATGTTCGGCGGCGTCTACCGCTATTACACGGTGGGCCAGCTGACCGCCTACAAGGCCGAGCAGATCCTGGTCCGCAGGATTCCGCCCAAGGACATTCCCATCGACGCCCCCAAGCGGCTGTCGGTGCTGATCAACATGCCGGTGGTGCGCCAGATCGGTCTCTTCCCCCCCATGAAGCTGATGGGGCTGGCCGAGATCATCGACCGCGCCGAGGCCAAGGAGAACAAGCCTTGATCACCCCCCAGCCGCCGCTCCGCATTCTCGTCTGCACCAAGATGGACCTGGCGGGGGCCTTGATTCTCAACACCCTGCTGCCGCATCTGGCCGGCGACACGGTGACGGTGCTGATGAGCGAGAAGACCCGGCCGGTCGAGAACACCGTTCCCGAACTGGCCGAGATCAAGTTCCACGAGCGCGACCTGCCCATGGACATCCTGTTCCCGCTGATCGACCGGGCGGGAATGGAGGGCGCGCCGCTGCTCACCTTCGCCGGGCTCTCCGCCCGCTACGGCGTCGCCATCCAAAGCATCTCCGACCTCAACGGTCCCGAGGGCGAGGCCCGCATCCGCGCCTTCGCGCCCGATTTGACCATTTCGGCGCGGTTCTCGCTGATCTTCAAGCCCAACACCTACGACATTCCGCGCCTGGGCACCTACAACGTCCATCCCGGCGCCCTGCCGCGCTATGCCGGGCTGTTCGCGCCGTTCCGCTGCATGCTGGACGGCTCGGACTCCATCGGCTGCACGCTCCACCGGGTGGACAAGGGCATCGACACCGGCCCCATCGTCGGCATCGGCTACCTGCCCATCCGGCGCGACCGTTCCCTGCTGTGGCACGTGGTCAACACCTACCGGCCGGGGCTGGACCTGTTCCTTGCCATGCTCGACGGGCTGCGCCAGGGCCGCCTGCCCGAATACGCGCCGCAGGACTTCACCCAGCGCCAGTACGGCTCGCTGCCCGGTTCCGAGCCCTTCGCCGCCTTCAAGGCCAAGGGGCTGAAGCTGTTCGAGCCGGCCGAGTACCTGGAGATCCTGTCGGGCTTCCTGCCGCCCAACATGGCCATGCCCAGCGCGGTGGCCGACGCGGTGGCCAACGGGCGGGGGGATGCATGCTGCTCCGCACCCGCGTAACGCTCATCGTCACCGTCACCTATTCCCTGCTGGTGGCGGGGCTGTTCTTCGCCGGCGTCAAGAACGAGGAGCTGGCCGACGAGCGCTATGTCCAGGCCACCCTCAACGGCCAGCAGATCTTCTGGGACAAGCTGGTGGAGAACACCGTCCAGCGCCTGGAGGCCGCCGCGCCGCTGCTGGCCGCCAACCACGAGATGATCGCCGCCATCGCCCGCAAGAGCCCGAGCGAGGCGCGCGAGGCGATGGCCCCCACCCTGGCCGGGCTGAGCCGGCGCGGCGTGGGACGGGTCGAGATCGTCGGACTGGACGGCGACCTGCTCTTCACCTCGCAGGGATCCCTGCTGGACACGCCGCTGGTGGATGCCGGCACGGTGCGGCAGATCGCCGAAAGCGGCAAGGCGCGCACCGGCATCACCCAGAACAGCGACAAGCAGTTCATCGCCGCCATCACCCTGCCGCTCGCCGGGCTGGACGGGACGGTGGCGGGCGTCGCCACCGTCCTCTCCGACCTGCGGCCGCCGCTGGAGGAGTTCAAGGCCTCCACCGGCTCCGACGTCTTCCTGGTGGACCGCGCCGGAAGCATGACCGACGGCACCAACGACCTGCTGTGGAAGGTGTTCGAATCCAAGATATCGGTGCGCAAGAGCCGGCTGGAGACCTGGCGCGACGGCTCGCGCTTCTATTCCGTGGTGGTGTTCCCGCTGGCCGACGGCGAGGGACGGGTGATCGGCGCCCTGGTCAGCGTGCGCGATTCCACCGACACCCAGGCCCGGCAGCATGAAATCCGCCTGATCGCCATCGGGGCGGTGGGCGTGTTCCTGGTGTTCGTGCTGGCGGTGTTCTCGCTCTATCTGCGCCGCTCGTTCGATCCCCTGGACCAGGCCATCGCCGTGCTCAACGCCCTGTCGCGCGGCGACACCTCGGTGATGCTGGACGTGCGCCACGAAAACGACGAGATCGGCCGCATCGCCAGCACGGTGGGCGTGTTCCGCGAGAACGCCATCAAGATCGACCTGCTGGAGGAGCGGCGCGAGCGCCAGCGCCGCCGCCAGGAACTGTTCATCCGCCTGCAGATGCTGCGCCTGTCCGAGATGCTGGAGCAGGACGCCCGCGAGGCGGTGCTGGACGATCTGCGCCAGATCGAGGCCCTGTCCAACCGGACGCTGTCGGGCGACGAGAGCGGCGACGGCTCCAAGGGCGAGCTGGAGGTGCTGGCGGTGGCCTTCCAGACCATGTCGTCGCGCATCCGCGAGCAGCACGAACGCCTGGAATCGCTGATCGCCGAACGCACCCGCGACGTGGAGATCCTGCGCGAGGCCCTGCGCACCCGCGACCAGCTGGCGGCGCTGCGCCAGGAACTGGATTTCGCCCGCGAGCTGCAGCTGTCGTCCCTGCCCCAGGTGTTTCCGCCCTTCCCCGACCGGACCGAGTTCCAGATTCACGCCTCCATGGTGCCCGCCAAGGAGGTGGGTGGCGATTTCTACGACTTCTTCCTCATCGACCGCCACCATCTGGGCTTCGTCATCGGCGACGCCTCGGGCAAGGGCGTGCCGGCCGCCATGTTCATCGCCATCACCCGCTCGTTGGTCAAGGCGGTGGCGCCGCTGTCGAGCAGCCCCGGGGAATGCCTGGCCTTCGTCAACACCATGCTGGCCCGCGACAATCCCCAGACCCTGTTCGCCACCTGCTTCTACGGCGTGCTCGACACCCGCACCGGCGAGGTGGGCTTCTGCAACGCCGGCCATCCGCCGCCCATGATCGTGCGACGCGACGGCATGGTACAGGCCATCCGCGACGTTTCCGGCGTGGCGCTGGGCGTGCTGGAGGACCTGGAATACGAGACCGGCGGCTTCCGCCTCGATCCCGGCGAGGTGCTGCACCTCTACACCGACGGCGTCACCGAGGCCCAGGATTCCGACGACGTCCTCTATGACGAGCCGCGCCTGATCGCCGAACTGGGCCGCATCGAGGACAGCGACCCCGAGGCGGTGATCGCCGGAATCCTGCGCTCGGTCGAGGCCTTCGTCGGCACTGCGCCACAATTCGACGACATCACCATGTTGACGCTGCGCTTCGATCGGGCTTCCATGGATGCGGATGCGCCCATGGAAGCCCGGCCGAGGCTGATGCTCACCGGCTTCCCGGCGACGGGAGGGAACGACATGGATGGCGGGCCGACGGCCAAGCCGGGACAGGATTTCGTGGCGCCGCCGCCCGCGCCCGCCACTTCGTCCGTTCCCGTGGAGATGGAGCCCGACCGGGTGGCCATGGTCATCGCCAATGACGTCGCCGAACTGGAGCGTCTGGCCGAACTGGTCGACATGTTCATCGAGAAACACGCCCTGCCCGAGAAGCTGGCCTTCAACCTCAACGTCTGTCTGGACGAATTGATCACCAATATTATTTCCTATGGATATGACGACGAGGAGGCCCATGAAATCCAGGTGGAGTTCGTCTACGATGGCCGCGAATTCGTGACCCGGATCATCGATGACGCCAAGGAGTACAATCCCTTCACCGAGGCGCCCATTCCCGATCTCGACCTGGACGTCGAGGACCGCCCCATCGGCGGGCTGGGGGTGTTCCTGGTCAAGGAGTTCATGGACGGCACCGAGTACGCGCACGAGGGCGGGCGCAACACCACCACGCTGCGTAAGGCGATTGCGGCATAGGAGAGTTTTTGCTGATGGAAATCCGTGAAGAGCAGGCTGGCGACGCCACCGTGCTGGTTCCCCTGGCCAGGGTGGACAGTTCGACGGCCAAGGCCTTCGAGGCCCGCGTCCTGGCTGTGGTCAACGCCGGCGCGCCGAAGATTCTGATCGATTTCGGGGAACTGGACTACATCTCCAGCGCCGGATTGCGGGTGGTTCTGGTGGGCGCCAAGATGACGCGCGGCACCCGCAAATTCGCCCTGTGCTCCATGAAGCCCCATATCCGCGAGGTGTTCGACGTCTCCGGCTTCGCCAAGATCCTGTCCATCTACGCCGACCGGGCCGCCGCGCTGGCCGCCCTGTGAGCAGGCGATATCGGATCTGCATCGGGGTGGCTGGAATGTCTTCCTGGTCTGCGCTACCATGGGCAGGTACGCCCCTAACCGGTTCGCATGGATAAGAACCGGCCAGGACGGTTGGCCGAGGAGGGCAAGACAATGAGCGATCCCTATAAGACCATGGTCGAGATGCAGCGGGCCATGCTCGAAGGCTGGATGAATTCAGCCAACCAGATGATGCAGTACTGGCAGCATCTGATCGAGCTGCAGGAGAAGCTGATGCGTCAGGCGACCTTCGGCCGCGACCACGTGGAGATCGACGACGGCCCGTCCTTCACCGGCAAGTACGGCAAGCGCCGCTTCGACATCGACCCTGAACGGGACGTGTGAACGCATTCGAAGAAAAAAGCCCCGTGGCCTCGGCCCGGGGCTTTTTCCATGCCGTCCATTCCTCGGCCGGGGCCGGTCATCGGTAGAGCAGGACGAGGATGATCGCCAGGCCGGCCAGGGCCACGGCCGTCATGAATCCCGAGGACGCGATTCCGGCCAGGTTGCCCCGGGGGCCGTGGAGGGTCCGGAGCCGTTCCATTCCGGCCTGGACGAACGTTCCCACGGCGGCGGCGGCATCCTTGCCGAAAGCGGATATCCCGCCGCCCAGCCACGCCGCCAGGGCGGGGCCCAGACGGCGGTAAACCCAGTCGGTGTCCAGGGTGATGGTCAGGGTGCGCTTCATCTGCGGCAGCAGCAGGAAGAAGGCGAGGCCGGAGAACCCCAGCAATTGCAGCATCTCCACCACGTGGGCCGGGGTATAGGGCTGGTAGGACACCGGGTGCGGCAGCAGGGCGTAGAGCCACTGGGGCGCGACGCCGATCATCACGCACAGCAGCGACAGCAGCACCATGGCCAGACGCATGTTCCACGGTGGATCGGCGGGGCGCAGGCCGGAATCCTTCTGGAAAAACACGAACCAGGGGAACTTGATGCCGGCATGCAGGAACACCCCGGCCGAGGCGGCGGTCAGCAGGAACCAGACCGGGGCCAGCCCGCCATCGGCCGCCGCCTGGCCGATCATCGACTTGGAGACGAAGCCCGACGTCCAGGGAAAGGACGAGATGGCCAGGGCGCCGACGATGCCGCAGACAGTGGTCACCGGCATGGTGCGGAACAGCCCGCCCAGATCGGTGCACAGCCGGCGTCCGGTCATCAGCAGCACCGAACCGGCCGCCATCAGGAGCAGCGCCTTGTAGAGGATGTGGGCGAAGGCGTGGGCGGCGGCGCCGTTCAGGGCCATGTCGGTGCCGATGCCCACTCCGGTGACCATGAACCCCACCTGATTGACGATGCTGTAGGCCAGGATGCGCCGCATGTCGTTTTCCAGAAGGGCGTAGATGATGCCGTAGAACACCATGAACAGGCCGACGAAGATCAGGATCTCGGCGCCGGGAAAGCCCCGGATCAGGGCGTAGACGGCGGTCTTGGTGGTGAAGGCCGACAGGAACACCGTGCCGCTCCACGACGCCTCGGGATAGGCGTCGGGCAGCCAGGCCGAGAAGGGCGGCGCCCCGGCGTTGATCAGGAAACCGGCGAGGATCAGCCAGGTCCCCAGGGTTTCCGGCCGCATGGCCTGGAAGGCGGCGTCGCCGGTGGCGGCCACATGGGCGATGATGCCGATCATCAGCAGCACGCCACCCAGCAGATGGATCTGGGCATAGCGCATGGCCGCCCGCCCCGCCAACGGCGTGCCCGCCGACCACAGCACCAGGGTCGAGCCGATGGCCATGGCTTCCCAGAACACGAACACCGTGATCAGGTCGCCGGCCAGGACCACGCCCACCGCGCTGCCGGCATAGACGAAGGCGGCGACGCCTTCCAGAACCCGGCTCTGGTTGAGGGCGAAAAGGGCGCCCGCCGCCGCCATCAGCAGGAAGATGGTGGCGAACAGCCGGCCCAGGGCGTCGATGCGCACCGGAACCAGACGCTGGTCGAGGAAGGTCAGGGCGGGACCGCTTCCCTCGGGCAGGGTCCAGACCAGGGCGAGGACGGCAAGCGGCAGGACCAGCGCCGCCGCCTTGCGGAGCGGGCTTCCGAGGAACGGCAGCAACAATGCCCCGGCGATCATGACCAGACCCGGCGGTATCGCCTCAACGGTCATAATAGCTGTCCTTTCGCTTGAGGAGGATTCCCAGCGCCTTGGCCGCCACCACCATGGCGGCGCAGGCGGCGAAGCCGTACCAGGCGTTGAAGGCGAACAGGCCGTCGAGGGTGAAATAGGCGTGGCCGTGGACCAGTCCCCCCGCCGCCACCAGCCCGGCCAGCAGGGCGATGCCGCCGATCCACAAGCCCCGGATGGTGGCGGGGCGGACCAGCCAGTGGTCGCCGGATGGGCGTTCGACGTGGTCGCTCATGGCATCCTCCCCACCAGATCGCCGCCCAGGCCGATGGCCCAGCCGGGGGCCAGGAAAAACGCCACCGTCGCCGCCGCCGTGGCCACCACCGCCACCACCGCCGGCCAGGGGGCCTCGCCGTGGCCGTGGTGGTCGTGGCTTCCATCATGCCTTTCCTCGCCGAAGAAGGCGGAATGGATGATGGGCAGGAAATAGGCGGCGTTGAGCAGGGTGCTGACCACCACCACGCCCACCGCCGCCAGATGCCCGGCCTGGATGGCGCCGTTCAGCACGTACCACTTGCTGACGAAGCCGGCGGTGGGCGGCAGGCCGATCATGGACAGCGCCCCGACGGCGAAGGCTCCCATGGTCCACGGCATGCGCCGGCCGATGCCGCCCATCTGGCTGATCTCGGTCTTGTGGCTGGCCACCATCACCGCCCCGGCGGCGAAGAACAGGGTGATCTTGCCGAGGGCGTGGGCGGCGATGTGGACGGCCGCGCCGACGATGGACAGCGGGGCCAGGATGGCGGCCCCCAGCACGATGTAGGACAGTTGCGAAACCGTGGAATAGGCCAGCCGGGCCTTGAGGTTGTCCTTGGTCAGGGCCACCAGCGAGGCGGCGACGATGGTGAACCCGGCCACCCCCGCCAGCCAGGGCACTCCGCCGCCGGCCCCGTTCAGCAGGTCGAGGCCGAAGACGGAGACCGTCACCTTGAGCAGCGAGAACACCCCGGCCTTGACCACCGCCACGGCGTGGAGCAGGGCGCTGACCGGGGTGGGGGCGACCATGGCCGCCGGCAGCCAGCGGTGGAACGGCATCAGCGCCGCCTTGCCGATGCCGAAGACGTAAAGGGCGAACAGCGGCGCCACCGCCCAGTCGGCGACCTTGCCCGCCAGGATGCCGCCCGGGGCGAAGTCCAGGGTTCCGGCGATGCTCCGGGTCCAGACGATGGCCAGCAGCAGGAAGCAGACCGAGGTGCCCACCAGGATGCCGAGATAGACCCGTCCGGCCCGCTTGGCGGCGTGGGTGCCCGAATGGGTGACCAGCGGGAAGGTGCCGATGGTCAGCGCCTCGTAGAACACGAACAGGGTCAGCAGGTTGCCGGAAAAGGCGATGCCCAGTGCGCTGGCGATGGCCAGGGCGAAGAAGACGTAGAAGCGGGTCTGGTTGCCTTCGTGGTGGCCGCGCATGTAGCCGATGGCGTAGAGCGTGGTCACCGGCCACAGGCCCGAGGCGACCAGCGCGAACAGCATGCCCAGCGGCTCGACCCGGAAGGCCAGGGGCAGGCCCGGCAGCATCTCCCACAGGACGATTCCGGGCCGCTCGCCCGCCGCCACGTGCCCGTACAGCAGGGCGACGCAGGCGAAGGTGGCCAGGCCGGCCAGCAGGCTGAACGCCTCGCGCAGGTTGGGCCGGTGGCGCGCCGCCAGGATCGGGACGACGCAGGCTGCCGGAATGGCCAGGGCGAGAAGGATCAGGGACTGGGCGGTCATGGCGTTGCCCCCGCCAGCAGGAGTGCCGCCGCCGAGCGCGCCACCGCCAGGGTGCCCGACGCGTCGATGCCGAACCACAGGGACGCCCCGGCCAGAAGCCAGATGGGCAGCAGCAGGGCGGCCGGGGCCTCCACCACCGAGGCGGCGGCCGGAGACGGCGAGGCGAACCACACGGTCTCCACCACCCGCCAGACGTAGACCACCGCCAGCAGCGAACTGGCCAGCACCAGCACCGCCAGCGGCCACATGCCCTTCTCGAGGATGGCTTCCACCAAGGCCCACTTGCTGACGAAGCCGGTGGTGAGCGGCAGGCCGATCAGGCCGAGGCCGCCCACCAGGAAGGCGGCCATGGTCAGCGGCATGCGGCGGCCCAGTCCGGCCAGATCCTCCAGCCGGGTCGATCCCGACTGGATGGCGGCGGCTCCCAGGGCCAGGAACAGGGCGGACTTCATCACCGCGTGGTTGAACAGGTGGACGATGCCGGCCGCCAGTCCCGCCTGGGTCAGCAGGCTGATTCCGAGGACGATATAGCCGATCTGCGCCACCGACGAATAGGCCAGGGCGCGGCGGACGTCGCTTTGCCAGATGGCCGCCGCCGAGCCGAAGAGCATGCCGAGCACGGCCACCACCATCAACACCTCGGCAATTCCCGAGGAACCGACCAGGGCCGTTCCGCCGAACATGCCGACCACCACCCGCAGGAAGGCGTAGACCGCCACCTTGGTGGCGGTCCCCGCCAGGAAGGCGGCGGCGGCCGATGGCGCCCGGGCATAGGCCTCGGGCAGCCAGAAGTGCAGTGGAAAGACCGCCATCTTGAGGCCGAGTCCGATGATCAGGAAGGCCAGGGCGGCGCGCACCGTGGTGGTGTGGGCCACCCCCGGCAGGCGGGCGGCGAAGTCGGCCATGTTGAGCGTGCCGGTCATCATGTAGGCCAGCCCGATGCCGATGACGTAGAAGGTGGCGCCGATGGTGCCGAGGATCAGGTAGCGCAGGGCGGCGGTCAGGGCGCGGCGGTCGCGCCCCAGGGCGATCATGGCGTAGCTGGCCAGCGACGAGATCTCGAGGAAGACGAACAGGTTGAAGGCGTCGCCGGTGATGGCCATGCCCAGCAGGCCGCTCAGGCACAGGACGGACAGGGCGTGGAACAGGTAGCGGCGCTCGGCGCCGATCTCGTGGGCGATTCCGGTCCGGGCGTACTGGGACACCACGGCGGCGACGGCCGAGACGATCACCAGCATGAAGGCCGAGACGGCATCCACCCGGTATTCGATGCCCCAGGGCGCCGCCCAGCCGCCCATGGCGTAGCTGAACGGCCCCTCGGCCAGAACCCGCGACAGCAGCAGGGCGGACATCACCAGGCAGGCCAGGCAGGCGGCGGCCGCCACCGCCCAGGCCGCCCCTTCCCGCCGCAGCATGACGCAGACCGGTGCCGCCATCAGCGGAACCACCACCACCAGGGCGGGCAGATGTTCCCGCACGCTCATGCCTCGCCCCGCTCGATGTCCTGGATCTCGTCCTCCTCGATGGTGCCGTAGGCCTCGCGGATGCGGACGATCAGGGCGAGGCCGAGGGCGGTGGTGGCGACCCCGACGACGATGGCCGTCAGGATCAGCACGTGGGGCAGGGGATTGGAGAACACCAGCGGGCCGTCGCCGTAGATCGGCGCGGTGCCGCCGGTGACCTTGCCCATGGTGATGTAGAGGACGAAGACCGAGACCTGGAAGACGTTGAGGCCGACGATCTTCTTGACCAGGTTGCCCCGCGCGATGACCGTGTAAAGCCCCGCCATCATCAGGACCACCACCATCCAGTAATTGAAGAGACCGGGAAGCTCCATGGCTCAGTCTCCCGGCGGAGTCTGGGGGGCGCGGCCGGCGAAGACGAAGAAGATGGTCGTCATGGCGGCGAAGACGCACAGCCCGACCCCCAGCTCCACCAGGATGATGCCCAGGTGCTGACCGGCAACCGGGGTCCCGGCGAGGGGGGAATAGTCCAGGTAGTTCCCGCCGGCCAGGGTGCCGGCCACCCCCACTGCGGCATAGATCAGCACGCCGAGCGAGACCGCGACGCGGCGCGCCGACGCCGGCAGGGCGGCGCGGGCGTGGTCCAGGCCGAAGACCAGGGCGTAGAGGATGAAGCCCGAGGCGAAGATCACCCCGGCCTGGAATCCCCCGCCCGGTCCGAAATCGCCGTGGAACTGGACGTAGAGGGCGAACAGCAGGATGAAGGGGGCGAGCAGCTTGGTCCCCACCCGCAGGATCGGCTTTTCCCTCATGGGCTCTTCTCCCTGCCGGCGGTGCTGCCGCCCTTCCGTCCGGAACGTCCGCTCCGGCCCAGAAGAGCCATCACCGCGATGGCGGCGGTGAAGATGACGGTGGTTTCGCCCAGG
This sequence comes from Paramagnetospirillum sp., assembly GCF_058402745.1. Lineage (NCBI taxonomy): Bacteria > Pseudomonadati > Pseudomonadota > Alphaproteobacteria > Rhodospirillales > Magnetospirillaceae > Paramagnetospirillum > Paramagnetospirillum sp. The sequence continues at coordinate 32,780 of NZ_JBZVFI010000007.1, forward strand.
GTGTCGTATCCCCGATAGCTGGCCAGCACCGAGGTGACGATGTTGGTGGGGCCCACCTCGTCCAGGGAATCCTGCATGTAGCGCGGCGCCACGTGGTGGTGGATGGGCGCTCCGGGATCGCCGAAACGCGGCATGTCGACGGTGGCGTAAAGCAGGAGCAACCCCGCCGCCGCCGTGACCGCCAGCCCGGCCGTCCGGCCCGCCCCCCGGGGGGGCTTTTCGTCGTGGGGCAGCATGGTCAGGGCGCCGAGCATCAGCACCGTGGAAATCCCGGCGCCCACCGCCGCCTCGGTGAAGGCCACGTCCACGGCGTCCAGGGTCACGTAAAGGGTGGCCGCCATCAGGCTGTAGCCGCCCGACAGCATGGCCACGGCGAACAGGTTGCGCAGCCACAGCACCGCCAGGGCGGAAACCGCCATCATGACCAGGAGGGCGATGTCGATCAGCTCGATCATGGCTCGTCCTTCCGGGCCGGCGGCGTCCATGGAACGAGGCCGCCGTGGAGGGCGGCGCTGGCCAGGGCGTAGGAGGTGGTGGGGCTGGTGATGACCAGGAAGATCAGGATCAGGACCAGCTTGACCGCCACCAGCCAGCCGGGGGCCTGGCACAGCATGCCGAGGATCAGCAGGCCGGCTCCCATGGTGTCGGTCATGCCGGCGCCGTGCAGGCGGGTGTAGACGTCCGGCAGGCGGAGCAGGCCCAGGGTGCCGATCAGGATGACCAGCGAACCGGCCAGGATCAGGCCCCAGCTTGCCAGGTCGAGCAGGGTGGCGATCATAGGTCTCCCTCGCTGTCGGGGCCGGCCGGGTGGCCGAGATGGCGGTAGCGGACGTATTTGGTGACCGCCACCGTGCCGATGAAGTTGATCAGGGCATAGACCAGGGCGATATCCAGGAATTCCGGCCGCCCGGTGAGAAACCCCAGCACGGCGATCATCAGCAGGGTCTTGGTGCCGATGGCGTTGACCGCCAGGATGCGGTCGTAGACCGTCGGCCCCAGCAGGGCGCGGACCAGCGCCATGGCCATGGCGGCCAGCAGGGCGAGGGCGGCGGCGGCGAACATCATGCTTCCCCCATCCATCATGCTTCCCCCATCAGGCGCGAGACCCGCCGGTCCATCTCGCCGCTCTCCACCCCCTCGCGCGACGCGCGGGTCAGGGCGTGGATGGTGAGGGTGCCGTCGGCCGTGACGCCCATGGTCACCGTGCCCGGCGTCAGGGTGATGGAATTGGCGTGGATGGTCCGGCCCAGGTCGTCCTTCTGGCCGGCCTTGAAGGTGAAGACGCCGGGGGTGATGGCGGCCGGACCGGCCAGGATCGCCCTGGCCACGTCGATGTTGGCCCTGACGATCTCCACCGCCAGCCAGCCCCAGTACGGCATGCCGCGCCAGGCCAGATGCAGGGGGTGGCCTTCCCGGTCGATGGCCTCCAGCCGGCGGGCCAGCCAGACGGTCAGCGCCACCGAGGCGGCGCCCAGGGCGAGCAGCCAGCCCTCGGTGTGGCCGGACATGATGAACCAGAACCCGAACAGGACGAGGAAGAGGCTGACGGTCCGCTTCATGGCGCCTCCGGTTCCCATGGGACGACGAATGGCGACCGCTTCAGCGGAGCATTGGATAGCGAGGGCGAGATGTGGGCAGGCGGGAAGGAATACGCAACCATCGGCACGAATTGTCCCGTGCGGCGGCCCGACCTGCACGAAACCTGCCTGCGGAAAATGCAGGCACCCGAGATCAGGCTACACATCCCTGGCGGCGGACGCAACCCGTTGATGACGTCCGGCGGGGCCACGGCCTGATGCTATTAGAGCATCGAGCGTCAAATCAGAGACTGATTGTCACCCTGAGCCTCGGCGAAGGGTCTTTCAGGCACCTGCGGCAACCGCCTCCGGCTGAAAGATGCTTCGCTGCGCTCAGCATGACAGTGCGTTTCATATTTGACGCTCGTCGCTCTAGGTCGATTCGCGCGCCGCCCAACCTGCATTTCGCCTCACGGATGGGTGGAATGCCCAGGAAGGGGAAGACGGGATGAAGCGCCCCGGCTATCCTGGCGGACCGGTCGGTGGGGAAAGCTGGAGTCGCTCGGAGTTTGACGTCGTCGTCCTGGTATGAACTGTCCTGGCCGCCGCTCTGGCCGTTCGCGTGGCGCCCCAGCCTGGCCGCCTGGGCCGAGCCGCGCCTGCAGGACGAGATTCTGGCCGGCGCGGCCCTGGCCGTCGCCGCCCTGGTCCTTTGCCTGGCGGCGTGGCGGTGGCGCTGGCTGGTCCTGGGGGCGATTCCCCTGGCCTATCTCGCCTCCACGCGTCTCGACCTGCTGCTGGTGCCGGCGACGCCCTCCAGCTTTCACACCTCGCCCACCGGCTTCACGGCCCAGTCCGTGGTTCGCGGCCAGGGTGTCTACCTCCGGCACTGCCAGGGCTGCCACGGCGCCGAGGGGCGCGGCGACGGTCCCGAGGCGTCCCGCCAGCCGGTGCCGCCCGCCGACCTGACCGCCGACCATCTGTGGGACCACCCCATCGGCGACCTGTACTGGTGGATCAGCCGCGGCATGACCGGAGTGGACGGGCGCACGGCCATGCCCGGCTTCGCCGACAAGCTGTCCGAGGGCGAGCGTTGGGCGGTGATCGACTTTCTCCACGCCAACGCCGCCGGGGCCGAACTGGCGCGCACCGGGCGCTGGCCCCATGATTTCATGGTTCCCGACATGACGGCCAACTGCGCCGACGGCAGCCGGACGCAGCTTTCCGCGCTCAGGGGCAAGGCGGTCCACATCATCGTCGAGGGGGTGGATGGGCTGGCCGAAGGGGGAAGCCTGCCCACCATCCTGGTCGGCGGCCCGCCCCGGGATTCAGGCTGCGCCGTCGAGGAGGGCGAGGCGCGCCGGGCCCTGGCCGTCACCCTGAACCTCGCCCCCGACGACATCGCCGGCAGCCAGTTCCTGGTCAGCCCCGAAGGCTGGCTGCTGGGCCACTGGTACCAGGGCGGCGCTCCCGCCCCGGACACCCTGCCCTTCGTCGCCGAGACCCTGCGCAGCGTCTGCCTGTCGGACCCGCAGGGCAACCGCTTCCGGGGCCATCATTGAATCAATTGATCTTGAAGCCGTACTTGGCGAAGACGCCCTTGGCCTCGGCCCCCTTGACGTAATCCAGCAGCGCCCGGGCGCCGGGGGTTTCCTTGCCGGCGACCAGGGCGAAGGGATAGGTGATGGGGTCGTGCATGGAATCGGGGAACACGCCGACCACCTTGACCTTCTTCGACACCGCCGCGTCGGTGGCGTAGACCACCCCCAGCGGCACCTCGCCGCGCTCGACGAAGGCCAGGGCGGCGCGCACCGAATCGGTGGCGGCGATCCTGGGAGCCACCGTCGCCCACTGCCCGGCCCGTTCCATGGCCTGCTTGAAATAGAGGCCGACCGGCACGGATTCGGGATTGCCGGTGGCGATGCGGCCCGCCCCGGCCAGGGCGGCGATGTCGGTCTTGGGGGAGAGCTCGATCCGGCCCAGCTTGGAATCGGCGGGCGCCACCAGCACCAGGGTGTTGCCCAGCAGGTTGAAGCGGGTCTCGGGGTTGATCAGTTTCCGCTCGGCCAGATAATCCATCCACTTCAGGTCGGCGGAGGCGAAGACCTGACCGGGGGCGCCCTGCTCCACCTGCCGGGCCAGGGCCGACGAGGCGGCATAGGAGGGAAGCATCCTGTGCCCGGTCCTGGCGGTGAAGGACTCTCCGATCTCGTTCAGCGCATTGGTCAGCGATGCGGCGGCGAACACCACCACGTCCTCGGCATGGGCCTGGGACGCGGCCAGAGAGAGGGCGAGGCCGGCGACGGCCCCCAACAGGCGTTTCACGGGCATGGAAATCTCCTGCTCATTCAGATACCGCGCATTTCAGCCGTCAGGCCTTCTTGACGAATTCCGACTTCAGGTTCATGGCGCCGATGCCGTCGATCTTGCACGAGATGTTGTGCCCGTCGGCGCCGTCCACCAGGCGGATGCCCTTGACCTTGGTGCCGCCCTTGACCACCAGGGACGAGCCCTTGACCTTCAGGTCCTTGATCACCGTGACGCTGTCGCCATCGGCGAGCACGTTGCCGTTGGCATCCTTGACCACGAGGTCGTCGCCGGAATCGCCTTCCGCCGTCTCCGGGTTCCATTCATGGGCGCATTCCGGGCAGATCCACAGGCTGCCATCCTGATAGACGTGTTCCGAGCCGCATTTGGGGCAGGTCAATCCGTTGCTCATCATTTTCCTTTCGGGGTTCAGCCGCTCCAGGCCATGGCGTCGCTGGCGTGGCCGGGCGCGGTCCGCCATTGCAGGGCCGGCAGGACGATCACCCGCTGGCCGTCCAGTTCCTCGTAGATCTCCACCACGCCCATCTGCTGCATGCGGGCCAGCGCCGCCAGGGCGCGGCGCGGCGAATGGCTGCCGAAGGCCTGGGTGATCATGGCATCGCTGGGGCAGGGCAGGGATTGGGCGGCGGCCGCGGCCAGATGCAGGTAGATGCCCTGGAACTGCTCCTCCAGCCCATTGGCGATGGCGGCGGCCTTGTCCCAGCCGGGCAGCGCGGCCACGGCGGCGGTGACACCCGCCTGGGCCAGCACCAGCCGGCGGCGGAAATGGGTGATGTCCAGCGCCCGGCCCGGCAGCCTCTGGGCGCGGCAGCGGGCCAGGAAGTCGTCGTAGAGGCTCGACACCGAGCGCCCCAGGGCGCTGCTTTCGCCGAACAGCTGCTCGAGCACGGCATCGATCCCCATGGCGCGATCGGCGGGTTCGGGCAGCGGCGTCACCTCGGCGGCGGGCGCGGGCTCGGGCGCGGGGGCGGGCATGGGCGGCGGCGGAGGCGGCGGCGCGGCGACGGGCGGCTGGGTATGCTCGATGGCGTCGAGCAGAGCCTCGGTCCCCGGCCCCTGTTCCGGCACATAGGGCGGCGGCGGCGGGGTATTGGCCTTGAACAGCAGCCCCCGCGCCTCTTCCTGGGTCAGTTCGGGCAGCGGCACCAGTCCGGCTCCGCCGGCATGGCTGCGGGTCCGGACGTCGCCGATGCGGATGGTGATGGAGCGCCGCGACAGCGCCGGACCCAGCCCGACGAAGCGGCCGCGCTCCAGGTCGCGGAACACCTCGGCCTGACGGCGGTCGATGCCCAGCAGGTCGGCGGCCCGCTGCATGTCGATGTCGAGGAAGGTGCGGCCCATGAGGAAGTTGCTGGCCTCGGCGGCGACGTTCTTGGCCAGCTTGGCCAGGCGCTGGGTGGCGATGATCCCGGCCAGCCCGCGCTTGCGTCCCCGGCACATCAGGTTGGTCATGGCCTCCAGCGAGGTCTTGCGGGCGTCGTCGGCCACCTCTCCCGCCACGGCGGGAGCGAACAGCTGGGCCTCGTCCACCACCACCAGGGCCGGAGTCCAGTACTGGCGGTCGGTGTCGAACAGGCCGTTGAGGAAGGTGCCGGCGTGGCGCATCTGGCGCTCGGTGTCGAGATTCTCCAGGTTGACCACCACCGACACCCGGGTCTGGCGGGTGCGGCTGGCGATCAGGCGCATGCCGTTCTCGCTCTGGGCGGCGGCGTCGATGACGATGTGGCCGAACGCCTGGGCCAGACTGGCGAAATCGCCCTCGGGGTCGATCACCACCTGCTGGACGGCGTGGGCGCTCTGCTCGATCAGGCGGCGCAGCAGGTGCGACTTGCCGCTGCCGGAATTGCCCTGCACCAGCAGGCGGGTGGCAAGCAACTCCTCGAGCGACATGAGGGCGGGGGCGCCGGAAGAAGTCGTGCCGAGTTCGATGTCCACGTCTGGGGAGCCTGTGAAGGTTAAAGGGGGACCATAGACCATAACCGCCCGGCTTTTTCCATGGCGGAGATCACGATGGCGCGGAAGGCGTCAGGCCTTGCGGCCGAGATCGGGCAGAAAGCCGCTCATGGTGTTGTTGGCGGGAGGCGGCGGCGGCGGCGGCGCGGCGGCGGCGACCAATGCGGCCTCGGCGGCGGCGTCCGGAGGGGGCGTTTCGCCCGCGGCGGCCTTGGCGGCGGCCAGGCTGGCCATGGCGGCGTCCAGGGAGGGGTTGCTCCCCTCGGTGATCTGCTTGAACTCGCGGCGGAGGGCGCCCAGCCTGGCATCCATCGCCTTGATCACCTCGCGGTCCTCGTTCAGAGCCTTGGTCCAGTCCAGCCGGTCCTTGCGCAGCATCTCCTCCATGGCTTCGAGGCGCTTGTTGAAGGGCTCGGTCAGTTCGGCGAATTTCTGGGCGTTGGAGGTCTCCATGGCGATCTTGATCTTCTCGATTTCCTCGATCAGGTCGCGCTTGATCCAGCGGCTCTTCTTGTCCAGGTCCTCGGCCATCTTGGTCAGGCGCTCGTCCACCTCCGAATTGATCTGGATCTTCAGTTCATAGGCGTTCTTGACCAGCTGGGCCATGTACATGAGCAGGCCGCCGCCGACGACCAGGATCACTCCCGCCGCAAGGCTGATGATGAGGACGGTCGACATGCTCATGAAACGAAACCGCCGGGGCCGGAGAAAATGGCGAATGCATCAATGTCGTTCAAAGCCGGGGGCGATGCAAGCGCCCCGCCGGTCCGGACGGTTACGTTCATGTTGCTTTGCACTCGGCGGCGGTGCCAAAGTGGTCCGACCACCGCCGTTCCGCCGAGTCCAGTTTCATGTCGTCCGCCGTTCCCCTGCGTTCCGCCCAGGCGTCGCTGGCCTTTTCCTGCGCCGGCCACGCCTATGCCCATATCTTCGAGCCCATCTTCTTCATCGTCGCCCTGGTGCTGCCGGCCGAACTGGGCATGAGCTACGAGGAGGTGCTGGCCCTGATCATCGCCGGCAAGCTGCTCTACGGCCTGCTGGCCCCCCTGGCCGGCTGGCTGGGCGACCGCTGGAGCACGGTGGGCATGATGGCGGTCTATTTCATCGGCCTGGGGCTGTCCGCCATCGGGGTCGGGCTGGCCCAGGGGCCGGTGATGCTGGCGGTGGCGCTGGGCTTCCTGGGAGTGTTCGGCTCCATCTACCATCCGGTGGGCATTTCCTGGCTGATCAGGAACGCCGTGGACAAGGGCAAGGCCATCGGCCTCAACGGCGTGTTCGGCGGCATCGGTCCCGCCCTGGCCGGATTGGTGGCCGGCGGGCTGATCGCGCTGTCGGGCTGGCGCGCCGCCTTCATCGTCCCCGGGATCGTGGTGCTGGGGACGGGATTGCTGTTCCTGGTCATGGTGGCCCGGGGCGTGGTGATCGAGACCAAGGGCGACCGCAAGCCCGAACCGGTGGCCGACCGGGGCGACACGGTGCGGGCCTTCATCGTGCTGTCGGTCACCATGCTGTGCGCCGGCCTGGTCTATCAGGCCACCCAGCCCTCGCTGCCCAAGCTGTTCGAGGAACGCCTGGGCGAGTTCGGCCTTTGGTCCGCCGCCGGCGGCGTGACGGTGGTCTACCTGCTGGCGGGGTTCACCCAGATACTGGCCGGCCATCTGGCCGACCGCTACAGCCCCCGGCGCCTCTACATGCTGGTCGCCGCCGTGCAGGTGCCGCTGCTGCTGGGCATCGCCCATGCCAGCGGGCTGGGATTGCTGGTGATCGCCGTGTTCGCCGTCAGCTTCAACATGGCGGGCATTCCCGCCGAGAACCTGCTGCTGTCGCGCTACACGCCGGCCAAGTGGCGGGGCACCGCGTTCGGCATGAAGTTCATCCTGTCCTTCGGGGTCTCGGGCCTGGGCGTGCCGCTGGTGTCGCTGATCCGTGGGCATGGGGGCGGCTTCGAGACGGTGTTCACCGTGCTGGCCGTCGCCGCCGCCCTGGTCGCCCTGGCCGCCTGGCAATTGCCCACCGAGCGGGAACGGGGCGCCGTTCCGGCCGCGGCGGAGTAATCAGAACCGATTTGTCATCCCGACGCCCGGAGGGTGGAGGGATCTCATCCTGGCACGACATCTCGTAAGCCGGCACCACTGGTCCAGGCGGAGATCCCTCGCATGCGCTCGGGATGACATGAACAAACAGATCAAGGGCCAACTGGAATAGCTACCGCCAGTCCAGCGGATAGCTGACCAGCCCGTCGGCCAGCTTGGGTTCGAACCAGGTGGATTTGGGCGGCATCACCTGGTTGGAATCGGCCACCGCCACCAGATCCTCCATCTGCGTCGGGAACAGGGCGAAGGCGGCGGCCATCTCGCCGGAATCCACCCGACGCTCCAGCTCGCCCAGGCCGCGCTTGCCGCCGACGAAGTCGATGCGCTTGTCCTTTCGGAGGTCCTTGATCCCCAGCACCGGCCCCAGCAGGCGGTCGGACAGCAGGCTGACGTCGAGCCGCGCCACCGGGTCGGCGGGCGGCGGATTCCTGAGGCCCAGCCGGTACCACCGGCCCTCGAGGTAAAGGCCGAACTGGCGGGCCTGGGTGGGACGGGCCTGTTCCGGGGCCGCTTCCACGGTGAACTCGGCCTCCAGCGCCTTCAGGAAAGCGTCGGGCGACAGGCCGCCCAGGTCGGTGACCACCCGGTTGTAGTCGAAGATCTTCATCTCATGGATGGGGAAGGTCACCACCAGGAAGCTTTCATAGGCCTCCTCGCCCGAGGCGCAGCACTTGCGTTCGCGCCGCACCATGGCGACGCGGGACGCGGCGGCCGAGCGATGGTGGCCGTCGGCGATATAGACCGCCTTCATGGAATCGAAGGACTTGGTCACCGCCTTCAGCTGGGCCTCGTCGTCCATCACCCACAAGGTATGCTCGATGCCGTCGGCGGCGGTGACCGCATAGGCCGGCGCGCCCGCCGTCACCGCGGCGATGGCGGCATTGATCTCGGGCGTGTCGCGATGGGCCAGCAGGACCGGGCCGGTCTGGGCGTCGCAGGCATCGATCTGGCGGACGCGGTCGTCCTCCTTGTCCGGCCGGGTGAATTCGTGCTTGCGGATGCGGTTGGCATCATAGGCCGCCACCGAGCCGCCGCCGACGATGCCGGTCTGCACGTGCTCGCCCATCCTGATGCGGTAGACGTAGAAGCAGGGCCTGGCGTCGCGGACCAGCACGCCGGCCGCCACCATGGACCGCAGATTCTCGGCCGCCTTGGCGTAGACGGCGGGGGAGTAGATGTCGGTGCCGGGGGGAAGGTCGATTTCCGGCTTGGAGACGTGCAGGAAGGAGTGCGGCTTGCCCGCCGCCATCTCGCGGGCCTCGTCCGAGGACAGGACGTCATAGGGCGGCGCCGCCACCTGGGGCGCGGTCTCGGGCGTGGGGCGCAGGCCGGGGAAGGGGCGGAGCAGCGGCACGGACACTTGGGGCCTCCTGAATCGATGGGGTCATCCCGAGCGTATGCGAGGGATCTCCGCCTGGGGCAATGGTGCCGGGTCGGCTCGGTCCGTCCAGAACGGGATCCCTCGGTCGCGTTGCTCTCTCGGGATGACAAGAAAGCGGCCCTACAGGTTTATCCCCAGGGAAGGATGCCGCCAAGGGCTTCGTGCTTGCCAATCCGTGCTGCGGTGCAGTAAACGGGACCGTTTTTCTTCTCTCCCCTCAAGGACCCGCCATGATCAACGTTCTGACCCTGATCGCCGGACATGGCGGAGAGGGGCTCGATTCCTCGCTGGTGTTTGAGGTGCGCGGCGCGCTCCGGGCGTTGGGGGCCGAGGTGGGCCATGCCCGCTGGCTGAGCCCGGAACACGCCTGCGACCTGGACTTCTCGGAACTGGCCCCGCGCGAGGCCGATCAGGTGGCCGCCCGCATCCTGGAGGGCTGGAACATCGACGTGGTCGCCCAGAAGGCGGAGGGACGCAGGAAGAAGCTGCTGGTCGCCGACATGGATTCCACCATGGTCACCGGCGAGACCCTGGACGAACTGGCCGATTTCGCCGGGTTGAAGGACCATATCGCGCGGATCACGGCGCGGGCCATGAACGGCGAGATCGGCTTCGAGGCCGCGCTGCGCGAACGGGTCGGCCTGCTGAAGGACCTGCCGGAAGAATGCCTGCAGAAGACCTGGGACCTGATCGAGTTCACGCCGGGCGCCCACAAGCTGGTGCGCACCATGACGAAACACGGGGCCTATGCCGTGCTGGTGTCGGGCGGCTTCAAGTTCTTCACCACCAAGGTCCGCGAAGCCTGCGGCTTCGACCGCGACATCGCCAACGAGCTGATCGTCGAGAATGGCCGACTGACCGGTCAGGTGGGCGACACCATCATCGGCCGCGAGGCCAAGCTGGCGACCTTGAACGCCGTCTCGGCCGAGCTGGGCATCACCCCGGAGCTGGCCGTGGCCGTGGGCGACGGCGCCAACGACCTGGACATGCTGCGCGCCGCCGGCCTGGGCGTCGCCTTCCACGCCAAGCCGGTGGTCGCCGCCGAGGCCCGCGTCCGCGTCGACCACGGCGACCTGGTCACCCTGCTCTACGCCCAGGGCTATAGCGACGACGAGATGGTGGGGTAGGGGAAAGTGATCGGCGGATCAGCCGTCAGTCCTTGATCCAATGACGCTTGAGGTACTCGTCAAACATCGGGACTGTGAATGTGATGTCGCCGTGGGCTGGGCTGTAGATCATCCCTTTTGCGATGATCTGTGCGCGTCGAGGGCCGAGTGTCGTGAGTTTTTCTCCCAAAACGTCGGCCACGTCCGATGATCGGTATGGACCCGCTCCTAGTCGGGCCATGGCGATTACATATTCTTTTTCCTTGGGAGTCAGGCGGTCAATTCGAACCTTGAAAAAGCCCTCATCGAGTCTCCTCAGTGCTTCTTTCTGTGCGGCTTCGATGCAGTTGGCGGAAATTGGAGATTGTGGGGATACATTCCACACTTGATACCCCCATTCTTGCAGGAAATAGGGATAGCCTCTCGTCAGTGTGACTATCTGATCAAGTAGCTCCTCGTCTATAGCCTCGCCTTCATCTTCGATTGGTTGTCGGATTGCATTCGTGGCATCGGCCTTGGAAAGAGCATCGACCCTGGGAAATATGAACAGCCTTTCCGCGTATGACTTCGCATCTCCAGACAGGGCTGCAATTGCGGGAAGACCTGCTCCGAATAAGAGAATCGGCAATGCTTTCTGGTTGACGCGATGGATGGCGACAATCAGTGCGCCTAGTTCCTCAGACGAGAGGTATTGCACCTCATCGATCAGCAGGCACCATCCCCGGCCTGCTACTCTTGCAGCCTCACCAACTTTCAGAAAGAGCTCGGTGAGATCGTACTCAATGTTTCCGCTGTCGGCCACTCCCGGCTCCGGATCGACAGCCATTTCGAAATCACCGACAGTGATTCTGAATGCACTTGCGAAGCTGCGAAGCGCTCGCATAGCGCTATGTGCAGCTCCCCTTGCCGCCTCGATGGCAGACATCTTGCGAAGAACTTGGTGGATTCTCGGATAAACCAGATCGACAAGCTTCTGATTTTCCGGGGCTTCTATAAAAGAAGTCAGATATCCGAGCCCTTCGGCAATCTGCTCGATCCTGTTGAGAAGGACAGTCTTGCCGACACCGCGCAATCCCAGAAGCATTTGCGATTGTGCTGGGCGCCCAATCAGAACGCGTCGCAACGCCGTTTCGGCCGTTGCGATAATCTCTTCTCGGCCGGCCAGTTCGGGCGGCTGAGAGCCCGCACCGGGCGCAAACGGATTTCGAACCGGGTCCATAAATTTATCTCTTTAGGTCAATGTATAGCATAGTATGGCTATAATCGTATATAATTCCCTATTAATCAATGCCCTCGCAGGTGGCTTGCGGTCAGCCTCACGGCTTCTCGGACGGTATCGGGGAGGCCCCCGCGCTACCGTTCCCGGAACGCCTCGTGGCGCAGCTTGATCACCGGCTTGATCAGGAATTCCATGATGGAGCGGGTGCCGGTGTGAATCTCCACCGTGGCCTGCATGCCGGCGCTGATCAGGCGCTTGGCCTTTTCGTCGCCGATGAAGGCTCGGTCGGTCTGCACCACCACGCGGTAATAGGGTTGGGCGTTGGGGGTCTGGGGCACGGTGGTGTCGGGGGCGACCAGGATCACGTCGCCGTCCAGCCCGCCATAGGTGGTGTAGTCGTAGGCGCTGATCTTCACCGTGGCGCGCTGGCCCACCTGGACGTAGCCGCGGTCCATGGGATTGAGCTTGGCGTCCACCTGCAGGCGTTCGTGCAGAGGCACGATTTCCATGATGGGGTCGCCGGGCCGCACCACGCCGCCGATGGTGTTGGAGCGCATGTTCTTGACGATGCCGTCGATGGGGCTGGCGATCAGGGTGCGGCGCTGCTGGTCGGTGGCCTGGATGAACAGCTCGCGGGTGCGCGCGATGTTCAGCTCGGCTTCGCTCATCTCGCTCTGGGCGGTGCGCTGGAAGCGGGCCTTTTCCTCGTCGACGCGGCCCCTGGCCTCCTCCTGGGCGGCCTGGGCGCGGGGGATGGAGGCGCGGATGGAGTCCAGCTGACCCTTCAGGTCCTCCACCTGGGCCTCCATCTGGACGTGCTCCATCTTGGAGGCCAGACCCGACTTGATCAGGTCCTTGGACATGGCGAAGCGTTCCTGGGCCAGGCGCAGGCTGGTGGTGATGGAGCGCTGCTTGGTCTCGTATTCCTGCACCTCCAGGCTTTTCTGGCGGGCCTGGTCGTTGAGCACGGTGAGCGTGGCCTTCAGCGCCTGCCGGCGGGCCTCGAACGAGCGGCGCTCGGATTCCACCAGGGCCGGCTGGCGCCTGGCCTCCTCCTCGGGAAAGACCACCGGCTTGTCGTGCAACTCGGCCTCGAGGCGGGCGCGCTGCAGGACGTAGCCGTCCAGGCGGGCCTGCAGCTCCTCCTTGTTGAGCGAGCTGACCGGCAGGTCCAGCAGGATCAGCGGCGTGCCCTCCTTCACTTCGGCTCCGTCGGTGACCATGATCTCGCGGATGACGCCGCCTTCCAGGTGCTGGATGACCTTGACCTTGCCCTCGGGCACCACCTCGCCCTCGGCGATGGCCACCTCGTCCAGGCGGGCGACGAAGGCCCAGACGATGAAGACGGCCGAGAGCGTCATCACCACCCGGGCCAGCGGCCGCCAGGTGGGCAGCGGATAGGAATTGGCCAGACTGTAAAGGCGCGAGCCGAATTCGGGGGCGTGATACTCCTGCAGCGGCGCCGGGCCGATGGGATTGAGGGGCGGCAGGAACCAGTCGCGGGTGCCGATCAGGACGCGGCGCGGCCAGGCCAGCAGGCCCTTGGGGGCGTTTTCGGGGGTCTCGGGGGCGGCCAGCAGCCAGCGGGTGACCTTCCAGACGGTGCGCAGGCCCCCCATCAGCGACCCGCTGGCCGTGGGGGGAGGCGGCGGCGGTCCGCCGGGTGGTCCGCCGCCGCCCATCATGGCGGCCATGGCCTGCATCAGCTGCTCTTGCGACATCTGGGGCTGGGGCGACATCTGCGCCTGGGGCGGCGCCGGCGTGCCGGGAACGGCCTGATCGGCCGGGACCTGGGCCGGGGTGATCCGGGCCAGCGGTTCCTGCGGTGGCGGCTGGGTCATGGCTTGGCCCCCACCCCGATATGGATGCCGCCGCCCAGGGGCTGGGCCGGCTGGGCCACCACGTGCGGCGGCTGGTGCGGCGGCTGGGCCGGCTGCGGGGGCTGCTGAGGCCGCGCTCCGAACAGGCGCTGCAGCGTCTCGGCGGCCGGGCCGGCGGCGGCGACGGTGCCCTTGTCCAGCACCACCACGTCGCGGCAGATGGGCAGCAGCACCGGCGAATGGGTGACGATGATCACCGTGCGGGTCTTGCCCAGTTCGGCCAGGGTGGCGCGCAGATCCTCCTCGGCCTGGCGGTCCAGGCTGGCCGAGGGCTCGTCCAGCAGCAGGACCGGCGGGTCGCCCAGCAGGGCGCGGGCGATGGCGATGCGCTGGCGCTGGCCCGCCGACAGCCGCGACCCGGCCTCGCCGATGGAGGTGCCGTAGCCGTCGGGCAGATCGACGATGTACTGATGCACGCCCGCCACCTTGGCGGCGGCCAGGATCTGCTCGTCACTGGCGCCGGGGCTGCCGTAGACGATGTTGTCGCGGATCGAGGCGTTGAACAGCACGCATTCCTGCGGCACGTAGCCCATCCATCCCGCCAGCTCGGCGCGGGTGAACTGGGCGATGTCGGCGCCGTCCAGCAGCACGCGGCCCTTGGCCGGGTGATAGAGGCCCAGGATGATCTTCAGCAGCGTGGTCTTGCCCGAGCCGTTGCGGCCCAGCACGGCGGTGATGCCGCCCGGGCGGATTTCCAGGCGGTCGATGGAGGATGCCGCCTGGGATTTCTGGTCATAGGCGAAGGAGATGTCCTCCAGCGTGATCAGCCCGGCGGGGCGTTCGCGGGTGATGGCGCTGTGGCGGCGCTCTTCCTCCTCGGCGAAGATGTCGCCCAGCCGGTCGACGGATTCGCGGAACGAGGAGAAGCTCTTCCAGGCCCCCACCAGCTGGTTGATGGGACCGTAAAGCCTGGACGACAGCATGTTGCAGGCCACCAGGGCGCCCATGGTCAGCTGCTGGTCCATGATGTAGACCGCGCCCACCGTGGTCAGCAGCACGCTGCCCAGCATGGTCAGCATCTGGCCGAGATTGACGTATTCGTCGTTGGTGGCGCCCCGCTGGATGGATTGCTCGATGGCGCCCGCCTGCTTTTCCTCCCAGATGGGGCGGATGGCGCGGTCCAGCGCCACCGCCTTGACCGTGGCGCGCCCGGCGATGATCTCGGCCACCAGATTGTCCCTGGCCTGCTGGACGTTCTTTTCCTTGCCGCTGCTCTCCTTCATGGCGCCGCCGGACTTCCAGGCCAGCACCAGGAAGGCCACGAACAGCAGGATGAACACCATGGCCAGCGGGCGGCCGATGACGAAGATCACGGCCAGGAAGATCAGCACGAAGGGCAGGTCGGTCAGCAGCACGGCGGTGGAGCCCGACACCGTGTTGCGGACGGAATCCACGTCGCGGAACAGGGTCTGCCAGAACGAGGCCGGGCGGCTTTCCAGGGTGCGGAGCGGCAGGTGCATGATCTTGTCGAACAGCCTGGTGCCGATCTCCACGTCGATGCGCAGCGCCGCCGTCTGCATGATCCGTCCGCGGGAAGTGCGGATGATCCAGTCGAAGGCCAGCAGCACGGCCACCCCGATCACCAGCCCCTTGAGCGTGGCGATTCCGTTGTGGCCGATCACCCGGTCGTAGACCTGCATCACGAAGATGGGCACCGCCAGCGCCATCAGGTTGATGAACAGCGAGGCGGCCAACAGCTCGCGCATCACCGGGCGCAGCGGCTCGATGACGGATTTCAGCCAGGATGTCTTCTCTGTGCTCATCGCCGCCGATTGTCGCCTGCCTCGGCCGGGATGCAAAGGGGTAAGTATGGCGCGGAGCGCGTAGGTGGAAACTCATATATGGTGGATTTAAGAATCCACTTTTTGGTAATGTCTTTTGACGTACGTCAACGATTGTTGCCCTTGACGCATCCGTTTGGGCTGGGATGCGGCGGGGCCGTGCATGTGTGAGCGGGGGACAAGGGAATGCGGATCGGAAAGCGGTTGTGGCTGGGCTTCGGTGTTCTGTGCGCGCTGATCGCGGTGGTGACGGGCACCATCATCTTCGAGGCGCTGGGAGTGAACAGGGCGACCGACCGCATGATCGGTCTGCGCATGCCGGTGGCCCAGACCAGCTCTGCCATCGAGGGGCACATGTACGCCTCGCTGGCCGCGCTGCGCGGCTACCTGCTGACCGGCAAGGACTCCTTCAAGTCCGAACGGGCCGAGGCGTGGTCCGACCTCGACGTCAAGATGGCCGAGATGGATCGGCTGGTGGCGCGCTTCACCAATCCGCGCAACCAGGATGCCTGGAAGGAAGCCCGTGCCCTGCTGCTCGAGCTGAAGACGGCTCAGGCCAAGGCCGAGGCGCTGGGCGCCGGCAAGGAGGCCGTCGAGGTGCTGGTCACCGAGGCGGTGCCGCGCGTCAACCGGCTGGTCACCGTGTTCGAGGGCGAGAAGGGCGCCGACGGCAAGCGCACCGGCGGCATGATCGACAATCAGAAGCACATGCTCGACCAGGACGCCAAGGAAGTCTCCGATCTGGTCCAGATGATGATCACCGTGGCGGTGGTGGCGCTTATCGCCGGTCTGGTCGCCGCCATGATCACCGCCCAGCGCACCGCCGCCTCCATCGTGCCGCCGCTGGTGGCCATGACCGGGGCCATGGACAATCTGTCCAAGGGCGACACCGGGGTGGTCATTCCCGCCTCGGGGCGCGCCGACGAGGTGGGCGAGATGGCCGCCGCCATGGAAGTGTTCCGAGCCAACCTGATACGCCAGCGCGAACTGGAGGAAAGGCAGAAGCAGGCCGACGAGGCCGCCCGCCAGCGGGCCCTGCGCATCGAGCGGCTGACCGCCGAATTCGACGCCGCCGCCTCGGCCATGGTGCAGCAGGTGGCCGCCGCCGCCGGCCAGCTGCAGGCCACCGCCGGCGCCATGAGCGCCACCGCCGCCCAGACCAGCCACCAGGCCACCTCGGTGGCCGCCGCCTCGGAGGAGGCCTCGGTCAACGTCCAGACCGTCGCCGCCGCCGCCGAGGAACTGTCGGGCTCCATCAACGAGATCGGCCGTCAGGTGGCCCATTCCTCCTCCATCTCCCAGGATGCGGTGGGCGAGGCCTCCAAGGCCGGCGAGGTGGTCGGGCAACTGGCCGAGACCGCCCAGAAGATCGGCGAGGTGATCAACCTGATCACCGACATCGCCAGCCAGACCAACCTGCTGGCGCTCAACGCCACCATCGAGGCCGCCCGCGCCGGCGAGGCGGGGAAAGGGTTCGCCGTGGTGGCGGGCGAGGTGAAGAACCTCGCCAACCAGACGGCGCGCGCCACCGACGACATCGGCCGCCAGATCGCCGCCATCCAGGACCAGACCCATCGGGTGGTGGAGACCATCGGCGCCATCGTCAAGGTCATCGAGGAGATCGGGCACATTTCCGGCGACGTGGCCGCCGCCGTCGAGGAACAGAGCGCCGCCACCCAGGAGATCGCCCGCAACGTCGAGCAGGCGGCGGCGGGCACCGCCGAGGTGTCGGGCAACGTGGTTCAGGTGCAGGACGCCGCCGACCAGACCGGCGCCTCGTCGCGCGAGGTGCTGGAGGCGTCGCGCACCCTGGCCGAGCAGTCGTCCAGCCTGCGCGCGACCATCGAGACCTTCCTCAAGGAGGTGCGGGCGGCCTGATGGCGGCCTTAAGTCAGCCTCGACGCAGCAGCCCCGGTCGGGTATGAAAGGGCTCCGGCCGGGGAGGGCCGGAAGCCGGCCCGGTCGCGGATGGGGGAAACATGAAGACCTGCGTCGCCATCCGCCATGTGGCGTTCGAGGATCTGGGCAGCTTCGAGGCGCCCATCGCGGCGGCGGGCCATTCCATCCGCTATGTGGAGGCCGGGCTCGACGATTTCGCCGCCCTGGACGATGGCGCCATCGACCTGCTGGTGATCCTGGGCGGCCCCATCGGCGCCTACGAGGACGACAATTATCCCTTTCTCGCCTCCGAGCTGGCGCTGATCGCCGCCCGCCTGCGGGCCGGACGGCCGACCATCGGCATCTGTCTCGGCGCGCAGCTGATGGCCCGCGCGCTGGGGGCGCGGGTCTATCCCAATGGCGGCGTGAAGGAGATCGGCTGGTCGGCGCTGGACCTCACCGAGGCCGGGCGTGCCTCGCCCCTGGCGGCCCTGGACGGCGTTCCGGTGCTGCACTGGCACGGCGACACCTTCGACCTGCCCGACGGCGCGGTCCTGCTGGCCTCGACGCCCATCACCCGCAACCAGGCCTTTTCCTGGGGCAAGGCGGCGCTGGGGCTGCAATTCCACGTGGAGGCCACCGGGGCGGGGCTGGAGCGCTGGTTCATCGGCCACGCTTGCGAGATCGGCGGGGCGCCGGGACTGACGGTTCCGGGCCTGCGCGCCGACACGAAGCGTTGCGCCGCGGGGCTGGAGGCGCGCGCCCCGCAGGTGCTGCGCCGGTTTTTGTCTGATATGATGTAAGTCACTTCCCGGGGGCTTCCCGCCTGTTCAGGGTGAGGGAAGCGTTGTATAGTCCGCCCAAAGGGGCAAGAGAACACAGCCGTGGACCAGAAGCTCAACGAAGACGACGTCAAGCGCCTGCTCTCCAATCCGACCGGGGACGTGCGCGCAGAAATCGCCGACAAGATCGCGTCTCAGCACCAGGGGTTGAGCGATGGCGAGCGCAAGCTCGCCGAGGACATCTTCCGGCTCATGGTCCGCGACGCGGAGGTCCGGGTGCGCGAGGCCCTGGCCCGCCAGCTCAAGGAAAATCCGACGGTCCCCCACGACGTGGCGCTGTCCCTGGCCCGCGACGTCGAGGACGTGTCGCTGCCCATGCTGCAGTTCTCGGACGTCTTGACCGACGAGGACCTGATCGAGATCGTCCGCAGCCAGAGCCCGGAAAAGCAGGTGGCGGTCGCCGGCCGCAGCCACGTTTCCGCCACCCTGGCCGATGCCCTGGTCGACACCGGCAACGAGGCGGCGGTGGCCACCCTGGTGTCCAACGAGGGCGCCGAGCTGACCGAGAACACGCTGACCCGGGTGGTCGACCGCTACGGCGAGTCCGAACGGGTGGGCACCGCCCTGGTGGAGCGCAAGGTGCTGCCCATCACGGTGGCCGAACGCCTGATGACCAAGGTGTCGGAGAATCTGCGCCAGCACCTGATGGCGCGGCCCGACCTCACCCCCGAGGCCGCCGCCGCCATGATGATCCAGGCCCGCGAACTGGCGGTCCTCGGCCTGTCCAATTCCGAGGGCGACGTGGCCCAGCTGGTGGGCCATCTCTACAATGTCGGCCGCCTCACCCCGTCCATCATCCTGCGTGCCGTGTGCATGGGCGACATGACCTTCTTCGAGGTGGCCATCGCCAAGCTGGCCAAGATCAAGGTGGAGAACTGCCGCACCCTGATTCACGACGCCGGCAAGCGCGGCTTCGAGGCGCTGTTCGAGAAGGCGGGCCTGCCCAAGGCCTTCTACGCCGCCATGCGCGCCGCCATCGACGTGTCCTACGAGATGGAATACGACGGCGGACCCAACGATCGCGAGCGTTTCTCCCGTCGCATGATCGAACGCATCCTGACGCAATACGGCGATCTCGGTGTCGATTTCGAGAACGACGACCTGGAGTACCTGCTGTCCAAGATGAATCAGCTGCCGGCCACCATGCTCGGCGACTGAGGAGAGGGGAAAATCATGTCCGGCAGCGCGAAGCCCGCGGCCAAGCCGCTCGACAAGGACGCGGCCAACCGCAAGGAAATCATCACCACCATCAAGGGGCCGGTGACCGCCCGGGTCACCCAGCTGATTCCCGCCCTGGCCGCCTTCCCCAATCCCTATGCCGCCGTGCTGGCCACGCCGGACCTGCTTTACGCCTGCATGCAGCTGGTCAAGACCAAGCGCGACCAGTTCCAGGACCTGCTGGTGGACAAGGACGGCAATCCGGTTACCACCGATACCGATCTGCTGCGCTGCGAGCGCTCGCTGGATCAGGTGATTTCCATGGTGGTGCGCTCGGGCGCCAAGGCATATGCGGAAAAGCGCTTCGGCACCGCCGACAAGCCCGCCGCCCAGGTGGCGGTCAAGAAGGAGCCCAAGACCCTGCTGGAGAAGATCCAGTCCCTGGTCTCGGGCAAGTGGGGCGACATGGAGGTTCCCAAGCCGTCTCCCACCCAGGCCGATCAGTTCTACGGCGCCATCAAGGATTACCTGGATTACGACTGGCAGGTGCCGCTGATCCCCTGCTTCGCCGAATTGCCGGTCAAGCTGATCCGCGAGATGGGCCGGGGCGTCACCACCCTGCGCACCCCCGAAGGCATCGCCGCCCTGGCCGACATCGGCCGCCATTCCATGGACTCGGCCAAGCGCATCCTGTCCGACGAGATGATGCGCGAGATGCTCGACACCCAGCCGCTGGCCGCCAAGGGCGTCGCCTTCCTGGGCAAGGACCGCTACGACTACCTGCACGGCACCGTCTACGACAAGATGGGCGAGAAGTTCTGGGAAATGTGCGTCGATTGCGACCGCCTGGAAGCCATGGAGGTTCAGAACGCCAAGGATCTGGAGCAGTTGGCCAGCCACCTGCACATCCTGTCGGGCGAGGCCATCAACCAGATCGTCCGTTTCCTCAACTACTCGCAGATTCCCATCTTCCTCGAGGTCGGCACGCAGAAGCTGGGCGAGTCGATCTTCGCCGAGATCTTCGGCGTTCCCGGCAACAAGAAGCTGATCAAGATCTTCTGCGAGAAGATCAAGCTGTGGAAGCTGGACCAGGAGGACCCCGACGCCGACCTGCGCGCCAAGCTGCCCGACGTGTTCGGGGCCTATCTGCGGGCGCCGGCGGATTTCGAACGGGGCCTGTAGCGCTCCCTACGCCGTCCTAGAACGGCGAGCGTCGAATATGAAGCGCGCTGTCATGCTGAGCACAGCGAAGCATCTTTCAGCCCGAGGCGGTTGCCGTGGATGCCTGAAAGGCCCTTCGCCTTGCTCAGGGTGACAATCCGTCTCTGATTTAACGCTCGATGCCGTAGCGCATGGCGGCGTCCAGGAAGGCGAACATCCGTGCCGCCGAATCCTCGGTGGTGTTCCGGTCGTAGCGGTAGACGACCTGATTGCCCCGGACATCGACCTTGGAAAAGCCGTTCAACTGGCGGCAATCCCAGCAATGGGTGGCGTCGGGGTAAAGGTGCCACTCCACCGGCGCCCCGGCCGCCTTGGCGGCTTCCAGGCGGGGTTGGCAATCCCTGGGCGGGGTCTCGGTGTCCTCTCCCCCCATCAGAACCAGCAGCGGGGTCGCCACGTCCGATCCGGCGATGTCGAAGGCCGAGGCGTTGCGCGGCCGGATGGTGAAGCAGCCGGGATACATGGAGACCACCGCCCGAAAGCCGTCACCGTCGCCCAGCGGCCCGGACCATGAGGGGCGGGACGCCAGCAGGCCGACCATGGCGCCCCACGACCAGCCGGCCAGCCCCACCCGCCTCGCATCCACATAGGGCAGGCTCCGCAGGTGGCGGGCGGCCTGGAAGGCGTCGCGCACTCCCCGGGCGAAGACCAGGCCGTTCTTGGGACCCATGCAGACCGTGTCCACGTTGCGCTGGTCCAGGGCATCGATCAGCAGCACCACGTAGCCCTTCTCGACGCCGCGCCGCGCCCAGTCCAGCATGGACGTGTTGGCCCGCTTGCTCTGGCCCAGGCCGCCGCACTGGTGGAACAGCACCAGGGCGGGGAAGGGGCCGGGGCC
This sequence comes from Paramagnetospirillum sp., assembly GCF_058402745.1. NCBI lineage: Bacteria > Pseudomonadati > Pseudomonadota > Alphaproteobacteria > Rhodospirillales > Magnetospirillaceae > Paramagnetospirillum > Paramagnetospirillum sp. The sequence goes on from NZ_JBZVFI010000007.1 coordinate 53,975, forward strand.
TTCCGGCTTGAACACCGCCATGCGGGGCGCCGCCGCCGGGTCCAGGGCCGAGGCCTCGGCGGGAAAGGTCAGGTCGGGCGCCTGGGCGGCGGCGCCGCGCAATTCGCCGGACGTCGGGATTTCATCCGCCCGGGCGGGCGCGGCCCAGGCCAGAAGCGCGATGAGGACGAGGACGCCTCCGACCATTGCTATCCCTCCGAACCGTTGTCCTTGCGCATGGAGGCCATGAACTGATGCACCTCGCGGTCCAGGGCCTGCGTCTCCGAGGTCAGGCGCCGGGCGATGCCCTGGACGGAATCGGCGCTGGTTCCCGCCGAGGCGGTGGCCGAGGCCAGATGTCCCAGAACGGAGGAGACCTCCTGGGTGCCGGCCGAGGCTTCCTGCACGTTGCGGGCGATCTCGGCGGTGGCGGCGCCCTGCTCCTCGACCGCCGCCGCGATGGCCCCGGCGATCTCGTTGATGCGGCCGATGGTGGCGGCGATGGAGGCGATGGCGTCCACCGCTTCCCTCGTGCGGGTCTGGACCGTGCCCACCTGATTGGAGATTTCCTCGGTGGCCTTGGCGGTCTGGGTGGCCAGATGCTTGACCTCGTTGGCCACCACGGCGAAGCCCTTGCCCGCCTCGCCGGCGCGGGCCGCCTCGATGGTGGCGTTCAAGGCCAGCAGGTTGGTCTGGGCGGCGATGTCGTTGATCAGGGTCACCACCTCGCCGATATGGCCGGCGGCCTCGGCCAGCCCCTTGACCAGGGCGTCGGTGCGCTGGGCCTCGGCCACCGCCCGGCCCGAGGTGTCGGAGGATTCGTGGACCTGGCGGGCGATCTCGTGGATGGAGGCGGACAATTGCTCGGCCGCCGCCGCCACGGTGGCGACGTTGCCGGAGGCCTGCTCGGCGGTGGCGGCGGCCGAGTTGGCCTTGTCCCCGGCCTCGCCCACCGCGCCCGAGACGATGTTGGCGGCGCTTTCCATCTCGCCCACCGCCTGGACCACCACGTCGGTGACCCGCTTGATGGAGGATTCGATGTCGTCGGCCAGTTGCAGCCGGGCCTGCTTGCGCTGGGCGCTGGCCGCCTTGTAGCTCTCCTGCTGGGCGGCGCGGGCCTGGGCGGCGCTGGCCGCCTCGTCGCGCAGCACGGCGATGGCGGCTACCAGGGTGCCGATCTCGTCGGTGCGGCCGGTGGTTTCCACCTGGGCGGAATAGTCCTGGCGGGCCAGGCGCTGGGCCACGTCGGCCAGATGCTTCAGCGGCGTGGCGATGTTGCGGGCCAGGGCGGTGACCAGGGCGAGGGCCGCCAGCACGACGCCCAGCGCGATGGCCGAAAACTCGATGGCGGTGGCGCGGAACTCGGAATCGATGTCGTCGATGTAGATGCCGGTGCCCACCGTCCAGCCCCAGGGCTGGAAGGGCAGGGTGTAGGAGAGCTTCGGCACGGGAACGTCCGAGCCCGCCTTGGGGAACTTGTAGTAGGTGGTGCCGCCGCCGGCCTGGGCGGCCTCGATCAGCTTGCGGATGAACGGCACGCCGTCGGCATCCTTGGCATCGATGAAGTTCTTGCCTTCCCGCTCCGGCCGGGGGGGAACCATCAGGGCGGTGCCGTCGCCGGTATAGATGAAGAAGTATTCCTCGCCCTGGTAGCGCAGATGGCGCAGGGTCTCGATGGCCTGGGCCTTGGCGGTGGCCTCGTCGAACTCGCCGGCCTTGGCGCGGTCGTGGAAGGATTTGATTGTGCCCCGCGCCACCTGGGTCAGGGCGGTGACCTTGCCGATGCGGTCGCTCAGCATGGAGTCCCGCAACTGGCTCAACGCCACCACCGACAGGATGGCGAATCCGACCAGCGCCAGGACGGCGGTGGACATCAGCTTGAGTTGAATTCCCGACCCCTTGGCCATGACAGCCTCCTCTCCCCAATCGGCTTATGCATGCCGTTGGTAAGAGAGAGTATTCCTCTCCGGGCCTCACTTCCAGTAATGAACCGTTACGCTATTCAGCCGGGATTGCGCCGGGCGATCATGTTGACCGCCCGCATGCTGAGGACGATTTCGTTCTTCTGGTTCAAGACCTCGATGAACGACGTCACCACGCCCCGGTCGGGCTTGGACCGGGAGGGAACGGCGTCCTGAACGGTGACCCGCACCGACAGCGTGTCGCCGGGCCGCACCGGGCGCACCCAGCGCAGCTCGTCCACCCCGGGCGAGGCCAGGCTGGCGCATTTGGTCAGGTAGTGCTCGGCATAGAGCCGCATCATCAGGCCGCAGGTCTGCCAGCCGCTGGCGATCAGGCCGCCGAAGACGGTGTCCCTGGCCGCCACCGGGTCGGTGTGGAAGTCCTGGGGGTCGTAGCGTTTGGCAAACGCGATGACCTCGTCCTCCTCCACCGTGATGGCGCCGAATTCGTGCACGGCGCCGGGCACGTAATCCTCGAACCAGCGGTCGGTGATGGGGGAGGCGAAGGTCATGGGATATCCCGATACGCTGAGTTGGCCAAAAGAAGCGCAGCGATCACGCTTCTCCGTCATACCCGGACTTGTGCCGGGTATCCACGCCTGTCTGCCGGTTGCGCCGCTTCATGCGCCATTCCGGTGGATCCGCGTGGATGGCCGGGACAAGCCCGGCCATGACGAAAGAGAAGGAGGAAGGTCTCAGCCCTTGCGCTTGGCCTGCGCCTTGGCGCGCAGCAGGGCGCGTTCGTCCTTCAGCTGCTCGGCGATCAGGAAGGCCAGTTCGAGGGACTGGGTGGCGTTGAGCCGGGGGTCGCAGGCGGTCTGGTAGCGGTCGCCCAGATCCTCCTCGGCCACGCCGGTCATGCCGCCCAGGCACTCGGTGACGTCCTGGCCGGTCATCTCGAAATGGACGCCGCCGGCATGGCTGCCCTCGGCCTTGTGGACGGCGAAGAAGGCGCGCACCTCGGCCAGGATGGCGTCGAAGGGACGGGTCTTGTAGCCGCCGGCCGCCTTGATGGTGTTGGCGTGCATGGGGTCGCACGACCACACCACCTTGCGGCCCTCGCGCTCCACCGCGCGGATCAGGCCGGGCAGCACCTGCTCGACCTTCTCGGCGCCCATGCGGGTGATCACCGTGATGCGCCCCGCCTCGTTCTCGGGGTTGAGGCGGTCGATCAGGCGCAGCAGGTCGTCGGCGCTCATGCCCGGTCCGGCCTTGAAGCCCAGCGGGTTCTGCACGCCGCGCAGGAACTCCACGTGGCCGGCGTCCAGCTGGCGGGTGCGTTCGCCGATCCACAGCATGTGGGCGGAGCAGTCGTACCAGTCGCCGGTGGTGGAATCGATGCGGGTCAGCGCCTGCTCATAGGGCATCAGCAGGGCTTCGTGGCTGGTGAAGAAGTCGGTCTCGCGCAGCTGCGGCGTGGTCTCGCTGGTCATGCCGCAGGCCTCCATGAAGGCCAGGGTCTCGTCCAGACGGTCGCACAAATCCTGGTAGCGGGCGGCCTGCAGGGTGCCGGCGACGCAGCCCAGCGTCCACTGGTGCACCTTGTGCAGGTCGGCGTAGCCGCCCTGGGCGAAGGCGCGCAGCAGGTTCAGCGTGGCGGCCGACTGGTTGTAGGCGCGGATCATGCGCTCGGGGTCGGGGACGCGCGCTTCGGCGGTGAACTCGCTGCCGTTGACGTTGTCGCCGCGATAGCTGGGCAGCGTCACGCCGTCGATGGTCTCGGTGTCGGCCGAGCGGGGCTTGGCGAACTGGCCGGCCATGCGGCCCACCTTGACCACCGGCATGGCGGCGCCATAGGTCAGCACCACCGCCATCTGCAGCAGCACCCGGAAGGTGTCGCGGATGTTGTTGGCGTGGAACTCGGCGAAGCTTTCGGCGCAGTCGCCGCCCTGCAGCAGGAAGGCCTTGCCGTCGGCCACGTCGGCCAGCGACGCCTTCAGGCGCCGCGCCTCGCCCGCGAAGACCAGCGGCGGAAAGTTGCGCAAGCGCTCCTCGACCTCGGCCAGCTTGTCGGCGTCGGGATAGGTGGGGACCTGATGGATCGGCTTCGCGCGCCAGCTTTCCGGCGACCAATTCTCGGACATGGGACTTCGATCTCCTGGCGTTCCGCGCCTCGCGAAACGGAAAGGGGTTCTCTATACGACGCTCCCGGCTATATTTCCAGCCCGGACGACGGGATACGGCCATGAAAAATCCGAGGATCGAAATGAGCGACGCCGCCACCCACTGGCAGAATGTCTGGACCACCAGGCAGCCGGAAGAGGTCTCCTGGCACCAGGAGGATCCGGCTGTGTCGCTCGCCATGATCCGGGCGGCCGGCTTGCGCAAGGACGCGGCCATCATCGACGTGGGCGGCGGGGCCTCGGTGCTGGTGGACCGCCTGCTGGAGCTGGGCTACGTGCACGTGGCGGTGCTCGACATCGCCGGGGCGGCCTTGCAGATCGCGGCGGAGCGCCTGGGGCCGCTGGGCGACGACGTCACCTGGATCGAATCCGGCGTGCTGGACTGGCGGCCGGTGCCGGGGCTGTTCGATCTTTGGCACGACCGCGCCGTGCTGCATTTCCTCACCGACGCGGGCGATCAGGCCCGCTATGTGGAGGTGATGAAGGCGGCACTGGGTCCCGAGGCCACGGTGATCCTCGCCACCTTCTCCCCCGACGGGCCGGAAAAGTGCTCGGGCCTGCCCGTGTGCCGCCATGATTCCGCCAGCCTCGCCGCCCTGCTGGGGCCGGACTTCCGGCTGGTGGAGGAGATCCGCCAGGACCATATGACGCCGGGCGGCAAGGCGCAGAAGTTCCAATGGGCGAGGTTCGTCAGGGTATGTGAATGTTAACCAGTTGGAAGGGGGATTGGCCGTAGATTCATGATTCAACTATTTTTTGAGTCCCGTGGCGGCGGGAGAGGCATGTGAGCACGAATTCAAAAATCGAATGGACCGAGCAAACCTGGAACCCGACGACCGGGTGCACCAAGATCTCTCCTGGCTGCAAGCATTGTTACGCGGAGGTGATGGCGCGTCGTCTGCATGCCATGGGGGCTCCTGGCTATGATTGCGGATTCAATCTGGCGCTTCATCCTGGGCGGATAGACCAGCCAATGAACCGTCGTAAGCCGACGGTCTATTTCGTGAATTCCATGAGCGACTTATTCCATCACGACATTCCAGATTCATTTCTGGATAGCGTGTTCGCTACGATCGACCAGACCCCTCAGCATACATATCAGATTTTAACCAAGCGGGCTGAGCGTTTGCCTGAATACTTCGCCTCTCGCAAATGCCCGCCAAACGTCTGGTTGGGCGTTTCTGTCGAGGATCGCTCCTATGGCGTGCCACGCATCGACCATTTACGGCAAGTGGAAGCAAAAATCAGATTTTTGTCTGTCGAGCCGCTGCTGGAAGATCTTGGGACAGTCGATCTTACAGGCATTCACTGGGTGATCGTTGGGGGGGAATCAGGACACAACGCCCGGCCGATGGAAGAGGCCTGGGTCGAAAACATCAAACGACAGGCGGACAAGGCCAACGTCGCCTTCTTTTTCAAGCAATGGGGGGGCTGGGGCGCTGATGGTGTGAGGCGACACAAGAAGGCTAATGGCCGTGAATTCAAGGGGCGGACCTGGAACGCTTATCCCGAGTTCATCAGTCCTGCGCTTTGATAATGTCATTTGCAATCTTCATCGCAAGTCCGAATGCTTTTGGACTGGGATTCGATGCCGCAAAATATAATGCGAAGAGTGGAGCGCCCGTTGATTGATATAGAATTTTTGGTGTAGATATGGCTGCGAATAGCCTGCCCAGACGCTTCGAGACATAGCTGAGCATATCTTTGTGGCTTGCTGCTCTCGTCTCTCCAGCATCCCCAAGGAGTGACATTTGTTTTGCTGGTTCATAGAATATAGACCTCCACTCGTCTGTGCCTAGGCACCGAGTGATGGCGGCTTCTTTCTTTGGGTCGAGTTTGTCGGCGTTCCTTGCTGCCTGACGGTATAATGCAGAGTATGGAAAAAGGTACCAGACGTCGATAGCTGGACGCCTCCGGAAACTCGATTTCTGACGTTCAGAGACGGTCGGCGTGGGCGCGTTCCGGCCTGGCCGTGATCTGAAGAGGAACTTTTGGTCCAATTCTGAGGTTGAATTGCCTCGGCATTCCCCTTCCTTGGGGTCATGCGGCGGCCGTTTTCTCCAGCCAGCACCACCGTTTCATATTGTAGGCAATATTGACCAGGGTGATCGTCGCCTCGGCCCTGGCCTTGCCGATGGTTCGGATGAAAAGCCCCATGCGGTCCTTCTGCTCGGCAAAGACGTGCTCGACGCGGGCGCGGATTTTGGATTTGACCGCATTGGCTCTCGCCGTGGCCTTGGCCATTGGTTTGCCTCTCGGCTTCTTGCGGTGGATGTGGCTGACGCGGCCATGGTCGGCCAGGAAATCGTCGTTGGCCTGGGAGCGGTAGGCGGTATCGGCCCACACCGGTGAGGCGGTATTGTTCGGATCGATCAGCCCCTCCCGCAGTCGGGCACCGTCCGCCGCCGCCGCGTCGGTCACAATGCAGCGGCGGATGATGCCGTGCAGGCGGTCGATGGAGATATGGCTCTTGTAGCCGAAGACCGGAATGGCGATGTCGATCTGCGGCTTGCCATCCGCCGTCGGCTTAGCCTTGGCGAATTTCACCGTCCAGCGGGCATCTCGATCCTTTTGCCGCAGCTTGGCCGGCTTGTCCGTCCACGCCTCGGGGATCTGACCGGCCTTGATCGCCTCCTTCTCGCCATCGCTGTTGCGCTGCTTGGGCGCCGCTACCAGGGTGGCGTCGATGATCTGGCCGCCCATGGCCAAATAGCCGGCAGCGGAAATCGCCTGGTCGAGCGTGTTGAACAGCCGGTCCAGCGCCTTGGTCTTGATCAGCGCCTCGCGGAAATCCCACAGCGTGTTGGCGTCGGGCACCGCGTCTCCGGGGCGCAGGCCGCAGAACCGCAGCCAGGTCAGGCGATCCCGCACCTGAAACGCCGTCTGCTGCAACGACAGGCCATACAGCCCTTGCAGGACCAGCATCTTGAATTTTAGCACCACGTCGAACCCGGGCCGGCCGCCCTTCGACGGATCGGAGCGCCGAACCGCCTTGGTCAGCGCCGGGCGAAATTGCTCGAAGCGAACCGTCCGCTCCAGTTGCTCCAGCGGATCGCCTTCCGCCGACAGAGCCTCAAGGCTGTGCTCGAAATCCCAGAAACCGGCTTGCCCCTTCATCTCGACCTCCCGGTGATCCCAGGGAGAATCGAATCACAAAACCGTCAGAACCGCCAGTTTCCGGAGGCGTCCAGCTTTGGTCTTTGAAATTGCCTCAAGCGTTGACCATTCTAGATTGAGGCCATATGGGTCAAGAAATAAAACGGCTCTGGTGTTTTTCCAGTCAAATTTTCCGCAAAGCTCTTTTAATGATATGTTTGCATCTCCTTGAATTGTGTCTATGCGCGTATTTTTGTATTGAGATGATAGTGATTGAAGTGCGGATGATTTTTTAGCTGATAATTCAATAAAGCAGCATTGATCAAATGGTGGCGAGGTTTGGAGCGCTATTCGCGCTGATCCGTCAATTGATTCTAAGTCGCCGTCAATTTTTACATCACATCGCCCTGTCCCAGCGAAGGCATCTATATAGACTAATTTAAAATTTTGTTTGCTAAGCGCTCTCGTAAAAGCGGAAAGGTATTTTTCTAAGACAGACAGCTTTAAAAGTGTCCATACTCCTCCGAAATTATGGCGGCCATCTTCAGTGCTTTCATCCATCAGAGAGTATCTCCGTCCATCAGTCGCGATGGCGCCAGAACGTTCGGGGGCGCATCACTGAAAGAGTATTGCTCATCCGCAACTCCGGCAACCAAAAAGATAGTCAATCTCTATAAAAATCTCCTTTCCGATCTTGCGGTGCCCAGGGAACTATGAATTAAATTGTACCGCTCTCGGCCCGCGCCTGCGCTTTGGCCAGTTCCTCGCCCAGGGCCTCGTCCCTTGGACCTTCCCAGCGGTCCAGGGTGACCAGGTCGGCCAGCTTCAGGCGTTCGCGCCAGCCCCGGGTCTCCAGCTCGGGCTGGGCGAAGAAGTGGCTGACGCGCCCCAGGCAGAGATAGGCCACCGGCACCACGCGCTCGGGGATGCCCAGAATCTCCTTCAGCGCCGGTTCCGAGATGATGGAGACCCAGCCCAGTCCCAGGCCCTCGGCGCGGGCGGCCAGCCACAGGTTTTCCACGGCGCAGACGGTGGAGTAGAGGTCCATGGTGGGAATGTGGGTGCGGCCCAGCACCACCGGGCCGACCCGGTCGCGGTCGCAGGTGACGCAGATGTTGAGCGGCGAGTCCAGGATGCCTTCCAGCTTGAGCGAGCGGTAGGTGGCGCGCGCCTCGCCCTCGAACATGCCGGCCGCCTCGTCGTTGGCCCTGGCGAAGGCGGCCTTGATGCGGCCCCGGATTTCGGGCGAGCGCACCAGGATGAAGCTCCACGGCTGCATGAAGCCCACCGAGGGGGCGTAATGGGCGGCGGTCAGCACCCGGGCCAGCACCTCGTCGGGGATGGGATCGGGCAGGAACTGGCCGCGCACGTCGCGCCGGGACAGCAGCACCCGGTAAAGTCCCTGCCGGTCGGCCTCGCTCAGTGTGTCGTCGCCCTGGATGGCGGCGGCCCGATCTGTCATTCTTCGCTCCCTTTCCTCGCCCCGGCAGGGGCGGGGGCTCACTGTAGCGCCACTGTTCTTCCATGACCAAGGATTGCGATCTCTGGGTATTCGGCTACGGCTCGCTGATGTGGCGGCCGGGATTCGATGCCGATGAAACCTGCCGGGCCCGCCTGGACGGCTGGCACCGGGATTTCTGCGTCTATTCCCGCCACTGGCGCGGCACCCCGGAACGGCCCGGCCTGGTGCTGGGCCTGGACGAGGGCGGCTCGTGCCGGGGGATGGCCTTTCGGGTGGCGCAAGCGCGGGCGGCGGACGTGATCGACTACCTCAATGAACGCGAACTGGTCGGATACGCCTATGTGGCACGCTATCTGCCGGTGATCTGTGACGATGGTCGCGTGGTCGAGGCCTATACCTTCGTGGCCGACACCACCCATCACCACTACGCCGGGCAGCTGCCGCTGGAGCGGGCGGCGGCCATCATCATGGATGCCGAGGGCCAGGGCGGGCTGAACCGCGACTATCTGATCAACACCATCCGCCAGCTGGAAGGCGACGGCTTCGCCGAGGCCGAGCTGCACGCCCTGCTGGTCGAGGTGGAGCGCCAGACCGGCATCATCGAGGCCGGCGCGGGCATCTGAGGCGCGGTTCCGGGTATGCGGGCGTCCCGCCCGCATTTGCCGTCCTAGCGGCAGTAGCGCCGGTCCTCGGACTGCACCACGTCGCCCAGGTCGAGGTTGATGCGGAAGGCGCGGCAGGGGCTTGCGTCGCGGGGAAGCTGGCGGACGGTGCCGGCCAGGGTGCCGTGGCGCCACTGCACCGGACGGTCGGGATTGTCCCAGGCCACCTCCAAGGCGCTCTTCACCGCCCATTCGGCCCTGACCGGAATGAAGGCGGGAAAGGCCTCTTCGACGTTGGAAGTGGAATTGCGCCGGTTCCGGCGTGAGCGCCCTGCCTACCTGTAGCTGAATATCCCCTTGTTCGATTAATCCGCTGACCATCCCCTCGTCCCGACCTGCCGTCTGGCAGGCCATCGAGCGGAGCGGTGGTCAGGGATGGCCGCAGGCCACCGCGTCAGCGGCGTGGGACGCGTCCTTGACCGGCGTGAGCACGATGGCACTCTGCGGTGGTCTGGGAGGAGAGGAGATCGACGTGGACGCCAATACGATCATGGCTTTGGGGCTGGGCGTTTCCCCGCCGTGGAAACTGGTCGAGCAGCGACTGGACACGACGGTTCATCCGCACGTGCTGCACCTGGAGATTGCGGTCGATCGCGGCACCATGTTTGCCTGTCCCCAGTGTGGCCGAGCCTGCAAGGCGCACGACTTCGCGGAGTTCACCTGGCGGCACCTCAACTTCTTCCAGCACCATTGCCACATCACCGCCAAGGTGCCGCGCACCGACTGTCCGGAGCATGGTGTGCTTCGGATCGGCGTGCCGTGGGCGAGAGAAGGCAGTCAGTTCACTCTGCTGTTCGAGCAGGTGGCGCTGGTTCTGGTCCGCGAGATGCCGGTGCTGGCGGCGGCTCGCATCATCGAGGTCACTGACAACCGTCTATGGCGGATCGTTCATCATTATGTCCGCAAGGCGGTGGAGCGCCTCGACCTGTCCAAGCTCGCCGCCGTCGGCCTTGATGAAACCGCCGCCAAGCGCGGCCATACCTATGTCACCGTGTTCATCGATCTCGACCGCAAGGACAAGCCGGTGGTCTTCGTCACCCCCGGCCGGGGCAAGGAGACCGTCACCCGGTTCAAGGCGTTCATGATGGACCATGGCGGCCAGCCGGGCCGCGTCGTCGAGGTGGTCTGCGACATGAGCCCCGCCTTCATCGCCGCCATCGGGGAAACCTTCCCCAACGCCGCCGTCACCGTGGACTGGTTCCATGTGGTCCAGTTGTTCACCAAGGCCCTCGACGAGGTCCGACGCGCCGAAGCCAGGAGCAACAAGCTGCCCAAGGCGCTGCGCTGGGCCATCCTGAAGAAGGCCGACGGCAAGATGACCGAGGCACAGGCAGAGGCTCTGGCCGAACTGGAAGCCTCCGACCTGTTGACCGCCATCGCATGGCGGCTCAAGGAGAAACTCCGCTGGGTGCGCAAGGCCGACACCGTCCAGGCTGCCCGCTGGCGGATCACCAACTTTCTGCGCCATGCACTCGAGGTGATCGGCGACAACACCATCCTCGATCCCGTCCGCAAGGCGTTGGGAACCGTCGAGCACCACCGCCAACGCATCCTCGAACGCTGGACATCAACCCACAGCAACGCCCGACTGGAGGGCTTCAACGGCCTCTTCCAGGCGGCACGCGCTCGCGCCAGGGGCTACCGCAATACCACAACCTTCGCGACCATGATCTACCTGATCGCCGCCCCACTCGGGGATCTCTTCAAATCCATTTGAGGCGTCGAAGAACCCGGGAAAGGCGAAGACGGCGCGGCCGTCCTGAATTCTCTTCTCCTGGCCCCGGGGCAGGCTGGGGTCCGAGCCGACCCGGTCGGAGATCAGGGCGAGGATCAGGGCGGCGGCAAGGCCGGCGGCGACCAGCGCGCCGCCCTGCCGCAGAAGCGCGGCGCGCCCAGGCGCGGCCGGCTCGGTCAAGGCCGCCAGGGCCGTCTTCATCTCGAGGCGCAGGTCATCGGTCAGGGGCGTCGCGGCGGGGCGGTCCAGCATGGCGCGCCCCACCCATTCGCCCAGGCGGCCGAGATCGGCGTTGATCAGGACCCGGCGCTCGGCCGAGGCCAAGTCGATGCCCGGCGTGTAGCTGGGCGTGGTGTCGGGCAGGATGTGCAGCAATCCCCGTCCGAACTGATCTGTCCGGTGGCGGTGGCCGGACGGCAGCATGGTCAGCAGGCGGCGTTCGACGATGTCGGCGGCACGCTGCAGGCCGTCGGCGGGGAAGGCGCCGATGAAATAACCGTCATCGCCGCGATGGGTCCAGATCACCCCGGCCGCCGGCGGGGCTAGGACGTCGAGAATGCCGGGGGTGACGGCGATGTGGACGAGACCCGGGGGGCCCAGCACGACGAAATCGGGCGACGGCTCGCCGGCAGGGGGCGCGAAGGCGAACACCGTGTGGTCGTCGGGCAACTGGTCGCGCAGCGCCGCCCAGACCAGCCGCTTGGCCTCCAGGCGGCGTCCGCTGAAAACGGCATCTGTCCTTGGAACCATGATCGCCACGGCGACACGCTTCTCCCCTAGTGCGGGCGGAGAATGCATAAACAATCATGAGAAGAAAAGATGTTATTTTGCCACCCCTGAAGGGCGGCACATGGGTCAGGTCATGGGGCGTTCAAGGTGCAGGATGAAGCGGCAAAGCGCCTCGTGGGCGGTGTCGCCCCACCGGTTCCTGATCCCGGCGGGATCGGCGTGGGCCCGGCCCCCCAGATCGGCGAACAGGGCGCGCATCAGGGCGGCGAAGGCGCGTTCGTCCATGCGCCAGCGTTCATCGTCCGCGCCGCTTCCGGCCGGGCTCAGGCGGGAATTGACCAGATCCATGAACCAGGCGCGGCGCTTCCTGAAATCGGTGAAGGACTGGGCGACGACCATCAGGACGTCGTCGATCAGCCGGCCGGCATCGGCATCGGCGTGCACGGCGCGCCAGTCGTGATGGCCCCGGGCCGTCCTGTGCCGCTCCAGGATGGCGGCGGAGCGGTGGCGGCACTGCTCGAACAGGGTGGGGCCGATCATCTTGTCGATGGCCATGTGGAAACCCGGGATCATCCGCCGCGACAAGATGCCCTCGCCGCCGTCGTCGCCGCTTCGGGGCGGGAACAGATGGGCGAAGCGGCGCATCAGGATGCGTTCGAAGGGCTGGTCGCGCTCGCCCTCCCAGCGCAGAGCCTCGCGCTCGCTGGTGCAATCGTCCCAGGCCCGCTGGTAATAGGCCTTGAAGCGCGGCTGCTCCGCCTCGACGAAGCGCTGGGCCAGGGCACGGATCTGGGCGGCGGTCAGGCTGCCCCCCGCCTTGGCCGCCTCCACCTCGAGGCGGGTGGCGAAGTGGCCGACCATGGTGGAGCCGACCGTCCGGCAGCATCGCGGACCGGAACTGGCCGGTGGGCTCGGGGGCGGGGGCGGCGGGCGGGTGACCATGGCCCAACCATAGCGCGCCCGGCCAGGACAGTGAACCCGCTCTCGCACTTCCGCCGGCAAGGTGCTCAAATGGACCCCTGATCCCGGGAGTGGCGGCGCCATGTTCGAAATGCTCAAATCCATGACCCGCGTGACCAACGTCTTCGAGGACGATTACTACCGGCCGGCGCCCCCCGACTGGCTGGCGGTGTCCACCGACGTCCAGGGCTCGACCGAGGCGGTGGAGGCGGGGCGGCAGAAGACGGTGAACTTCGTCGGCGCCTCGGCCATCGCGGCGCTGCGCAATCTCTGCGCGCCCGCCGACCTGCCCTTCCAGTTCGGCGGCGACGGCGCCATGGCCCTGGTGCCGCCCTCTCATGCGGACAAGGCCCTGGTGGAGCTGGCCCGCGCCCGCGGCTTCGCCAAGCGCGAGTTCGGCCTGTCGCTCAGGGTGGGCGCCGCCCCGGTGGCGGCCATCAGCCGGGCCGGCGGCACGGTGCTGGTGGGGCGTTACGAGCCCTCGCCCGGCAATCCGTTCGGCATGTTCGCCGGCGGCGGCATGGACATGCTGGAACTGGCGGTCAAGGAGCGCGGCGACGCCGGTCTGGCCCGTTCGTGCCGGGTTCCCGAGGATCTGGACGATGGCGAGCCCCCCGACCTCACCGGCCTGTCGTGCCGCTGGGAGCCCCTGGTCTCGCAGCGCGGCGCCGTGGTCGCCCTGCTGGTGGTGGGCGACAGGGACCATTGCCGCCTCTACCGCGACCTGTGCCGGCTGTCCGACAGCGTCGAGACCGGTCTGCGGGTCGCCTCGCCGGCAAATCTCGATCCCGGCTGGCCGGGCGAGGGAACCATGATCGAGGCCCGGCTGGGCCGTGGCCGGGGAGGCGTGTGGCGCCGCTGGCTGGAGGTGGCGGCCCAGACCACGCTGGTCAAGCTGATGTATGTCTTCGGGTTTTCCCTGGGCGGCTTCGACCCGGTGCGCTACCGCGAGGAGACGGCCACCAACACCGCCTTCGTCAAGCACGACGACACCCTGGCGGTGGTGTTCGACTGCCCGTCGGAGCGGGTGGCGGACCTGCGGGCCTATCTGGAGGAACGCGAGGCGGCGGGGGATTTGCGCTTCGGCTTCCATGTTTCCGATCGGGCGCTGATGACCTGCCTGGTGGGCAACGCCGCCGAGGGGCGCCACGTCCACTTCATGGATGGCGGCGACGGCGGCTATACCGTGGCGGCGAAACGGTTGAAGGCGGCGGCAGCGGCGCGTTGACAGGGCCGAATCCGCTCCCTAGTGTGCCTATATATTGTTCACCAGGGCCGAATCGCCTCATGTCCGATACCTTGTCCATTGCCCTTGCCCAGATCAATCCCGTGGTCGGCGACATCGCCGGCAATATGGCGCTGATCCGCGCCGCCCGCGCCAAGGGCGCCGAGTTGGGGGCCGATCTGGTGGTGTTCGGCGAACTGACCATCTGCGGCTATCCGCCCGAGGATCTGGTGCTGAAGGGCGCCTTCCTGGATGCCTGCGAGGCGGCGGTGAACGCGCTGGCCGCCGAGACGGAAATCGGCCCGGCGATGCTGATCGGCGCGCCCTGGCGGGTCAAGGACAAGCTTCATAACGCCGCTCTGCTGCTCGACCACGGGCGCATCGCCGCCACCAGGCTGAAGCATCACCTGCCCAATTACGGCGTGTTCGACGAGATCCGGGTGTTCCAGCCCGGCCCGGCCCCCGGCCCGGTATCGTTCCGGGGCGTGCGCCTGGGCGTCATGATCTGCGAGGACATGTGGTACCAGGACGTGGCCGAGACCCTGGGCGAAAGCGGCGCCGAGATCCTGGTGGTGCCCAACGGCTCGCCCTTCGAGATGGACAAGCCCACCAAACGCCTGGACCACGCCCGCGCCCGGGTCGAGGAAACCGGCCTGCCCCTGGTCTACGTCAATCAGGTGGGCGGCCAGGACGAACTGGTGTTCGACGGCGCCTCCTTCGTGCTGGACGGCGACGGCAAGACCGCCGCCTCTCTCGCCCCCTGGCAGAGCGAGGTGGCGCTCACCAGATGGACGCGCGAGCCCAGCGGCTGGCGCTGCGAGGGGCCCAAGGCCCCGCCCGCCTCCCGCCTGGAGGGCGTCTATCAGGCGCTGGTCACCGGCCTGCGCGACTATGTGGGTAAGAACCGCTTTCCCGGCGTGGTGCTGGGCCTGTCGGGCGGCATCGACAGCGCCATCTGCGCGGCCATCGCCGCCGACGCGCTGGGCTCCGACAAGGTGTGGTGCGTGATGATGCCCTCGCCCTACACTTCCGCCGAAAGCCTGGAGGACGCCGCCGAATGCGCCCGTCTGCTGGGGGTGCGTCTCGATACCGTCAATATCGGCCCGGCCATGGGGGCCTTCGACCAGATGCTGGCGCCGCTGTTCGCCGGCAAGAACTCCGACATCACCGAGGAGAACCTGCAGTCGCGCTCGCGCGGGCTGACGCTGATGGGCATCTCCAACAAGTTCGGCCCCATGGTGCTGTCCACCGGCAACAAGAGCGAGATGTCCTGCGGCTACGCCACCCTTTACGGCGACATGTGCGGCGGCTACGCGGTGTTGAAGGACGTCTACAAGACCACGGTGTTCGCGCTGTCGTCCTGGCGCAACCTCCATCGCCCGCCGGGCTGCCTGGGACCTTCGGGCCGTGTCATGCCCGACCGCGTCATCACCAAGCCGCCCTCGGCCGAGCTCAAGCCCGACCAGAAGGACCAGGACACCCTGCCGCCCTATGACGAGCTGGATGCCATGCTGGAAGCCATGATCGAGGAGGAGAAGAGCGTCGCCGAGATCACGGCCGCCGGCTTCGACGAGGCGGTGGTCAGGCGGGTCTGGCGCATGCTCGACCGCGCCGAATACAAGCGCCGCCAGGCCCCGCCCGGCGTCAAGATCTCGTCCCGCTCGTTCGGCAAGGACCGCCGCTATCCCATCACCAACGCCTTCACGTCGCTGATATGATGGCGGAATTTGTCATGCTGAGCTCAGCGAAGCATCTTTCACGGACGAGCGGCGAAGGGTTGAAGCTGAAAGATCCTTCGGCTTCGCCTCGGGATGACAAGGCATGAGTCCCGTCGTCCGTTTCGCCCCCAGCCCCACCGGGCTGCTGCACGTGGGCAATGCCCGCGTGGCGCTGCTCAACCTGCTGTGCGCCCGGTCCGGCGGCGGCCGTTTCATTCTGCGCCTGGACGACACCGACCTGGAGCGCTCCAAGCCGGAATTCGCCGAGGCCATCCAGGACGATCTGCGCTGGCTGGGCCTGGACTGGGACAGGCTGGAGCGCCAGTCGGCCCGGCTCGACGCCTACGCCGCCGCCGCCGAGCGGCTCAAGGCTTCCGGGCGGCTCTATGCCTGCTACGAGACGCCGGACGAGCTGGAATTGCGGCGCAAGGTGCAGCTGGGACGCGGCCTTCCCCCCGTCTACGACCGCGCCGCGTTGAAGCTCACCCCCGACGATATCGCCCGCTACGAGGCGGAAGGCAGGAAGCCCCACTGGCGCTTCAGGCTGGAGCACGAGGAGGTGCGCTGGGACGATTGCGTGCGCGGCCCCAGCCATTACCACGGCGCCAACCTGTCGGACCCGGTGCTGATCCGGGGCGACGGCTCGTTCCTCTATACCCTGCCCAGCGTGGTGGACGACATCGAGTTCGGCATCACCCACGTGATCCGGGGCGAGGACCACGTCACCAACACCGCGCCGCAGATTCAGCTGTTCCAGGCTTTGGGGGCAAAGCCGCCCGCCTTCGCCCATCTGCCGCTGCTCACGGGGGCGAGCGGGGAGGGGCTGTCCAAGCGGTTGGGCAGCGGTTCGCTCAGGGACCTGCGCGCCACCGGCATCCATCCCATGGCGCTCAGTTCCCTGCTGGCCAAGCTGGGCACCTCGGATGCCATCGAGATCAGGCATTCGCTCGCCGACCTGGCCGCCGAGTTCGCCTGGGACAAGTTCGGACGCGGCACCCCCAAATTCGATTCGGCCGAGCTGGAGCGCCTGGACGCGCGCCTGATGCACACCGCTTCCTTCGCCGAGGTGCGGGACAGGCTGGGCATCGATGGTGCCGACGAGGAATTCTGGCTGGCGGTGCGGCCCAACCTCAACCATCTGGCCGACGCCGCCGAATGGTGGGCCATCTGCCGCCAGACCCTGGTCCCGGTGATCGAGGATGCCGACTTCACCAACGCCGCCGCCGGATTGCTGCCGCCCGAGCCCTGGGACCACGCCACCTGGGGCGCCTGGACCGAAGCGGTGAAGCAGGCGACGGGCCGCAAGGGCAAGGCCCTGTTCCACCCCTTGCGTCTGGCGCTCACCGGCCGCGAGAATGGACCGGAGCTGAAGACGCTGTTGCCGCTGATCGGGCGCGGGCGCGCCGTTTCCCGTCTGTCGGGACAGGCTGCTTGACATCGGTCACTGGTTTGGGCCGTCTTTCACGGCAATATCCACATTCGCCATAGGAGTTCGGCAGGTGCCGCTGGTTCTCTACAACACCCTCACCCGGACCAAGGACGTGTTCGAGCCGCTGGTGCCCGGCCATGTGGGCATGTATGTCTGCGGCCCCACCGTCTATGACCGCGCCCATATCGGCAACGCCCGGCCGGTGATCGTCTTCGACGTGCTCTATCGCCTCTTGAAGACGCTCTATCCGTCGGTGCGCTACGTGCGCAACATCACCGACGTGGACGACAAGATCAACGCGCGGGCAAAGGAAACCGGCGAGCCCATCTCGGCCATCACCGAGCGCACCACCGCCATGTTCCACGAGGATATCGGGGCGCTGAACTGCCTGATGCCCGACGTGGAGCCGCGCGCCACCGCCCATATCGGCCAGATGATCGCCATGATCGAGCGCCTGATCGCCAAGGGCTACGCCTACGAGGCCGAGGGGCACGTACTGTTCTCGGTGGGCGCCATGGCCGATTACGGCATGCTGTCGCGCCGGTCCAAGGACGAGATGATCGCCGGCGCCCGCGTCGAGGTGGCCCCCTACAAGAAGGATGCCGGCGACTTCGTGCTGTGGAAGCCGTCGTCGGACGACCTGCCCGGCTGGGATTCGCCCTGGGGCCGTGGGCGTCCCGGCTGGCACATCGAGTGCTCGGCCATGAGCCTGCAGCACCTGGGCGAGACCTTCGACATCCATGGCGGCGGCCAGGATCTGGTCTTCCCCCACCACGAGAACGAGATCGCCCAGAGCACCTGCGCCAACGGCAAGCCCTTCGCCCGCTTCTGGCTGCACAACGGCTGGCTGATGGTGGAAGGCGAGAAGATGTCCAAGTCCCTGGGCAACTTCTTCACCGTGCGCGACCTGCTGGACCAGGCGCCGGGGGAGGCCATCCGGCTGGCCATGCTGGCCACCCACTACCACCAGCCCTTCGACTGGACGGCGGAGGGATTGAAGCAGGCCAAGGCGACGCTGGACCGCCTCTACACCGCCTTACGCGGTGCCGCCGACATCGACGCCAACGGCTACGAGGAAGAGGCGCCGCTGGAAGTGCTGGCGGCGCTCAAGGACGATCTCAACACGCCGCTGGCCATCAGCCATCTGCACGAGCTGGCCGGCGCGCTGAACAAGGCCACCGGCCTGGAGGACAGGGCGCGCAAGAAAGGCGCGCTGCTGGCGTCCGGTCATCTCCTGGGCCTGCTTTACCAGGACCCCGAGGCGTGGTTCAAGGGAACGGGCGCCGCCGGCGGTCCCGCCGATGCCGAGATCGAGGCGGCCATCATCGCCCGTACCGAGGCCCGCAAGGCCAGGAACTTCGCCGAAGCCGACCGCATCCGCCAGGACCTGGCGGCCAGGGGCGTGGTGCTCGAGGACGGGGCCGGCGGCACCACCTGGAAGCGGGCCTAAATCCATGAGCAGGGTGCCGCTCACCGGCTGGAAGTTGGGGTATCACGCCCTGACCTTCGTGCTGGTGGTGGCCCTGCTGATGGCCCCCGCCCTGTGGAACGGCTATCCGCTGATCTACTTCGACAGCGAGGATTACGTCGAGATGGCGTTTTCCTTCCAGCCGATCATCTGGCGCATCATGACCTACGGCGTGTTCTGCACCATCGCCAAGGCGTTCGGCACCTTGTGGGCCTTGCCCTTGGCCCACGCCATCCTCACCACCTGGGTGCTGCACGAGGCGGTGATGGGCTTCATCGGCCGCTGGCGGCACATGGTGTTCCTCGGCGTCGGGCTGGCGCTCGCCCTGTTCACCGGCCTGCCCTGGGTGTCGTCGCAGGTGCTGGCCGACGTCTTCGCCGGCGTGGCCATCCTGGGCGTCGCCGCCCTGGCCTTCGGCGAGGGGCTGCAGAACTGGCGGCGCTTCGCCCTGGTGGTGATCACCGCCATTTCCGTCTGCGTCCACATGAGCCACGTGGCGGTGGCGGCAGGCCTGTTGCTGGTGCTGGCCATGGTCTGGCTGGGATCGCGTTTCCTGCGGCGGATGCCGAGGCCGCGCATGCTGTGCCCGGTGGCGGCCCTGGTCGGCGGCATCCTGCTGGTGCCGGTGACCCACAAGATCTTCATGGGCCGCTTCGTCTTTTCCGAATCGGGACAGGTGCTGCAGCTGGCCCTGTTCGTCCAGACCGGCATCGCCAAGAAATATCTGGACGAGGTCTGCCCCCAGGGCGCCGAGCTGGAAATGTGCGACCACAAGGACGAGTTGCCGCGCACCGCCGATGAATTCCTGTGGGGGCCGTCGCCCTTCAACGAGATGGGCGGCTGGACCGCCATGCACGACGAATCGGGCCAGATCGTCGCGGGCGCCATGCGCCTCTTCCCGCGCGAGGTGCTGGAATCGGCCCTGATCAACACCTGGGAGCAGCTGGACCTGATCGAGAGCGGCGAGGATCTGGTGCCCATGACCTGGCACTTCGTCAAGACCCAGCTGAAGCGCTATCCGGCCGAGTTCAAGCAGTTCCGCTTCGCCCGCCAGCAGCGGCGCCCGGCCATCGACTTCCACGCCATCAACGCCTTCCAGGTGCCCATCAACCAGGCGGCCGAGGTGGTGACCCTGATCCTGCTGGCGGTGGCGTGGCGCAGGCGCGACCGCACCACCACCGGGCTGGCCATCATCGTGGTGGCCGGATTGCTGGGCAACGCCATCGTCTGCGGCGCGCTCTCCAATCCCCACGACCGCTACCAGAACCGGGTGGTGTGGCTGGCCCTGTTCACCGCCATCGTCGGCGCGGTGCGGCTCGACCAGCGCTTCGCCGGCCAGCGGCGGATTTCCATCCGCATGGAGAACGACGCGCTGGCGGAAGAGGCGGCCCTGGGAAAGAATCTGTCATCCTGAGCAGAGCGAAGGATCATTCACCCTGATACGTCCGCTCTCTGGCCTGAAAGACCCTTCGGCTTCCCCCACTGCCGTCCGGTTTAACAGGCTGCGGAAAAACTCGCCCACCACTCTATTTATTCGTCACCCCCGCGAAGGCGGGGAGATGGACTCACATTTCAAGTGCAACACCGAGATCGATGGCTTTCCCGAGGAAAGCCTCAAGCGGAGTTCGATATCCGAGGCACTTTCGCGGGGTGAGGTTGTAGTCCATGGCCAGGTCGTCCAGATCGGCCTGGGAAACTGCCGCGAGATCTGTTTTTCGCGGCAGTCCCCGCCGCATTCGCCCGATGGCGTTCTCGACGCCGCCCTTCTGCCAGGGGCTATGGGGATCGCAGAAATAGGTTTTCATGCGAAGCCTTGTCTTCAGGCGGCGATGGGCCGCGAATTCAGAGCCGTTATCGAAGGTGATGGTGCGGCGCTGCTCGGCAGGAAATCGCCGCAGCATGGCGGTCAGGCTGTCGGCGATTGGCTCGGCGGCTTTGCTGAGGTGATGCCGGAGCAGAAGCAGGCGCGAGCTACGTTCGTGCGCCACCAGGACGGCTTGGCGATAGCGGGAGAACAGCATCAGATCGGCTTCCCAGTGGCCGGTCTGGCGCCGGTCGGCGACCTCGGCGGGACGCTCGGCTACCGGCACTCGCTGGGGAATGAAATGCACCGAGCTGCCGCCCTTGCGGCCACGCCAGCCACGCTGAAACTTGGCGCGCGGCAGCAGCCGGTGCAGATAGTCCTTGTGGCTGTTCACGCGCCAGTAGATGTAGCGGTAAATTGACTCGTGGCTGATCACCGGCCTACCTTGCTCAAGCTCGAGCCGCCCGGCGATCTGCTCCGGGGACCATCCCATCGCAAGGCCGTCCAAGGTCAGTTTCCTGAGCGCGCTCGAGCGCTCCAGTTTGTAAAGCTTGCGCCGCCGCCGGGCGCGGGCCTGGATCATCGCCCAATCCACCTTGTAGCCGACTTGGGCGCCACTGTTGCGCTCCAGCTCTCGGCTGATTGTTGACGCCGCCCGGCCCAAGGCCCGGGCAATGGCTCGCCGAGATTTACCGTCTGCATGCAGACGGTAAATCTCGCACCGCTCATCCAGACTGAGCTGATTGTATCGTTGTCCCATCGCAGCACCCATTATAGCGGGTGTTGCACTTCGATCGTGAGCTTAGGGGGTCCATGTTGACGCAATTTGGCGACATCAAAACAAGATATAGTTTGCTGATGCATGGATTGTCCGCTCCGCGTTCCCTTCGGTCCCGCTTTCGCGGGAATGACGACGTCTTGGGACGAGTATTTCCGCAGCCTGTTAATTTCGGCCAGCACTGGTCTCTTGCCTTGCCCAGGCTTGGTTTGAGATGGCTCCACCGGAATGGGGATACGGAAAAGCCTCTTCAACCACCAAGACACCAAGGACACCAAGAGGACGGAGCTGATCGCCCCGCCCAACCTCACCGTCATGGCCGGGCATCGTCCCGGCCATCCACGCGGATCCGCTGGAATGCCTCATGAAACAATAGTACTGCCGATGGGCGTGGATGCCCGGAACAAGTCCGGGCACGACGCACCAGAAATGTCCTCTTGGTGTCCTTGGTGTCTTGATGCTGAAAAAACCCGTCCGCCAGCACCCAGGCAATTAAACCGGATGCCCGGAACAAGCCCACGGCTGTCCGGTTTACTTCGGCCAGCACTGGTCTCTTGCCTTGCCCAGGCTTGGTTTGAGATGGCTCCACCGGAATGGGGATACGGAAAAGCCTCTTCAACCACCAAGACACCAAGGACACCAGGAGGACGGAGCTGATCGCCCCGCCCAACCTCACCGTCATGGCCGGGCATCGTCCCGGCCATCCACGCGGATCCGCTGGAATGCCTCATGAAACAATAGTACTGCCGATGGGCGTGGATGCCCGGAACAAGTCCGGGCACGACGCACCTGGAATGTCCTCTTGGTGTCTTGGTGTCTTGATGCTGAAAAAACCCGTCCGCCAGCACCCAGGCAATTAAACCGGATGCCCGGAACAAGCCCACGGCTGTCCGGTTTACTTCGGCCAGCACTGGTCTCTTGCCTTGCCCAGGCTTGGTTTGAGATGGCTCCACCGGAATGGGGATACGGAAAAGCCTCTTCAACCACCAAGACACCAAGGACACCAGGAGGACGGAGCTGATCGCCCCGCCCAACCTCACCGTCATGGCCGGGCATCGTCCCGGCCATCCACGCGGATCCGCTGGAATGCCTCATGAAACAATAGTACTGCCGATGGGCGTGGATGCCCGGAACAAGTCCGGGCACGACGCACCAGAAATGTCCTCTTGGTGTCCTTGGTGTCTTGATGCTGAAAAAACCCGTCCGCCAGCACCCAGGCAATTAAACCGGACGGCAGTGGGCTTCACCTCAGGGTGACAATCAGGCCAGCTCCAGCACCATTTCGACCACGTCGGGGTCCTCCGAGCGCTGCTTCTGGAACCCCGCCTTGGCGGCCAGGCGGATCATGGCGTCGTTCTCGATCATGATCTGGGCATAGATGGCCCTGGTCCCGCGCGCGCGCTGGTAGCGGACGATCTTGTCCATCAGCATGGACCCCAGGCCGGTGCCCTTCATGTCCGAGCGCACCAGCACCGCCAGTTCGGCGCGGCGGTTGTCGGGGTCGGTGACGGTGCGCACCACGCCCAGGGTTTCCGGCTGGCCGTCCCGGTTGGCGCGGGTGGCGATGAAGGCCATCTCGCGCTCGTAATCGATCTGGGTGAGGCGCGCCATCTGGTGATGGTGGATCTGCCGCACCTGGCCGAAGAAGCGCAGGCGCAGGTCCTGCGGCGTCATGCGGGCCATCATCTCGGCATGGGCGACGGTGTCCTCGGGCCGGATGGGGCGAAGGGTGACCGGCGAGCCGTCGTGCAGGCGGGCGGTCTCCTCCAGTTCGGCGGGGTAGGGCAGGATGGAGAAGTGCCGCAGATCGGTGTCCTCCCACGGCGCCACCCGGATGCGGGCGTCCACCGCCAGAGCGCCGTTCTCGTCGGCGAACAGCGGGTTGATGTCGCAGGCGACGATCTCGGGATTGTCGGCCAGCATGCGCGACACCCGCACCAGCACCTCGGCCACCGCGTCGAGATCCACGGCGGGGCGCCGTCCGTGGGCCTTGAGCAGCCGCGACACCCTCGTCCGCCCGATCATGCCGCGGGCCAGCGGCAGGTTGACGGGGGGCAGGCCGACGGTGTGGTCGCGGATCACCTCGACGGCGCGGCCGCCTTCTCCGAAGACCAGGACGGGGCCGAACAGCGGGTCGCAGGCCACGCCGACGATCAGCTGGCGGGCGTTGGGGCGAAACGCCATGCGCTGGATGGTGAAGCCGTCGACCCGGATTTCCGGCCGGGTCTCCTCGACGCGGCGCATGATGCCCTCGGCCGCCGAGCGCACGGCGGCCGCGTCTTCCAGGTTCAGCGCCACGCCGCCCACGTCCCACTTGCGGGCCACGTCGGGGGACGCGATGGTCAGCGCCACGGGATAGCCCACCTGATCGGCGGCGTCCACCGCGCCGTCGATGGTGGCGGCCAGGCGGGTGTCCTGGGTCTCGATGCCGTAGGCCGACAGCAGGGCCTTGGCGTCGGGCTCGGTCAGGTTGCCCCCGGGATCGTTGAGGCCGCGCGCCACGATCAGGCGCGCCGTGCCCTTGGCGGCGGCGAAGCCCTCGATCAGCGACGGCGGCGTTTCCAGCAGCATGTCCTGGTTGCGCTGGTAATTGACCAGATGGCGGAAGGCGCGCACGGCGCGGCCCGGCGTGTCGTAGGTGGGCAGCGCCGCCTCGCCGAACAGCTTGCGGGCGGGCGCCGCCGCCTCCTCGCCGACCCACGAGGTCAGCACCGCGCCGCCATGGCGTTTCTGGGTGTCGATCACCGCCTGGGCCGCCTCCAGCCCGTCGGCCATGGCGTTGGGGGCGTGGATCACCAGGGTGGCGTCCACCTCCTCGGCCTCGATCATCACCCGGGTGATCTCGGCGTAGCGCTTGCCGGTGGCATCGACGCCCAAATCCACCGGATTGCCCGCCTTCCAGCCGCGCGGCATAAGGGCGGAAAGCTTCCTCAGCGTCTCCTCGGACAGCTGGGCCATCTGGCCGCCGCCGGGACCGCCCATCTCGGCCAGCGCCATCATGGCGGTGCCGCCGCCATTGGACAGCACGGCCAGGCGCTGTCCCTTCATGGGCTTGGCCCGGGCCAGGGTCTCCACCGCGCCGAACAGCTCGTCGATGTCGTGCACGCGCAGCGCGCCGGCCCGGCGGATGGCGGCGTCGAAGGAATCCTCGGGCCGGGCCAGGGATTCGGCCAGGAACGGCCCGATGGGATGGTCGTCGGCCTGGGGCACGGCGCGGACCAGCAGCACCGGCTTGTTGCGGGCGGCGGCCCGGGCGGCGGGGATGAAGTTGCGCCGCTCGCCGATGGATTCGATGTAAAGCAGGATCGCCCGCGTCTGGTCGTCGTTGGCGAGGTAATCCATGACGTCGGCGAAATCGATGTCGTGGGCGTCGCCCAGGCTGATGAAGTGGGAAAAGCCGATGCCGCGTGGTCTGGCCCAGTCCAGCACGGCGGTGGACAGCGCGCCGGACTGCGAGACGAAGGCCACCTTGCCCGGCAGGGCGGTGACGTGGGAGAAGCTGGCGTCGAGGCGGATGCGCGGCACCAGCACGCCCAGCGCGCCGCCGCCCAGGATGCGCAGGGACCAGGGCCGCGCCGCCGCCAGCATGGCTTCCCTGTCCACGTCGCCGGCGATGACCACCGCCGCCCGGGTTCCCCGCCGTCCCAGATCATCCAGCAGCCTGGGTACCGTCTCGCCCGGCGTGCACAGCACCGCCAGGTCCGGGGTCAGCGGCATGGAGGCCACGTCCTTGTAGGCCAGCACCCCGGCCACCGCCCGGTGGGAGGGGTGGACCGGCATGATCGGCCCCTTGAAGCCGGCGGCCAGCAGATTGCGCATCACCACGGCACCCGCCGAACGCGGCCGGTCCGAGGCCCCGATCACCGCCACCGAGGTGGGCTCGAACAGGAAGGAAAGGTTGTGAATGCTCATGACCGACGAGTTTCTGCCGCAGGCGCGAAAAAGCAAGGAAGAAGTGGGGGCTTTTAGCCATCTTCCCGGCGGGGCGGGCTTGGTCTATGGTGCCGGGTTCCAGGGGTTCGCCATAAATTCGGGATTGTGTCCAGATGTTCAGAATGGCCGTTGCCGCATTGGTCGTTTCCCTTGCCTGCGCCGTGCCGGTCCTGGCCGCCGACGAGGGACCGGCGCCCTCTCCCCTGGTCCAGCCCCTGCCGCCCGCCCCCCTGGCTCCGGCAGAGGAAACCCCCGGGTTCCAGGCGGTGCGGCCGCTGCCCGCCGCCGAGGCGCCCGCGACGGCGCCCGCCCCCGCTCCGGCTCCGGTTCCGGCTCCCGTGGCTGCTCCGACGCCCGCTCCGGCTCCCATCGCCGCCCCGGCTCCCGTCGTCGCCCCGCCGGTCGTCCCGGCTCCGGCCGAGCCCGGCCCGCTGCCCCTTCTGGTCCAGGCCGGAATCGCCGCGCTGATGATCGCCGTCGGCGCCCTGGTGGCCGGGCTGGTGGGTATCGCCACCGCCAATGCGGGCCGCCGCCGCGAGGAGGCGCTGCGCCGCAAGTCCGCCGCCGCCACCCTGGTGATCGAGCTGGAAGCCCGCATCCAGGCCTTCGAAGCGGTGCCGGTGCCGCCCAACGCCGATGCCGGGGTCTCCTTCGTTTCCGCCACCGTCGCCCTGGCCGACCTGGATTACGGCTGGCGGGCGGTGCAGGCGTCGCTCTATCTGCTGCCCGAGCGTCTGGCCGGTCATCTGGCGGTGCATTACGCCGCCGTCCACCATGTGGCCAAGTTCATCAAGGGCCAGTCCCTGGCCGCCGGTCTGCGCATGCTTCAGGCCAACCGCATCGGCGGCCATCCCTGTCCCGACGCCGGCACCATGCGCGAAGCCCACGTGGAACTGGCCGCCGCCTTCCGGGGGCTCGACAAGATCGTCATGGGTCTGAGGTCGGTTTCCTGACGGCCAATCCCATTGCCTGCCTTTACCGTGCACACTATCTTAGTGCCATGCGACAGGTTCTGACCGATATCGAGGCGGGTAAGCTGACCGAGGAACTGCGGCGACGCGGTATTCCGGCAGGGCAGCGTCTGCGCGTGGTGGTCGAGAGCATCGAACCGGAAGAGCCGTCCGTCACCGCCATGAATGCGGCGGGTGGCGCCTTCGACTGGCTGGCGGATGAGCCCGACCTTTACAGCGATGCCGATCTGGTGGAGCGTTTCCGGCCGTGAGCGGTATCTCCTTCGGAACTATCGTACTCACGGATTTCCCCTTTACCGATCTCACCGCCGCCAAGCGTCGTCCGGCCTTGGTTATCTCCACCGACAACGACCGGCGCACCGATGTGGTGGTCGCCTATATCACGTCGGTGGCCCGCATCGAGTCCGATGCCAAGGTCATGGAGCCGACCAGCGGAAACGGACTCAAGGTGCCGTCCCTGGTGCGATTCGACAAGATCGCGACCATCCACAAGAACATCATCGCCGGGCGACTGGGCGAGGCGGATGCTGCGTGGTTGTTCGATGCGCGTCGGGTGTTTCTCGATGTGTTCGGATTCGAGAATCAGAATAACTGATCGGCCTGTCGCGAATATGGTTTGTGACGCCAACGTCGGTATGGCGTGACAAAAATAAGCAAATCAGTACCGGAATGCATAAAGTCATTCCCGCCGGCGGACTTGGTGTCCGGCGGCCAGTTATGTGTGGCTGATCATTGGCGGGATGGAAGTGATCCTTTCCCGATTCAAGTTGTATCGCTCTTGTTGTGCGATGCATCAAGATCGGGGTTTGGGCAAAGGGCCTGGAACAAGAATTTTGTGGTTATTTCAAGGACATTTCTGCCATGCGGCAAGCTGTCGACCGCTGTCATCTGATACAAAACTTTTGACACAAGCGCTGCGGATGTAATATAACGGAGGAAATCAAAGGGGCGCCGCAACAGGTCCCCGCCATTCATCCGGGAGGGTTTCCTTATGAAGAGCACGCTGGTCGCCGGTCTGACCGCCACCCGCCGCTACGAGGTCGACAAGGGCCGCACCATCGGCTTCATGGGCGACGAGGCGCGGGTCTACAACACCCCGGCGCTGATCTACGACATGGAAGTCACCGCCCGCGACCTGCTGCTGGAGCATTCCGAGGCGAACGAGGATTCGGTCGGCACCCGCGTCGAGGTCGATCACATGGCTCCCACCCTGCTGGGCCAGTGGGTCGAGATCACCGTGACCGTGGAAGAGGTCAAGGGCCCCGGCGTGACCTTCTCGTTCACCGCCAGGGACTCGCTCGACAACATCGGCAAGGGCGTGCACAAGCGGTTCGTGGTCGGCGTCGAGGCCACCAAGGCCCGCCTGCTGGCCAAGGCCGAAAAGGCCCAAGCCCAGAAAGCTGCGAGCGCGTCATGAGCGCCGCCCCGCCCCGTCTTGGGGAACAGGGGGGTGGGGGAAGCAAGGTCGAGAAGGTCCAGACGTACTGCTACCAGTGTGTGGCGGGCCCCGACCTGATGACCGTGAAGGTGGTCGATGGAATCGCCACCGAGATCGAGCCCAATTTCAAGGCGGCCGATACCCACCCGGCCGAGGGCAAGGTTTGCGTCAAGGCGTTCGGACTGATTCAGAAGTCCTATACGCCGCACCGCATCCTGACCCCCATGAAGCGGACCAACCCCAGGAAGGGCAAGGACCAGGACCCCGGCTTCGTGCCCATCTCGTGGGACGAGGCGATGAGCACCATCGCCGAGAAGCTGAACACCATCCGCGCCGAGGGGCTGCTGGACGAACACGGCTATCCCAAGGTGGCCGCCTCGTTCGGTGGCGCCGGCACGCCGACCCAGTACATGGGCTCGCTCACCGCCTTCCTGGCCGCCTGGGGTCCCATCGATTTCGGCTTCGGTTCGGGCCAGGGCGTCAAGTGCTATCACTCCGAGCACCTGTACGGCGAGTTCTGGCATCGCGGCTACGTGATCACGCCCGACACGCCGCGCGTCAATTACATCATCAATTGCGGCGCCAACCACGAGGCGTCGGGCGGCGTCTGCGGCGTCTACCGCCATGCCGAGGCGCGCGCCAGGGGCGCCAAGCGCATCCAGGTGGAGCCCCATCTGTCGGTGACCGGCGCCTGCTCCGCCGAGTGGCTGCCCATCAAGCCCAAGACCGACGCCGCCTTCCTGATGAGCCTGCTGCACGTGCTGGTCCACGAGGCGTCGCGCGACCGGCTCGACCTGGATTTCCTCAAGAACACCACCTCCAGCCCCTATCTGGTCGGCCCCGACGGCTGGTACCTGCGCGATCCCGAGACCAGCAAGCCGCTGCTGTGGGATGAAAAGACGGCAAAGGCCGTGCCCCACGACACCCCCGGCGCGGTTCCCGCCCTGGAAGGCCGCTTCACCGTTTCCCACGCCGTGACCCTGGGTGCCGACGACGAGCGCTGGGAGCACCGGGAGGTGGAGGGCGTCACCGCCTTCACCAAGTTCGTCGATCACGTCCGCACCTATACGCCGGTCTGGGCCGCCAAGGTCTGCGACGTGCCGGAAGCGCGCATCCGCAAGATCGCCAATGAATTCCTCGACAACGCCTGCGTCGGCCAGACCATCGAGATCGACGGGGTGGAGATGCCCTACCGTCCGGTGGCGGTGACCCTGGGCAAGACCGTCAACAACGGCTGGGGCGGCGCCGAGTGCTGCTGGGCCAGGACCATGCTGGCCGTGCTGGTCGGCGCGCTGGAGGTGCCGGGCGGCACCATCGGCACCACCATCCGCATCAACCGCCCGGTGATGAACCGCCTGGAAAGCTTCGACGGCTGCCTGGACGGCTTCATGGAATACCCGTTCAACCCCACCGACAGGGACACCTGGGCGGCCAAGCCCATCATCCGCAACGCCTACAAGATGCTGGTGCCGCTGGTGGGCAATTCGTCGTGGAGCCCGGCGCTGGGGCCGACCCAGTTCTCGTACATGTTCCTGGACGAGCCCCAGGACGAGATTCCGCGCGCCACCTTCCCGGAATTCCTGCTGGTCTACCGCACCAACCCGGTGATCTCGTTCTGGGACACCGACCGGGTGGCCGACGTGGTGGCGCGCATGCCCTTCGTGGTGTGCTTCGCCCATACCCGGGACGAGACCAACCACTTCGCCGACATCCTGCTGCCCGACGCCACCGACCTGGAAGGCATGCAGCTGATCCGCATCGGCGGCACCAAGTTCCAGGAGCAGTACTGGAAGACCCAGGGCTTCGCGCTCAGGCAGCCCAGCGTCAAGCCCCAGGGCGAGGCCCGCGACTTCACCGACATCGCCACCGAACTGGCGGTGCGCACGGGCTTGCAGGAAAAATACGTGGCCGCCATCAACCGCGGCTCCCACGGCGTGCCGCTCAAAGGCGCCAACTGGGATTTCAGCCTGCCCCTGGACAAGGCCCCGACCCTGGAAGAGGTGTGGGACGCCTCCTGCCGCTCGGCTTCGGCCGAATTGACCGGCGGAGCCGAAAGCCATGGCCTGGACTGGTGGAAGCAGAACGGCTTCCGCACCATCCCCTTCCCCGAGGCCAACTGGTTCCTCACCCCGGCGCTGAAGGCCAAGGGCCTGCGCTACGAGCTGCCCTACCAGGAACGCCTGGCCCGTATCGGCCGCCAGCTGGCCAACCGTCTGCGCGAGGCCGGCATCACCTGGTGGGACAACCAGCTGACCGAATACCGGCCTTTGATGGAATGGCACGACTTCCCCGGCTATTGGGAACAGAGCGTGGTGGAGTTCGGCGGCAAGGTGGAGGACTTCCCCTTCTGGGTGGTCACGGCGCGCTCCATGCAATACGCCTGGGGCTCCAACATGCACATTCCGCTGATGCGGGAGGTGTCGGGCAACGTCAAGGGCCATGACGGCGTGATGATGAACCCCGAGGCCGCCCGCAGGATCGGCGTGCGTGAGGGCGAGCGCATCGTCGTCACCGCGCCCACCGGCAAAAGCGTCTCGGGCCGCGTGGTGCTGACCCAGGGCATCCGCCCCGACACCATCCTGATGATGGCCCAGTTCGACCACTGGGCCACGCCGGTGGCCAAGGATTTCGACGTGCCCAGCATGAACCGGCTGACCGCCATGACCATGCAGCTGACCGACGCCACCGGCTCGGCCGCCGACCTGTCGCGGGTCGCCATCCGGAAAGCGCGCCCCGATGAGCAGGGGAGGCGGGCATGACCAAATGGGCCATCGTCGCCGACCTGGGACGCTGCGTCGGCTGCCAGACCTGCACCACCGCCTGCCGCCACGCCAACGCCACGCCCCCCGGCGTGCAGTACCGCAAGGTGCTGGACATGGAGGTGGGCACCTTCCCCGACGTGCGCCGCGTCTTCGTGCCGGTGGGCTGCATGCATTGCGACGAGCCGCCGTGCCGCGACGTCTGCCCCACCACGGCGACCAAGAAGCGCGCCGACGGCATGGTCACCATCGACTACGACATCTGCATCGGCTGCGGCTACTGCATCGTCGCCTGTCCCTACCAGGCCCGCTACAAGGTGTCCAAGCCCACCTTCGCCTTCAAGGACCAGGCCACCCAGAACGAGCGGGCGCGCTACGATGAACGCTTGCTTGGCGTCGCGCAGAAGTGCACCTTCTGCGTCGACCGGGTCGATTACGGGCTGGCCAACGGGTTGACCCCCGGGGTGGCGCCGGAAGCGACTCCCGCCTGCGTCAACGCCTGTCTGTCCAAGGCGCTGACGTTCGGCGATACCGATAATCCTGACAGCAACGTCAGCAAGCTGCTGAAGCGGTACAAATCGTTCCGCATGCACGAGGAACTCGGGACCGGTCCCAACATTCACTATCTGTGGGAGACCGAGGACGAATGAACGCCGGAAACAACAGCGCCACAGCTCTTCTGTCATTCCGAGCCTTGCGAGGAATCTTTCAGGCAAGGACAGCGGGTGAAAGATCCTTCGCTTCGCTCAGGATGACAACTGTCGCGGGAGAGCCGGCATGAGCGACGAGATGGAAGACGCCCCGGCCATGCGCCACCAGGGCCTGGCGCCCTGGCTGCAGACCGCCTGGGACATGCGCGCCGCCGGCAATTTCATCGGCGGCGGCTCGGGGACCGGCCTGCTGATCCTCACCTCGCTGGGGGCTTTCGCCGGACTTTACAGCCCGGTCCTGCTGCTGGCCGGTCTGGCGCTGGTCGGCCTCGGCCTGTTCTCCGTCTTCCTCGAGATCGGCCGCCCGCTTCGCGCCATGAACGTCCTGCTGGGCGGCAAGCGCAGCTGGATGACGCGGGAAGCCTTCGTCGCCGCCGTGCTGTTCCCGCTGGGCGGCGCCGCGCTGATCTGGCCCGATCTCGCCAAGCTGGTGTGGATTCCCGCCGCCGCCTATCTCTACTGCCAGGCCCGCATCCTGGAATCCGCCAAGGGCATTCCCACCTGGCGCTCGCCGCTGATCCTGCCGCTGACCGTGGTCACCGGCCTGGCCGAGGGCGCCGGCATCCTGCTGCTGCTGGGCACCCTGTTCCTGGAGGCGGGCGCGCCGGAATGGGTGGCCGGCACCCTGGTCGCCACCATCGCGGGCCGCATCTTCGTGTGGATGTTCTATCGCCGCCGCATGGTTGGCGGCGAGGCGCCGGTGGAAGCCGCCGCCATGCTGATCCGCCTGTCCATGCCCTTCACCCTGGGCGGCAACGTCATTCCCATCGCCTTCCTGGTGATGGCCGGCATCCAGCCCGACATCCGGGCCGCCGCCCTGGCCGCCGCCGGTCTGGCCGCCATGGCGGGCGGCTGGGCCATGAAGATCGTCATCGTCACCAAGGCGGCCCACAACCAGGGCTTCGCCATCAACCATTCCCCCGCCCGCGGCGGCGGGGAATCCGGTCCGGGCTTCAAGCCGGGCTGGCGTGAGGTCCCCCCCGGGGAGGCCAAGGACCAGGACAAGAAATAAGCACCGCCCGGCCGGGTGGGGAGGCTTCCCCTTTTTCCGAGCACGCGTGCGGGCAAAGAGAGGAGAGGCTTTGATGGTCAAGGAACTGGACGCCGCCCGCCTGGGCATCACGGCGGGCGACAGCGGCGACGACCTGCGCGTCGCCCTGACGAACACCCGGGAATTCGGCATGGTGATCTCGGCCGGACTGGGGGCGCGCGAAGCCGCCCTGGCCGAGGGCGCCTTCCGCAAGGATGGTGCCGCCGTGCATGCCTCGGTGGAGCTGACCGACGGCGCCGGTTTCCTGGACCGTTTCAGGCGCACCTTCGCCTATCGCCGCCTCGCCGCCCGGGGCGACGCCCCCGACGCGGCGCTGGAGAAGTGCTTCGCCGCCCTGATCGATTTCGGCCGCTCCGAGGCCGCCGCCACCACCGGCGAGGTGGTGCTGGACCTTTCCGCCGCCAGGGACGGCCTGAAGGGTTCGGTTTCGACCAAGGCCTGCGAGGCCGCCCCCACCCGTCTGGCCCGGCCCATCGCCAAGATCGACAAGCTGATCCACCCGGAAAAGATCGGCATCATCGGCGTCTCGGCCAGCGGCATGAATTTCGGCCGCATCATCCTGAAGAACCTGATGGGCAGCGGCTGTCCCAAGGAGCGTCTGGTCATCATCCGTCCCGAGGAGACGGAGATCGACGGCGTCAAATGCCTCGCCTCCCTCGCCGACCTGCCGGCCAAGCTGGACCTCTTGATCGTGGCGGTGCCGTCGGGCGCGGTCTACGCCCTGGTGGACGAGATCATCGCCACCGACAAGGTGCACGCGGTGATGCTGATTCCCGGCGGCATGGGTGAGACTGAAATCAGCAAGGAGCCGGCGGCGGCCCTGGCGGCCCGCATCAACGCCGCCCATGGCCATGGCGACGGCGGCCCGGTGTTCCTGGGGGCCAATTGCCTGGGCGTGGTCAGCCATCCCGGCGGCTATGATTCCTGGTTCATCCCCTTGGAGCGCCTGCCCAAGCCGGCCAAGAAGGCCAAGCGCAACTCGGTGATGCTGAGCCAGTCCGGCGCCTTCATGATCACCCGGCTGAGCCGCAATCCGTGGCTGGACCCGGCCTACGCCCTGGCGCTGGGTAACCAGACCGACCTCACCCACGGCGACATGCTGACCTATTTCGCCGCCCGCGACGACATCGAGACCATCGGCGTCTATGTGGAGGGCTTCAAGGACGGCGACGGCCTCGACTTCGTGCGCGCCGTGCGCCGGGCCGTGGCGTCGGGCAAGCAGGTGGTGGTCTACAAGTCGGGCCGCACCGAGGCCGGGGCGGCCGGGGTCATGGGGCACACCGCCTCGGTGGCCGGCGATCCCGCCCTGTTCGAATCCGTGGTGCGTCAGGCCGGTGCCATGGTGGCCGAGGACGTGGACGTCTTCGACGATCTGTTCTACATCGCCGGCGCCTTCCACCATAAGACCATCGGCGGCAACCGGGTGGGCGGCATCTCGGGCGCCGGGTTCGAGGCGGTGGGCATCGCCGATTCCACCGTGACCGAGACCTTCCGCCTGGAGATGGGGCAGCTTTCCCCCGACACCGTGGCGAAAGTCCAGCAGATCCTGGTGGACAAGAAGCTGGATTCCCTGGTCACCGTCAGGAACTCCATCGACATCAATCCCGGCGCCGACGACGAATGCCATCTGGCCATCACCGAGGCCTTCGCCCAGGACCCCAACATCGACGCCGTGGTGGTGGGCATGGACCCCACCGCGCCGTCGGTGATGGGGCTGGTGGAAAGCAAGTTGCGGCCCGGCTGGGACATCAACAATCCCAAGAGCAGCCTTTTCCTGTTCCCGCCCATCGTCGAGCGCAACGCCAAGCCCATCATCGCCATCGTCGACGGCGGGCCGCTCTACGATGCCATGGCCGGCGGGCTGATGGACAAGGGCGTCTGCGTCTTCCGCAACTGCTTCCGCGGCACCAGGGCGCTGGCCCGCTACGTGGAGGCCCGCCTCTACGCCGCCAGCTTGAAGGCATGACGAACCTGTCATCCTGAGGCGGAGCCGAAGGATCTTTCAGCCTGGGGCCGCCGTCATCGGGTGAAAGGCCCTTCGGCGTCGCCTCAGGGTGACAGACCGAGCGAAAGGCGATAGATAAGGCCCCTTAAAGCGGGATGGGAGGGATCAGGCCATGAGTGCGGACTTCATGTATGCGCCCGAGGTGGAGCGTCTGGACCGTGCCGGCCTGAAGCGCCTGCAGCTGGAACGGCTGCGGGCGCTGCTGGCCCATGCCTACGCCAACGTCCCCCATTACCGCGCCGCCTTCGACGCGGCCGGGGTGAAGACCGACGATCTGCGGCATCTGGAGGATCTGGCCCGCTTTCCCTTCACGGTGAAGGCCGATCTGCGCGACAACTACCCCTTCGGCCTGTTCGCGGTGCCCAGGGAGCAGGTGCTGCGCATCCACGCCAGCTCCGGCACCACCGGGCGGCCCACCGTGGTGGGCTATACCAGGGGCGACCTCGACAATTGGGCCGACCTGATGGCCCGCACCCTGGCCGCCGGCGGGGCGCGGCCCGGCGACGTGGTGCACAACGCCTATGGCTATGGCCTGTTCACCGGCGGTTTGGGCTTCCATTACGGCGCCGAGCGCCTGGGCTGCTCGGTGGTGCCCATGTCGGGCGGCAATACGGAAAAGCAGATCACCCTGATCAGGGATTTCGGCGCCCGCGTGCTGACCGCGACGCCGTCCTACGCGCTCAACATCGCCGAGGTGGCCGAGGGCATGGGCGTCGACCTGGCCGAATCCACGCTCCGGGTCGGCTCGTTCGGCGCCGAGCCGTGGAGCGAGACCATGCGGGCCGAACTGGACCGCCGTCTCGGCATCCGCGCCTGCGACACCTACGGATTGTCCGAGATCATGGGGCCGGGCGTCGCCGCCGAGTGTACCCACCGGGTCGGCCTGCACGGCTGGGAAGACCACTTCCTGTTCGAGATCGTCGATCCCGAGACAATGGAGCCGCTGCCCATGGGGGCCGAGGGCGAGCTGGTCATCACCACGCTGACCAAACAGGCTCTGCCCATGGTGCGCTACCGCACCCGCGACATCACGCGCCTCTCCGACGAGCCCTGCGCCTGCGGCCGCACCCATGTGCGCATCCTGCGCGTCACGGGCCGCAACGACGACATGATGATCATCCGGGGCGTCAACGTCTATCCCAGCCAGATCGAGGCGGCCCTGGTGGGCTTCCCCGGCGTGGCGCCCCATTACCTGCTGACGCTGACCCGCCAGGGCTCGCTCGACCACCTGACCGTGGAAGTGGAGGCGGCGGACGGGCGCGGCGAGGACGACCGCGCCCACCTGGCCCGCCAGGCCCGCCATCACCTGAAATCCCTGGTGGGCATCACCGCCGAGGTGATCGTGCGCCTGCCCGGCGAATTGCCGCGTTCCCAGGGCAAGGCGGTGCGGGTGCGGGATTTGAGGAAGCAGGCGGAATAGGTCGCCGCTCGACCCGACACATCATGTCATCCTGAGCGAAGCGAAGGATCTTTCACGCAATGGCGGCAGCCGCCTGCAGATGAAAGATCCTTCCGCCCTGCGGTCGTCAGGATGACACGTCAATTCAATCAATACCGCCCGAACACCTGCGACCCTTCCGGGCCGAAGGTGTGGATGACGTTCTCCTCCTTCGGCCCCCCCATGCCGGGCGAGCCCATGGGCATGCCCGGCGAGGCGATTCCCCGGGTCTTGGGCTTTTCCCGGAGCAGCTTGTCCACCGCCTCGGCCGGCACGTGGCCCTCGATCAGGTAGCCGTCCACCTTGGCGGTATGGCAGGACTGCATGGGACCGGGAATGCCGTAGGCGCGCTTGATCTGGTCGATGTCGTCCACATCGATGGACTTCACCTTGTAGCCCGATTGGCGCATGTGATCGGCCCAGCCCTCGCAGCAGCCGCAGGTGGGCGACTTCCACATGGTGACCTCGCGCTCGGCGGCCATGGCCGGCAGGGCGGCGAGCAGGGTGAGCAGGAAGGCGAACACGGTCTTCATGGTGGTTTGCTCCTCAGTGCTTGTGGCCGGCATGGGGATCGGCGCCCGCCGGCACGCTGCCCAGCCCGTTGGCCGCCTGCATGGCGCGGATATAGGCCAGCACGTCCTTCTCCTGGCCCGGCTTCAGGCCTTCGGGCTTGGGCATGTCGCCGAACCGCCACATATGGGCCTTGGCGCCCTTGGTGATGGCGTCCAAGATGACGTCGTCGCCATGGGCCGAGCCCAGGGCGTAGAAGGGATGCAGCAGCGGCGGGCCGTTGTCGGTGCCGCGCAGGGCCGGGCCGTGGCAGGTGGCGCACACCGCCTCGAACACCTTGCGGCCCGCTTCCGCCTGGACCGGCAGGTTGGTGGGAACGATCAGGCCGGGCTGCTGGAAGCGCAGCGACAGCGGTTTGCCATCGACGGTGAGCCCCAGCACGGCGGCGACCTTGTCGCTGGCCTTGATGGGAATCTCGGCGGCCAGCCCGTCCTCCTTAGGCGCCAGCGTCACCTCCTGCTTCTGGCCGCCCACCAGCAGGGTGGCCTTGCCCTCGGCCTTGACCGGCCTGTCGTTGCGGTCGCGGACCCAGACCTTGACGGCGCCGTCGCGCACCGCGAATTCGGCGCGATAGCCGCCGCTTTCGGTGATCTGGCCGCCGAAGAAGGCGGCGAGGGTGCCTTGGGCCAGGGCCGAGGGCACGGTCAGCAGGAGGGCCAGGGTGAGCAGGCGTGTCTTCATGGTCGGAAACCTCATATCCGTGTCTTTTCGCCAAGTTCGGTCAGGGCCTTGCGGCCCACAAGAAGGACCACCACCGGGGTGACCAGGGTGTCGAGCAGGGTGGACGACATCAAACCGCCGAAGATCACCACCGCCACCGGGTGCAGGATTTCCTTGCCCGGCTCGCCTCCGGCCAGGACCAGGGGCATCAGCGCCAGGGCGGCGACCAGGGCGGTCATCAGCACCGGAGTCAGGCGTTCCAGCGAGCCGCGCACGATCATGGCGGGGCCGAACTCCTCGCCCTCGTGGCGCAGCAGGTGGATGTAATGGGTGATCTTCATGATGCCGTTGCGCGACGCGATGCCGGCCAGGGTGACGAAGCCCACCATGCCCGCCACCGACAGCGGCAGATCGGCCAGCCACAGGGCCGCCACGCTGCCCACCAGGGCCATGGGAATGTTGGCCATGATGATCAGGGCCAAAAGCCCCGAACGGAAATGGGCGTGCAGCAGGGCGAAGATGGCGCCCAGCGACACCAGGGCCAGCAGGCCGATCAGCCTGGCCGCCTCCTGGCGGCTCTGGAACTGGCCCTCATAGGCGATGGAATAGCCCGGCGGCAGTTTCATCCGGCCCAGGGACGTCTGGACCTCCTCCATGATGCTGCCCAGGTCGCGCCCTTGCGAATTGGCGAACACCACCACCCGGCGGCGCAGGTTGTCGCGGTTGATCAGGTTGGGGCCCTGGGTCTCCACCACCTCGGCCACCAGGGACAGCGGCACCTTGCCCGCCGGGGTGTCCACCAGGATCTGGCGGAAGTCCGAGGCCTGGGCGCGCCAGTCCTCGGCCAGGCGCAGAACCAGATTGGTGCTGCGTTCGCCGTCCCTGACCTGGGACACCACCTTGCCCTGCAGCGCCGCCTCCAGGGTCTCGGTCAGCTGGCCGAGGCCCAGGCCGTATTTGCGCGCCTCGGCACGATCCAGCCTGATCTGCACCTGGGGGATGAGGACCAGCTTTTCGATCTGCAGGTCGGCGACGCCCTTGACCTCCTGCATGCGGCCCCGAGCCTCGGCGGCCAGGGTGCGCAGCGTGTCCAGGTCGTCGCCGAAGATCTTGACGGCGATCTCGGCCCTCACCCCCGACAGCAGGTGGTCGAGACGGTGCGAGATAGGCTGGCCGATATTGATGCCGATACCGGGAATCTGGGCGAGGCGGGCGCGGATGTCGGCCAGGATCACCGCGCGCGGACGCTCGGATTGATGCAGGTCCACGTCGATTTCCGAGGTGTGGACGCCCTCGGCGTGCTCGTCCAGCTCGGCGCGCCCGGTCCGCCGCCCGGTGGAGATGGTCTCGGGCACCTGACGGATCAGGGTTTCGGCGATGGTGCCGATGCGGTTGGATTCCGACAGCGAGGTTCCCGGCGGCAGCACCACCGAGATCATCACGGTGCCCTCGTTGAAGCTGGGCAGGAAGGTGCGGCCCAGGAAGGGCACCGAGGCCGCCGCCGCCACCATCAGGGCGACGGCCGGAATGATCACCGCCCTGGGGTTGGCGAAGGACCAGTCCAGCAGCCGGCGGTCCCAGGCCTTGAGACGCCGCACCAGGGCGGAATCGCCATGGCCCACCACCTTGGCGCGGGGCAGCAGCAGGGCCGACAGCGCCGGGGTGACGGTGAGCGACACCGCCAGCGAGGCCAGGATCGACACCACATAGGCCACGCCCAAGGGCGCGAACAGCCGTCCCTCGATCCCCGACAGGGCGAACAGGGGCAGGAAGGCCAGCACCACCACCAGGGTGGCGTAGACGATGGAATTGCGCACCTCGCTCGACGCGTCGCGCACCACGTCGAGGATGGGGCGCGGTTCGGGCAGCGCCGCGTTCTCGCGCAGGCGCCGCAGGATGTTCTCCACGTCCACCACGGCGTCGTCCACCAACTCGCCGATGGCCACCGCCAGGCCGCCCAGCGTCATGGTGTTGATGGACAAGCCCAGCGCCTGGAACACCAGGGCCGCCACCACCATGGACAGCGGAATGGCGGTCAGGCTGATGAAGGTGGTGCGCATGTTGACCAGGAAGGCGAACAGCACGATGGCCACCAGCACGGCGCCGTCGCGCAGGGCCTCGGCCACGTTGGCCACGGCGCGGGCGATGAAGTCGGCCTGGCGGAACAGCACGCGGTCGGCCTCGATGTCGGGCGGCAGGGTGCGGGCGATCTCGGCCAGGGCCTCCTCGACCTTTCGGGTGAGATGGACCGTGTCGGCGCCGGGCTGCTTGGAGACCGCCAGGATCACCGCCGGATGGGCGTCGATGGCGGCGTCGCCGCGCTTGACCCCGGCGCCGATACGCACCTCGGCCACCTGATCGACGGTGACGGGGGCGTTGTTGCGCCACGCCACCACGGTGTTCCTGAGGTCGTCCAGGTCGGTGGTCTGGCCGATGTTGCGGATCAGGAACTCGGCCGAGCGCTGTTCCAGGAAGCCGCCGGTGGTGTTGCGGGCGAAGCCGGCCAGGGCCTTCTCCACGTCGGCGTAGCCCAGGCCCAGGGCCGACATCCGGGACGGCGAGACCAGCACCTGAATCTGGCGCACCTCGCCACCGATGGGAATCACCTGGGCGATGCCGGGAATGGAGAGCAGGCGGGGGCGCAAGACCCAATCGGCCAGGGAGCGCAGTTCCATGGGCGGCGTGGCGCCGGCCTTGGAGCGCACGCCCACCAGCATGATCTCGCCCATGATGGAGCTGACCGGCCCCATGACCGGATTGATTCCGGCGGGCAGCAGGTCGCGGGCCGAGGACAGGCGCTCGGCCACCAGCTGGCGGTTGCGGTAGATCTCGGTGCCCCAGTCGAACTCGACGAAGACGATGGCAAGGCCCACGCCGGAATTGGACCGCACCCGCACCACGCCGGGAGCGCCGTTCATGGCGGTCTCGATGTGGCGGGTGACCATGGTCTCGGTCTCCTCGGGGGCGAGGCCCGGCGCCTCGGTCATGATGGTGACGGTGGGGCGGTTGAGGTCGGGGAAGATGTCGATGGGCAGCCGGGCCAGCACCAGCGAGCCATGGACGGTGAGCGCCAGGGCGGCGGCCAGGACGAACAGCCGGTGACGCAGGCTGAGGGCGATGATGGAATCGAACATGGCGGCTACCTCAGCGCCTTCAGTTGCTCGACACCTTGAATCACCACCTTCTCGCCGGCCTGGACGCCTTCGATCTCGGCCAGGGGGCCGACCACCCGCTCGACCCGGATGGGCCGCGCCTCGAAGATTTCCGGCGCGGCTCGCACGAACACCACCTGACGGCCGCCGGATTCGGCGATGGCCGAGCGCGGCACCGCCATGCGCAGGCGGGTGGCGCCGGTGGCCAGGAAGACGTCCACCGGCATGCCGATGCGCAAGGCGCTGGAATGGTCGGTGGGAACCGAGAAGATGGCGTGGACGCCCTGGTCCAGGGCATCGACCCGAGGGCTCACCCCCAGAAGCGACAGGGGCACCAGATGGTCGGGCAGCAGCTTGGTGGCGGCGGTGGCGGCGCCGATGCGCGGCGCCAGGGCCAGGTCGTGGACCACCGCCTCGACCCGCACGCGGGAGGGATCGACGATCTCGATCATGGCGCGATCGACCGCCACCACCTCGCCGGGAACCACATGCACGTCGGTGATCACGCCGTCGACGGGAGCGCGCACCACTTCGCGGCCCAAGGCGGTGCCCAGCAGCTGGGCGCGCTCGCGCCGCAATTGCTCGAGACGGGTGCGGGTGTCCTCCACCAGCTTGACGGCGACCAGACCTTTCAGCGCCTCCTGGCGGGCGGATTCCCGCTCGGCGATGGCGATCTCGCTTTCCACCCGATAGAGCGAGGCCCTTTTGTCCGACCGCTCCAGGCTGGACAGGGTCGGCTCGAGGACGGCGATCACCTGGCCGCGTTTGACCGGCTGGCCGGGGACTGGCAGGGGGAATTCAGGGTCGGCGACGATGCGGGCCGGCTGCGACGGCTGTACCCTGGCATAGCCGGCGGGATCGGGGACCAC
The DNA here is from genome assembly GCF_058402745.1 of Paramagnetospirillum sp. NCBI lineage: Bacteria > Pseudomonadati > Pseudomonadota > Alphaproteobacteria > Rhodospirillales > Magnetospirillaceae > Paramagnetospirillum > Paramagnetospirillum sp. The sequence continues at coordinate 94,660 of NZ_JBZVFI010000007.1, forward strand.
GCGGCCCACCACCCGGACGGTTTCGGCGGATTCGGCGGAATCCACCTTCTGGGTGCGGATGCCCAGCAGGAACTGGGTGGGCTTGGCCATCACCAGCATGGCGCCGGGCTGGGCGGTCGGCGCCTCGGCCTCGGCGTGGGCGTGGCCCTCGTGCGCACGGGCGGCGGGAACGGACAGCGCCAGCAGCAGCAGGGCGGGAACCGCCCGGCGGCGACCCAGTCCCCACGCCGCCACCACCAGCACCGCGCCGATGGCGGCGCCGCCGGCCCAATGCCGCCAGTGCTGCTCCGGCGCCGGCGGAGCGGCGGGCGGGGGCAGGGGCGCGACGCCGCGGGCCAGCAGCAGGTCGTCCCGTCCTTGCGCGCCGATCATCAGGGTGAGGTCGGCCCCGGCGGCGGGCGGCGTCCAGGCCAGGGCGTAGACGCCCGGTCCGGCGGCGGGGGCCGCCTTGCCGCTCCACCCCTCGGTCTCGACCTCGATGGCGGCGTCGGCCACGGGGGCGTTGCCATCCAGGTCGGCGAGGTAAAGGAGGGTGCGGCCATCGGTGCCGGGGACCAGCACCACCTGGAAGGCATCGCCTTCGGCGCCGATGCCCGGTGTGGCGGGCTGGGCCAGGACGGCGGGAGCGAGCGCGGCCCAAAAGGCCAGCGCCAGGAAACGAGCGAACATGGGAGATCATCCCCGAAACGGTGAATCCGGACAGACTTCAGGCGTGCGGATTCAGAGTCTGGGAGGTTCGGCGGGCGGGCCGACCAGCGCCTGGGTCTCCAGACGGGCGGCGGGAACGGCCCTCGGCGGGGCCGGGGTGAAGGTCCGCGCCTGGATGCCGGTCATCCCGGGCAGGGCGGCCGAGGCGCAGCCGGCGGACGGGCAGAGGCAGTCGGGACAGCCGTGGTCGCCGGCATCGTGGTGTTCGCCGGGAAGGGCCTCGGCCGCCTGCTCGTGGCAGGGCACGGCATCGGCCCCGGCGTGCATGGCGTGGGTGCCGTCCTGGTGATGCATGTCTCCGCCGGCCGGGGCGCCGGAACTCCACGCCACCAGCCCCACCGCCAGCAGCAAGGCCGGCAGGCACAGTCTCGACAGGCGGGAGAGAAGGTCACGCATGGACCCACTATGCGGGAAGGGGAGGGGAGCGGGCAAGGGGTAAGCGCAGCCGCGCTATCCTTCGGTATAGGACCTTGGATATTTAAGGCTTTCGTTTCCATGTTAAAATATCGGCGTTTGAACAGGTCTGGATCCCAGCCATGCCCGATGACCAAGGACACGAGCGGCGGCGCTATCCCCGCTTCCACGGTCTGCACCTGATGGCCAATATCGGCGGCAAGCTGGTGCGGGTGGCCGAGATCTCCGCCGGCGGCATGACGCTGGAGGCCGGCTTCAAGGTGACGGCCAGCACCCTTCGCTTCACCCTCTACCCCAGCGACAACGGCAAGCTCGACATCAACCACGGCATCGGCGGCAGCTGCCGGGTGGTGCGCGAGGACGGGCAATACGTGGCGCTGCGCTTCGACCCCGCCACCTACAGCCTGGTCAAGTTCATCGCCGAATGCTCGGACGTCGGGCCGGACAAGGATTCCTTCCTGGGGCGTTAACCCTCTTTCCGCCGCCAGCCATCGGCCAGATACAGGCCGATGGCCGCCCAGATGCAGGCGAAGGTGATCTGGTGGTGGGGGCCGGGGCTCTCGCCGTAGACCAGCACCGCCAGCAGGAAATGCCCGGTGGGAGCCAGGTACTGGAAGAAGCCCAGCGTGGTGTAGCGCAGCCGCGCGGCGGCCGCCGCGAACCACAGCAGCGGCAGGGCGGTGACCGGACCGCCGGCCAGCAGGGCGGCGGCCAGGGCCGGCGTGCCGCCCAGGACGGGGGAGCCCTCGGCCATGCGCCAGGCCAGATAGGCCAGGGCCAGCGGGGCCGTCAGCCCGGTCTCCACCGCCAGCCCGGTGAGCGGCGCCACCGGCAGCTTCTTGCGCAACAGGCCGTAGATTCCGAAGGTAACCGCCAGGACCAGCGCCGACCAGGGCGGGGTGCCGGTGGCGACCGCCAGCTGGACGACCCCGACCAGGGCCAGGAGGACGGCGGTCCATTGCAGCGGGCGCAGCCGCTCCTTCAGGACGATGACGCCCAGCGCCACGTTGACCAGCGGGTTGAGGAAGTAGCCCATGCTGGCTTCCAGCACGTTGCCCTCGCCCACCACCCGGATGAACACCAGCCAGTTGGTGCTGATGCAGAGCGTCGAGGCGGCCAGCACCAGGACCCGGCGGCGCGAGGCGAGCAGGACGAAGACTTCGTCCCAACGCTTCGTCCAGCTCAGCATGACCGACACCGCCAGCAGCGACCACACCACCCGATGGGCCAGCACCTCGGCGGGCGGCACGGCGGCCACCAGCTTCCAGAAGGCGGGAAACAATCCCCAGGTGCCGTAACAGGCCAGGGCGAAGAGAACCCCCCGGCGGTGTTCCGCGCTCATGGCGAGGGGGCGGGGGGGAGTGGGAATGCGGGCGGGAGTGGGAATGCGGGCGGGAGTGGGAATGCGGGCGGGACGCCCGCGCTCCAGCGGTCATCGGAGCGCGGGCGTCCCGCCCCGGAATCTTTTTCGGAGCGCGGGCGTCCCGCCCCGGAATCCTTCTCGGAGCGCGGGCGTCCCGCCCGCAGGGGAGTCGTCAGTCGGCGACCAGGGCCTCGTCCGGGTCCTCGGCCCAGTCGTGCTCCGGCTTGGGGGTTCGGGCAATCCATTTTTCCAGTTCCGCCACGTGCTCTGCTTCTTCATCGGCCATCTCGGCGGCCATGGTCCGGACTTCCGCGTCGTCGCTGCCGGCGGCTTCGTCGGCGTAGAAGCGCTGGCCCCGCTTCTCGTTCTCCAGGGCGAAGTCCAGGGCGTGCCAGGCGGTCATCATGTAATGGGCGGCGCCGGGCGTGCCGACTTCCGGCGGCTCGGGGGTGTTCCAGCGGTATTGCCACGACTTCAGCTTGGGCAGGTCGTGCCCGTTGGCACGGGTGGCCACCGACGCCCCGTGCAGGCGCGAGAATTTCGCCATCTGACGGAACAGATCGGCCACTTCCAGGTTGTTGTGGACTTCCATGGTGTCGGCCAGTTCGTCGTAGCGATCCGCCGCTTCATTCTCCATGGCCAAAGCATGGGCCAGGAACAGGGCTACCTTGGTGGTCATGGGCAGTATCCTCCTGCTTGAACCGAGGCGACGGGTGGCGGCGGCACCTCTCCGATGCCGACAGTATGCCCCATGACCACACGTCCGGCCATGCCCCTTCCGCAGGTGGGGGCATGACCGAAAGGTCAGGTTGAACGGAAGGGAGGGACTAACGGGACTCCCGGCCCTTGAGGTAGAAGGCCACCGCCTGGGCGCGGTTGCCGACGCCCAGCTTGTCGTAGAGGTTCTTCAGGTGGAACTTCACGGTGTTGAGCGAGATGTCCAGCTGCCCCGCCATCTGCTGGTTGGTCAGCCCGCCGGCCAGGGCGGCCAGCAATTCGCGCTCGCGCGGGGTCAGGCCGGCGAGCGGGTCGCTGGCCAGGGAGGAGACGTCGATGAAGGGGAAGACCATGCGCCCGGCGGCCACGGCGATGATGGTGTCGAGCAGCTGTTCGGGCGGTTCGCGCTTGGAGCAGAACCCGGCGGCGCCCAGCGTCATGGCCTGGCGCGGCACGTCGGGATTGGGGCTGCCGGTATAGACGATCAGCCGGGGCGCGTCGGTGCGGGTCCGCAGGGTCTGCAGCACGCCACGGCCGTCGAGGTAGGGCATTTCCCACCCGATGACCCCGACGTCGAAGGGGGTCTTGTCCACGGCCTCGACGAAGCGCTCGCCATCGCTGGTCACGGCGGCCACGGAAAAGCGCTCGTCGCCCGAGAACAGCTTGATCAGGCTGCTCTGAAGCAGCGGATTCTTCTCGGCGATGACGATGGTGATCGGTCGGCTCTGCTGCACGGCCATAGATCCAGATCCTTCCCCCAGGAGCCCCAATGGTAAAGCCCTCAGACCCCGCCCTCCTGAGGCCGTGATCTTACCGTTTGTGCGGAAAACCGCAAACCTTGATCGCGAGTTACCCACACTTTTCCTACACCACGGCGGGGGGAAGGGGCCATCCTGCCGCATGCCCCGCCCGCAAAGGAATGAGGCCGGCGCCCCAAGGGATGCCGGCCTCATGGCGTGGGTTTCGGGATCAGGCCTGTTCGGCCCAGGCCCGGGCGTCGAACTTGCCCATGTCGCCGTCGGCGGCGGGAGCGGCGGCGGCCGGCGGCGCGGCGGGAAGCTCGGCCGGGACGCTCATCTTGGCTTCGATCACCGCCGCCGGAGCGGCGGACGGCGCGGGCACCGCGGCGGCGGGAGCCTCGATGGCTACGGCCGGAACGGCGGGGGCCACGGCCGGAACGGCGGGAGCCTCGACCGGAGCGGCGGGAGCCTCGGCCGCCGACGGGGCGGCGGGCTCGGCCTTGCGGGCGGCCTTGGACGGGGCGGGCGCCTCGGTGCGCAGGGAGGCCGGCACCACGGTGTTGCCGGGACGGTAGACAAAGCCCTGGGTCTTGTAGGTGCGGCTGCCGTATTCACGGGACGGCTGGTACCAGACGCGGACCTCGCTCCAGTCGTTCTTGGGCGAAACGTCCAGCACCGGCACCGCCTTGGTCACCTTGCCGCGACCGGCGCTGCGGAAGGGCGCCCAGTTGGCGTGGTCGACCAGCACCACCCGGCTGCCGGCGGTGCCGCGCACTACCGACACGTGGCCGTGGGACATCTTGCCCTGGCGCTTGAACACCAGGACCGAGCCGACCTTGGGGGTGTTGCCGCGGTCATAGACGCCCTGGGCGGCTTCCCACCACTTCCAGGCGTCTCCCTTGAGATTGAGGCCGGTGACTTCGCGGGCGTAGGTCACGCACTGCAGGGTGGCGTTCGCTTCGAAGGGCAGAGCCAGAAACAGCGCCGCCACGAGCAGGATGATCACGTTCCGCACCGGTCTCCCTCCCTCCGGTTATTGGTGATGCCGATTGTGTATATGTGAAAAGCCGATGGCAACCCGATTCGTCGCCATATCGCCAAAATTTTGAAACAAATTGAAACAATACATACGCAAGGCATGGTTACAGGCGGGGCTATCGGAGTGGGCGACGCTTGGCTATGATCCGGGCGGAACCTGGAGGACATGCGAGTGAAGCGGATATTAGTTCCGGCCCTGCTGATTGGATTGGCCTTGGCTTCGCCGGCTGGAGCGGCAGAGCGCCGGACTCTGGTCATCGCGGGCGGCGAGGTCACCGGTTATTACTTTCCCGTGGCCGGAGCGCTGTGCCGGGTGATCAACAAGGATCGTCCCCTGGGCCTGGGCTGCGCGGTGATGCCCAGTTCCGGCTCGGCCGCCAATCTGGCGGCGCTGAAGTCGGGCGACGCCGATCTGGCGCTGGTGCAGTCGCGCGCCGCCCAGATGGCCTCCATCGGGGCGGAGGGGTTCAAGGAATCCGGTCCCATGGCCGATCTGCGCGCCGTCATGGCGCTGCATGGCGAGGTGTCGGTGGTGGTGGCCCGCCCGGGGGCGGGGATCGAGCACCTAGGCGATCTGAAGGGCAAGCGGGTCAACCTGGGCAAGCCCGGCTCGTTCCAGCGGCTTTCGGCCGACATGGTGATCGAGGCCTCGGGCCTGTCCCAGGGCGACCTGTCGGTGCTGGTGGAACTGGATCTGGCCGAACAGGCGGCCGAACTGTGCCAGGGCAACATCGACGCCGCCATCTTCACCGGCATCCATCCCATGCCCGAGGTGCAGGTGGCGGTGGAGGAGTGCGGCGCCTCGCTGGTGCAGATCCGCTCCAAATCCATGGATTCCTTCTTCAAGAAGGTGCCGTGGGCGGCACGCTTCGCCATCCCGAGCGGCACCTATGACGGCCAGAAGGAAGAGGTGGCGGCCATCGGCTTCAGGACCCTGCTGGTGGCGACCCGGCTGACGGCCGAGGAGGTGGCGGCCGTCGCCAGGACCGTCTGGGCCAATTTCGGCGCCTTCACCCGCCTGCATCCCGCCCTGAAGGGCCTGTCCAAGGCCGATGCCCGTGGCGACGGCATTCCCATCCGCCTGCATGACGGGGTCGAGAAGGCTCCGGGGGAACGCTGAGCCATGACAGGCGCGTCCGGGGCCGGCGGGGGCGGACTTGCCGAATGCATCGCCGGACGCGCCGAGTGGCTGCGCGCCAGGGCGGCGGGCGAGCATCTGGCGGCCCTTGCCGCCGGTCTGGGCGGCGATCCCGTCTCGCTGCTGACCCGGGGGCAGGCGGGGGAGGCCTTTCGCCATTACCCCACCGGCGACGTCTACGACCTGTCGTCGCACGCCCAGTTCTACTACCACGGCCACCGCGACGGCGAATTCGGCCACATCCACCTGTTCCAGCGCCCGCGCGGCATGCCGCGTGGTCTGACTCCCGCCGTGGCCACCGATGATCCCGCCGCGCCCTGCCATCTGGTCGCGGTCGGATTCGGGGCCGACGGCGAGGTGACGCAACTGTTCACCACCAACCGCTGGGTGACCGGCGAGGCGTGGTACGCGGCCGGGGCGGTCAAGGCCATGGTGGCCGGATTGCGGCTGGCTCCGTCCGGGCCATGGGGGCCGGTGGCCCGATGGCTGGCGGCGCTGGTGGCCTTCTACCGGCCGCTGATCGAGGTGCTGGTCGACGAGCGCGACCAGGCGGTGGAGGCCTGGCGGCAGGCCCATCCCGGCCGGGACCCGTTGTCCGACGAACGCCTGGAGATCACCTCGTCGCGCGCCATCGACCCGGCCGCCGACCTGGCGGACTTGGTGTAGCTGTCATCCCGGGCGCATGCGAGGGATCTTTCAGCCTGAAGCGGTGGCCGGTCTGGCGTGAAGATCCTTCGCTGCGCTCAGGATGACATCTGCTGCAAAAACAACGCCGCCGCCCCGTTTGCCGGGGCGGCGGCGCCAAGGCCCTGGAAAACCGGAAGTCTTACTTCACGGTCTTCAGATAGGCGATCACGGCGGCCAGGTCCTCGGGCTTCTTGATGCCGGCGAAGGCCATCTTGTTGCCGGGGATCGCGCCCTTGGGATCGGCCAGGTACTTGGTCAGGCCGGCCTCGTCCCAGGTCATGCCCGAGTTCTTCATGGCGTCGGAATACTTGAAGGTGGCTTCGCCGCCGGCCTTGCGGCCGAACACGCCGGCCAGGCTGGGGCCAACGCCGTTCTTGCCGGCTTCGACCTTGTGACAGGCCTTGCACTGGTTGAAAGCGGCCGGGGCCTCCTGGGCGGAAGCGGCAAACGGGGCGGCGAGGAGGGCGGCTCCGAGGACGAGGCCCAGCTTCTTGGTGTTGAGCATCAGAATCTCCAATTGCGCAGGTATGGATGAGTGGCGCGATGCGTCCCTTATCCCCTAGGATTGTGTCGATTTCAAGAGGTTCAGGCCTGCCTTTGGTCTAAAGTTCGGCGGCGCGATCGTATAAGTACGAAAAATGCATGATTTACCCATAGATGCGGTCGTTCCGGAAATCCGTGACGCCCTGGCCTCCTCCCACGGATTGGTGCTGCAGGCCCCGCCGGGGGCGGGCAAGACCACCCGCGTGCCGCTGGTCCTGCTGGACGAGCCCTGGCTGGCGGGAAAGCGCATCCTGATGCTGGAACCGCGAAGGCTGGCGGCGCGGGCCGCCGCCTCGCGCATGGCCGCCTCCTTGAGCGAGCAGCCGGGCGAGACGGTGGGCTGGCGCATCCGCTTCGACTCCCGCATCGGCCCCGCCACCCGCATCGAGGTGGTGACCGAGGGCATCCTGGGCCGCATGATCCAGGACGACCCGTCGCTGGAGGGCGTCGGGCTGGTGATCTTCGACGAGTTTCACGAGCGCTCGCTGTTCGCCGATCTCGGCCTCGCCCTGGCGCTGGAATGCCGTCAGGTCTTTCGCGACGACCTCAAGCTGATGGTGATGTCGGCGACGCTCGACGGCGGCCCGGTGGCCCGGCTGATGGGCGACGTGCCGGTGGTGACCAGCCAGGGACGCGCCTATCCCGTGGAGACCCGTTTCCTCGCCCGGCCCGAGCCCCGCGCCTTCATCGACGCGGTGGCCGCCGCCGTGGCCCGCGCCCTGGACGAGGAGGAGGGCGACGTGCTGGTCTTCCTGCCCGGCGCGGGTGAGATCCGCCGGGTGGAGGCCTTGCTGGCCGAGCACCGGGCGGCGCGCGGCGTGCAGCTCGCGCCGCTTTACGGCGACCTGTCGCAGGAGGCGCAGGACGCCGCCATTCGCCCGCGCCGGGACGGCGGACGCAAGGTGGTGCTGGCGACGGCCATCGCCGAGACCTCGCTGACCATCGAGGGCGTGCGGGTGGTGGTGGATGGCGGGCGCATGCGGGTGGCCCGCTTCGATCCCGGCTCGGGCATGACCCGGCTGGTGACCCTGCCGGTGTCCCGCGCCGGCGCCGACCAGCGAAGGGGCCGCGCCGGGCGGCTGGGGCCGGGGGTGTGCTACCGCCTGTGGTCCGAGGCCGACGACCGCGCCCTGTTGCCGTTCACCGCCCCCGAGATGGCCGAGGCCGACCTCGCCCCCCTGGCCCTCGACCTCGCCCAATGGGGGGCGGGCGACGCAGGCGCCCTGGCCTGGCTCGATCCGCCGCCCGCCGCCCATCTGGCCCAGGCCCGCGAACTGCTGACCGAGCTGGGGGCGCTGGACGGGGATGCGCGGATCACCGCTCACGGCAAGGCCATGGCGCGCCTCGGTCTGCATCCCCGCCTCGCCCACATGGTGCTGAAGGGGCGCGACCTGGGTCTCGGCGGCCTGGCCTCGGACCTCGCCGCCTTGCTGGAGGAGCGCGACGTGCTGCGCCCGGGGCGCGAGGCCCGCGACGGCGACATCCGCCTGCGCCTCGACGCCTTGCGCGGCGAGGAGCGGGGGCTGCCGGTGGATAAAGGTGCGTTGGCCCGCGCCCGGCAGGCGGCCCGCGACGGCCGCCGCCGCCTCGGCCTCAAGGCGGGGGAGCAGCAGGGCGAGCGCGGCGACGCGGGCCTGCTGCTGGCCTTCGCCTATCCCGACCGCATCGCCCGGCGGCGGCCGGGGGGCGAGCCGCGCTACGCCATGACCGGCGGCGGCGGCGCGCAGTTCGCCTCGCACGAGCCCCTGGCCGCCGAGGAGTGGCTGGTCCTGGCCGAGACCGACGGCGACCGGCGCGAGGCCCGCATCTTCCTGGCCGCGCCGCTCACCCTGGCCGACATCGAGACCCAGTTCGAGGCCGACATCCGAGCCGAAACGGTGTGCCGCTGGGACGGGCGGGACGAGGCGGTGCAGGCCCGGGCGCGCCGCGTCCTGTGGTCGCTGGTCATCGAGGACAAACCGCTGAAATCCGCCGATCCCCAGGCGCTGGCCGCCGCCATGGCCGAGGGTGTGCGCCAGATGGGGCCGACCTGCCTGCCCTGGACTCCCGATCTGGAAAGGCTGTGCCAACGCGTCGCCTTCGCGCGTGGGCTGGAGCCGGACGCGGGCTGGCCCGATCTGTCCGAGGCGGCCTTGCTGGACGGGCTGGAGGCGTGGCTGGTGCCCTATCTCGCCGGCATCACCCGGCGCGCCCACCTTACCCGGCTCGACCTGGGGGCCGCGCTTTCCGGCCTGCTGTCCTGGGAGCAGAGGAAGCGCCTGGACGAACTGGCCCCCACCCATGTGGAGGTGCCGTCCGGCTCGCGGGTGCCCATCGACTATTCCGGCGAGGCGCCGGTGCTGGCGGTGCGGCTGCAGGAGATGTTCGCCTGCGCCGAGACGCCCCGCATCGGCGGCGGCAAGGTGCCGCTGCTGCTGCATCTGCTGTCGCCGGCCCGGCGTCCGGTGCAGGTGACCCGCGATCTCGCCAGCTTCTGGGCCAACGCCTACCGGCAGGTGAAGGCCGACCTCAAGGGCCAGTATCCCAAGCATTGGTGGCCCGACGACCCCATGCAGGCCGAACCCACGGCCCGGGCCAAGCCGAGGAAATAGGGGGGGTAAAACGGCGAGCGTCAAATACGAAACGCGATGTCATGCTGAGTGCAGCGAAGCATCTTTCAGTCCAGGGCGGTTGCCGCAAGTGCCTGAAAGGCCCTTCGCTTTGCTCAGGGTGACAATCCGCCTCTGATTCGACGCTCGATGCTTTAACAGGCTGCGGAATAACTCGCCTGCCACTCCATTTACCCGTCACTCCCGCGAAGGCGGGGGTCCATGTTGACACAATTTGGCGGCATCGACACAAGATGCAGTTGGCTGATGCATGGATTCCCTAAGCTCACGATCGAAGTGCAACACCCGCTATAATGGGTGCTGCGATGGGACAACGATACAATCAGCTCAGTCTGGATGAGCGGTGCGAGATTTACCGTCTGCATGCAGACGGTAAATCTCGGCGAGCCATTGCCCGGGCCTTGGGCCGGGCGGCGTCAACAATCAGCCGAGAGCTGGAGCGCAACAGTGGCGCCCAAGTCGGCTACAAGGTGGATTGGGCGATGATCCAGGCCCGCGCCCGGCGGCGGCGCAAGCTTTACAAACTGGAGCGCTCGAGCGCGCTCAGGAAACTGACCTTGGACGGCCTTGCGATGGGATGGTCCCCGGAGCAGATCGCCGGGCGGCTCGAGCTTGAGCAAGGTAGGCCGGTGATCAGCCACGAGTCAATTTACCGCTACATCTACTGGCGCGTGAACAGCCACAAGGACTATCTGCACCGGCTGCTGCCGCGCGCCAAGTTTCAGCGTGGCTGGCGTGGCCGCAAGGGCGGCAGCTCGGTGCATTTCATTCCCCAGCGAGTGCCGGTAGCCGAGCGTCCCGCCGAGGTCGCCGACCGGCGCCAGACCGGCCACTGGGAAGCCGATCTGATGCTGTTCTCCCGCTATCGCCAAGCCGTCCTGGTGGCGCACGAACGTAGCTCGCGCCTGCTTCTGCTCCGGCATCACCTCAGCAAAGCCGCCGAGCCAATCGCCGACAGCCTGACCGCCATGCTGCGGCGATTTCCTGCCGAGCAGCGCCGCACCATCACCTTCGATAACGGCTCTGAATTCGCGGCCCATCGCCGCCTGAAGACAAGGCTTCGCATGAAAACCTATTTCTGCGATCCCCATAGCCCCTGGCAGAAGGGCGGCGTCGAGAACGCCATCGGGCGAATGCGGCGGGGACTGCCGCGAAAAACAGATCTCGCGGCAGTTTCCCAGGCCGATCTGGACGACCTGGCCATGGACTACAACCTCACCCCGCGAAAGTGCCTCGGATATCGAACTCCGCTTGAGGCTTTCCTCGGAAAAGCCATCGATCTCGGTGTTGCACTTGAAATGTGAGTCCATCTTCCCGCTTTCGCGGGAATGACGACGTCTTGAGACGAGTTTTTCCGCACCCTGTTAAAACGGCGAGCGTTAAATACGAAACGCGCTGTCATGCTGAGTGCAGCGAAGCATCTTTCAGTCCGGGGCGGTTGCCGCAAGTGCCTGAAAGGCCCTTCGCTTTGCTCAGGGTGACAATCCGCCTCTGATTCGACGCTCGATGCTTTAAGGCCGGTTGACCGGCAGGCGCATCAGGCCGAACCAGTATTCCAGGATGCCCTGGATGGACTCGAACAGGGCATCCACGTCCACCGGCTTGGTGACGAAGCCCGAGGCTCCGCTGTGATAGGCGGCGGCCACGTCGCGCTCGGCGTCCGAGGTGGTGAGCACCACCACCGGCAGGTCCTTGAGATCGTTGTCGGCCTTCATCTCGGCCAGCACCTCGTGCCCGCTCTTGCGCGGCATGTTGAGGTCGAGAAGGATCAGGTCGGGCAGCGATGGCGCCCCCTCCTGGGCCAGTTCGCGCAGGCGCTTCATGGCCTCGACCCCGTCGGGAATGTGCTCGATGCGGCAGGTGAAGCGGCTGCTGGCGAAGGCGGCCTTGACCAGGCCGGCGTCACCCGGATCATCCTCGACCAGCATGACCTTGAATTGCTGCTCGTTGGCTTCGGTCACAATCACTCCATTCGGACGTTCACGGACTTTGGCGGTGCCGTCGGCAGGATGAGGGAGAAGGTGCTGCCCTCGCCCACGGCCGAACGGACGCGGATGGTTCCGCCCAGATGTTCCACCATCTTCTTGGCGATTGCCAGCCCCATTCCGGTTCCGGGATGGGCCGCCCGCGAGTGAAGGCGCTGGAAGACCCCGAAGATGCGGTCGAAATAGGCCTCCTCGATTCCGATTCCGTTGTCGGTCACCTCGATGATCTGGAAGGCGCCCTCGGCGCGGGCGGACAGGCGGATCACCGGGGGGCGGCCGGGCGAGGCGTACTCGATGGCGTTGCCGATCAGCGCCACGAAGACCTCGGCCAGCCGGTGGTGGTCGGCCCACACCATGGGCAGGGGGGCGGCCTCGATCACGGCGCCGGCCTCGCGGATGCGTCCGTTCAGCTTGCGCCGGGCGATGGTCAGCGCCTCGGCGGCGTCGATCCGGCGCCGGGGCAGGGGGGCGTTGTTCTCGCCCAGATAGACCTGGACGTCGTGCAGCAGGCTCCGCATCAGCCGGGCCGCCGTTCCCAGCCCGGTCAGCCAGTGGCGCTGTTCGTCGGTCAGCTGTGGCGACAGGCCCCGCTCGACCAGCTGGCTGAAGGAGAGGATCGAGCGCAGCGGCTCCTGCAGGTCGTGGGCGACGATGAAGGAAAAGCGCTCCAGTTCCCGGTTGGCGGTGGTCAGGTCGCGGGTGCGGCTTTCCACCAGCCGCTCCAGCGTCTCGCGGCGCCGCAGCGCGATCCAGGCCAGGCTGAGCAGGCCCAGGCCGATGATCAGCAGGCCGAAATAGAGCGCGGTCATTTCCGCCTCTCCCTCCACGGCCGCCTTCCAGCCGCCGGTCGGCGCCAGGGCGAATTCCCAGTGTCCGTCGGGCAGGTCGATACGGACCGCGACCGGATCGCGGTCGAAAGCCGCCCCATCGCCGCCCACCGGGGTTCCCGCCGCCGTGCGCAGCCCCCAGGAATAGCCCTCCAGGACGCCGATGCGGCTGGATTCCAGGATGGGGGGGATGGAAAAGACCATGCCCACCGCGCCCCAGGGCTGCTCGCCCGTGAAGACCGCCTGGCGGGCCAGCAATCCCATGCCGCCCTGGATCATCTCCAGCGGTTCGTGGACCGTCAGTTCGCGCGTCTGGATGGCCCGCCTGACCGCCTCGGCGAAGCCCGGCCGCTTGTCCTCCAGCAGATGGTGGCCCACCACCTTCAGGTTGCCGGGATCGACGGGATGGACCAGGCGCACCACGAAGTCGGGAGCCACCGACATGTTGCGGATGCCGGGAACCTGCTGGTAGGAGGAGGCGGCGAAGACCGGAAATTCCCGCTCGATCTCGCCCGGCTGGTTCTCGGCGATCTTGACGGTGACGAAGGCCGCCAGTCCCCGCACCAGGGCCAGGCGCTGGTTCAGCGCGTTGGTCAGCGCCCCCGCCGAGGAAACCGCCAGGGCCGAGGCTTGGCCCCGCAGCTGGGCCTCGCGGTAATTGCCGTAGACGTCGGCGATCCAGGCGGAGACGGCGGTCCAGGCGGCGACGATCAGCGCCAGGGTGGCCGCGGCCCTGTAGGTCCGGGCCTTCGGCTCGTCCGGAGAGTGCAGTTCCTTGGCGCCGTCTGCGGGCATGGCCGGTCCGTCGGTTCCGGGCTGGATCAGTTTGGAGCGAGTCTAGCCTATTCCCGTCGCCCGCGACACGTCCAAATATGGCCGACGTATTATGACTTGACCGCAATCGGTTGCATCGGGCAGTGTAGCTCCATGATGACCGACGCGAACAACGCCCTGCTGCTGCTATCCACCCTGGAATCGTAAGGACGGTTCCGGGTTTTCGTGGTTTCAGCCTTCGGGTCGGGTTCGCTCACATGTCTCACTCCTCCTCCTCTTCCCCTTCGGTTCGCGCTCCGGCCTTGGCCGGCCTGCTGCTGCTGCGACTAACCTGCGGCCGTCGGGCATAGGTCATTCGCGGCCGCCCGGCGGCCGCAAATCCCGGCCGCGCTTCCCATATCAGCAGCAATGACCGAACAAGGAGGACCAGGCCATGATGCCTGCCGCCAGCACCAAGTACCGCCCCTATCCCGCCATCCGCCTCGCCGCCCGCCGCTGGCCCGACGCCGCCATCACCACTCCGCCGGCGTGGTGCAGCGTCGATCTGCGCGACGGCAACCAGGCGCTGATCGATCCCATGGGCTCGGACCGCAAGATGGCCATGTGGAAGACGCTGGTGGGCATGGGGTTCAAGGAGATCGAGGTGGGCTTCCCCGCCGCCTCGCAGACCGATTACGACTTCATCCGCCTGTTGATCGAGGGCGGCCACATTCCCGACGACGTCACCATCCAGGTGCTGGTGCAATCGCGCGAGGACCTCATCCGCCGCACCTTCGAGGCGCTGGACGGCGCGAAGCGCTGCATCGTCCACATGTACAATTCCACCTCCGAGGCCCAGCGCCGCATCGTGTTCGGCATCGACCGCCAGGGCTGCGTCGAGCTGGCGCTCGGCGGGGTGAGGCTGATCCGTGAACTCTCGGCGGCGCGCAGCGGCGGCGAGGTGGTGTTCCAGTACTCGCCGGAAAGCTTCACCGGCACCGAGCCCGACTTCGCCGTCGAGATCGTCGAGAAGGTGGCCGAGGCCTGGGGCGCCGCGCCGGACCGCAAGATGATCTGCAACCTGCCCGCCACGGTGGAGATGTCGACGCCCAACATCTACGCTGACGTCATCGAATGGTTCTGCGCCACGGTCAGGAACCGCGACTCGCTCATCGTCTCGGTCCATCCCCACAACGACCGGGGCACCGGGGTGGCGGCCGCCGAACTGGCGGTGATGGCCGGGGCCGACCGGGTGGAGGGAACGCTGTTCGGCAACGGCGAGCGCACCGGCAACGTGGACATCGTCACCCTGGCGCTCAACCTCTACACCCAGGGCGTCGACCCGGGCCTCGACCTCTCGGACATCGACACGGTGCGCCGCACCGCCGAGCATTGCACCGGCCTGCCCGTCCATCCCCGCCATCCCTATGCGGGAGAGCTGGTCTACACCGCCTTTTCCGGCTCGCACCAGGACGCCATCAAGAAGGGCTTCACGGCGCGCCGGAAGGGCAACGACCCGGTGTGGGAGGTGCCCTATCTCCCCATCGATCCGGCCGACGTGGGGCGCAGCTACGAGGCGGTGATCCGCATCAACAGCCAGTCGGGCAAGGGCGGCATCGCCGCCGTGCTGGAGCGCGACCACGGGCTGGAAATCCCCCGGCCGCTGCAGATCGACTTCGCCCGCGTGGTCCAGGCCATGGCCGACAAGGCGGGCCGCGAGCTGGATTCGGCCGAGATCATGCAGGCCTTCTCCCAGACCTACTTCCAGGACCGGCCGCTGGAACTGGTGGAATACGAAACCCATTCCGAGGGACGGAACGGCGGGCGGGCGCTGTCCGCCACCATCCGCGACGACGGCGTGGAAAAGCGCATCGAGGGCAAGGGCAACGGCCCCCTGGACGCCTTCATCCACGCCCTGGACAGCGGATTGGGCCGCAAGGTCAAGGTCCGCTCGTACCACGAGCACGCCGTGGGCGCCGGTTCCGAGGCCCAGGCCGCCGCCTATGTGGAGATCGCCGGCGAAGGCGGCGCCTCGGTCCATGGCGCTGCGCTGGATTCCTCCATCACCATGGCCTCGCTGAAGGCGGTGGTGAGCGCGTTGAACAGGGAATGACATTGAACAGCCGGAGCGGTGTGCATTGCCGCTCCGGCGTCTCTTATACAGAAGGTAAATGGTCATTACACGGTGTTTATATGTATTAAGTATGTAAAATCTGTTGACTCTCTCCTTGCATGCGCCCAACCTCAGCCGTGTGAAGGCTTGGGCTGGTTCTCTTAAAGGGTGCCGGCGGCCGCCATACTCGGAAATGGAGGGCCACATGGCGGGACGGTTGCGTATCGGGGTGAAAATCCAGCTCCTCATGGGCGTGATGGCCGCCGTCGCCCTGGGCATCGCCGCGCTGGGCCAGTGGGCCATCGCCACGTACGACGCGCGCACCGACGCCATTCTCGACGCCTCGCGCCGCGCCGATTTTGGACAGAGGGCCGGTTCCGCCATCTACGCCGTGGTGATGGATTCTCGCGGCATCTACATGTCGCGCAGCGCCGACGAGGTGAAGAAATTCGCCACCCCCATGATCAAGAGCCTGGATGCTTTCGAAAAGCTGGCGAAGGACTGGCGGGCGGCGGTGCCCGCATCCCAGTCGGCCGAGTTCGCCAAGCTGGAGCAGGAGCTGACCAGCTTCATCCGTTTCCGGCGTGAACTGATCCGCCTCGGCCTGGAGGAAGGAGCGCCATCCGCCCGGGTTTTCGGGGACAACGACGCCAACCGGACCAACCGGCAAAAGCTGGGCAAGCTGGTGGACGAGTATTCGGCCGCCGCCGGGCGCGAGGTGGAAGAGCACCATCTGGCCATGGACGTCTTCGCCGAACGCCTGAAGTCGGGCCTTCTGCTGGGCGCCCTCGCCACCCTGGTCCTCGGCGGGCTGGTGACCGCCATCCTGGTGCGGCGCTCGGTCACCGGACCGCTGGGCCGGGTGGCGGAGGCCACGAGGCGCATGGCCGAGGGCAATCTCGACGATGCCGTGGCCGGCGCCGATCGCGGCGACGAGACCGGGGAGATCGCTCGCGCCCTCCAGGTGTTCCGCGACAACATGCGCCGGGCCCGCGACCTGGAAGCCGCCGCCCTGGCCGAGCAACGGGGCCGCGCGGAGCGGGCCGAGCAGCTGGAGCAACGCACCGCCGTTTTCGACCGCACCGTCCAGTCGCTGCTGGGCGACGTGGGCGAGGTGGTGCGCACCGTCTCCTCCACCGCCGACAACCTGCATCACAACGTCGACGACGCCGGCCACGAAAGCGCCTCGGTGGCCGCCGCTGCCGCCCAATCGGCCGCCAACGTGCACGAGATGGCGTCGGCCACCGCCCAGTTGCAGTCCTCCAATCACGGCATCACCGAACGCATCCGCGAGACGACGGCCATCGTGCGCGAAACGGTGGACGTGATGGAATGCGCGGGGGCGACCATGGCCACCCTGGACGACGGCGCCAAGCGCATCGGCGAGGTGGTCAGCCTGATCACCGACATCGCCGCCCAGACCAATCTGCTGGCCCTGAATGCCACCATCGAGGCGGCCAGGGCGGGCGAGGCGGGCAAGGGCTTCGCCGTGGTGGCGGGTGAAGTGAAGAACCTGGCCAACCAGACCGCGCGCGCCACCGACGAGATCGGCCGCCATGTGGCGGCCATGCAGGACACGGTGAGCCAGGTGGTCGCCGCCAATCGGCGGGTGACGGATTCCATCACCCGCATGGACGCGGTGGCCGCCTCGGTGGCCTCGGCGGCGGTGGAGCAGGCAAGCGTCACCGATTCCATCCTGCTCAACGCCCAGGAGGCCGCCAGGGGCGGACAGGCGGTCACCGACAGCATCTCCACGGTGTCGCGGCAGGTAGAGGCCAGCGGCGCCCTGGCCGGCGACCTGGCCGGCATGGCCCATGCCCTGTCCGATCGCGCCCAGTCCCTGCGCACCGCCATCACCGGCTTCCTGGCCGACGCCAAGGCCATCTGATACCGGCGGCTCGATGACCGCCTGTGGCGGCAGCGAAGCAGATTGGCCCGCGATCGCCGTTTGCGGAGCGGCGGAGGCCCCCTATACTCGGCCGGTCCCGGGTCGGAAGGGGGAGCGCGTGCACGGTTCGGAAGCGTTGTTCGATATCTTGTCGCTGCTGCTGGCGGCGGTGGTGCTGGTGCCGCTGTTCCAGCGCTTCGGCATTCCCTCGGTGCTGGCCTATCTGGCGGCGGGCATCGTGCTGGGACCCTATACCCCCGGTCCGGTGGTGGACCTGGAGGTCACCCGGCAGCTGGCCGAGTTCGGGGTGGTGTTCCTGCTGTTCGCCATCGGCATGGAATTGCCCCTGTCGCGGCTTCGCACCATGCGGCGTTACATCCTGGGGCTGGGACTGGCCCAGGTGGCGGTCAGTACGGCCCTGATCCTGGCCATCGCCCTCCATTTCGATCTGGACGGCGATGCCGCCCTGGTGATCGGAGTCACCCTGGCCTTCTCGTCGACGGCAACGGTGCTGGCCATCCTGGTGGAGCGGGGCGAGGCGGTGGCCCATCACGGGCGCATCGCCGTGGCGGTGCTGATCTTCCAGGATCTGGCGGTGGTCCCGGTGCTGGTGCTGCTGCCCCTGCTGGTCGGTGACGAGCTCCATGTGGGGGAGGCTCTGCTCCTGGCCGGGGGCAAGGTGATCCTGGTCATGGCGGTCATCTTCCTGATCGGGCGCTTTCTGCTGCGCCCCGCCTACAGTTTCATCGCCAGCGCCCGCAATCCCGAGGTGTTCACCGCCGCCAACCTGCTGCTGGTCCTGGCGGTGGCCTGGGCCACCGGCGAGGCGGGCATGTCCATGGCGCTGGGCGCCTTCCTCGCCGGTCTGCTGCTGGCCGAGTCCCGCTACCGCCATCAGGTCGAGGCGGATATGGAGCCGTTTCGCGGCCTGCTGCTGGGCCTGTTCTTCATGACGGTGGGCATGTCCATCAACCTGCCTTTCGTCGCCGAGCGGCTGGGGCTGGTCCTGGGGCTGACCGTGGGGACAATGGCCGTCAAGGCCGCGGTTCTGGTGCTGTTGTGCCGTGTGATGAAGGTCGGCTGGGCCGACGGGCTGCGGGTGGGCTTCCTGCTGGCCCAGGGCGGCGAATTCGCCTTCGTGGTGTTCGGCCGGGCCATCGAACTGACGATTCTCGACGGCGGGCTGGGCCAGGCCCTGGTGGCCAGCGTGGCGCTGTCCATGGTGCTGACACCGGTCCTGGCCGCCCTGGGCCGGGGATTGGCCCTCCGTCTGGCTCCGGCCGAGCGCGGCGGCGACCCCATTCCCGATTCGGCGAGCCATCTCGCCGACCACGTGATCATCGCCGGCTATGGCCGGGTGGGGCGCGCCATCGCCCGTCTGCTGGCCGAGCACGACATTCCCTTCATCGCGCTCGACATGGATGCCGACCGGGTGGCGGAGGCGCGCGCCGCCGGTATTCCGGTCTATTTCGGCGACGCCGGGCGAACCGGCATCCTGCGCTCGGTGGGGATCGGCCAGGCGCGGGCGGCGGTGATCACCGTCAACGAGGCCCGTCAGGCCGAGCGCGCCATTTCCTGCATCCGCCAGACGGCGCCAACTCTGCCCATCGTCGCTCGCGCCCGCGACCGCGCCCAGGAGCAGGTGCTGGGTGAGATCGGCGCCACCGCCGTGATCCCGGAAACGGTGGAGGCCAGCCTGCAGATGGCGGGATCGGTGCTGCGCCAGGCGGGAATCGACGACGAGGCGGTGGAAAAGAGCCTCAAGGGCTATCGCAGCCGGCGCTACGGCCGGACCCAGGAGTGAGGGGGGCGGGATACCCGCCACCATCCCTCATGTCATGCTGAGCGGAGCGCAGCATCTTTCAGCTTGAGGCGGTTGCCGCAGGTGCGTGAAAGCCCCTTCACTGCGTTCAGGGTGACAGGTCAGGTCCGCCCGCTCACTCCTCCGGCGGGACCTCGGCGGCGCGTTCGCTGGCCCGCAGATAGGGCATCTTGTCGGGATGCAGGCGGGCGATTCCGTGATGGTGCAGCCGCATGGCCTCCACCAGGGCGCCCTGGCGCCCCAGCATGTCGTCGGCCATGCGCACCATGCGCGAATTGGGCCACGAGAAGGGCCGGATGGCCGCCAGATGGGCGAAGGCCTCGGCCTCGCGGCCGGGATTGTCCTGGGCCATCAGGATGATGGCGGTGGCGGTCGAGCGCGAGATGCCCATGTGGCAATGGATCAGCAGATGCTCGACCACGTCGGCCTTCAGCCCGGCGCCGTATTCCAGGATGGCTTCCACGTCGCGGCCGGTGGCGTGGGTCTGCCCCTCCTGCGGATTGACGATGTCGTGGAAGCGCCAGATGGTGCGGGCATGGGGCGGATAGAGGGCGAAGTGCTCGGGGTCCGGCCATTCGGGATCGAGGATGGTGACCACGTGGCTGATACCCGCCCCGGCATGCCGGGGCAGCTCATCGATGCCGCAGATGGTCAGCGGAAAGGGCAGCAGCGGGGATTTGGGGATCACAATTGCCGGATCTCGATGTTGTGCTTCTTCAAGGCATAGCCGATCTGGCGCGGAGTGAGGCCCAGCAGGCGGGCGGCCTTGGCCTGGACCCAGCCGCAGCGTTCCATGGCCTGGACCAGGCGGTCGCGCTCGGACAGGTCGTCATCGTCGGGGGGGGGCTCGGCGGCGACGGGCACCGGCGGCGGCGGGGACGGCGCCGGCGCGGCGGCGGGCGGCGGCACGACCAGGGGGCCGGTGGGGACCGGAATGGGGGCGCTCAAGGTCGGCGCGGCCTTGTCCGTGGGATTGCGCTTGTGCCACAGGGTCGAGGACAGGCAGGTGTCCTGCTTGCACGACAGGTCCATCTCGTCGATGACCTCGCCCTTGGTCATGGTGGCGGTGCGGTAGACGCAGTTCTCCAGCTCGCGCACGTTGCCGGGGAAGTAACATCGCTGCAGCGCCTCGAGGGCATTATGCGAGAAATTCAGGGCGCGGCCGTTTTCCTCGTTGAACTGCTTGAGGAAGTACATGGCCAGCAGCGGAATGTCGCCCGAGCGCTCGCGCAGCGGCGGCAGGAAGATGGGCACCACGTTGAGGCGGTAATAGAGGTCGGCGCGGAACGAGCCGTCGGCCACCCCGGCTTCCAGGTCGCGGTTGGTGGCGGCGATCAGGCGGACGTCCACCTTGACGGTCTTATTGCCGCCGACCCGCTCGAACTCGCCTTCCTGCAGCACGCGCAGCAGCTTGGCCTGGAAGTTGGCGGAAATCTCGCCGATCTCGTCCAGGAACAGGGTGCCGCCGGTGGACAGCTCGAAGCGTCCCTTGCGCTCGGCCACCGCGCCGGTGAAGGCGCCCTTCTCGTGGCCGAACAGCTCGGATTCCAGCACGCTTTCCGACAGCGCGGCGCAATTGACCTTGATGAAGGGCTTCTGGGCGCGGGCCGACAGGATGTGGACGGCGCGGGCCACCAGTTCCTTGCCGGTGCCGCTTTCGCCCCTGAGAAGGATGGTGGCCTTGGTGGGCGCCGCCTGCTGCACCTGGGCGA
The DNA here is from genome assembly GCF_058402745.1 of Paramagnetospirillum sp. NCBI lineage: Bacteria > Pseudomonadati > Pseudomonadota > Alphaproteobacteria > Rhodospirillales > Magnetospirillaceae > Paramagnetospirillum > Paramagnetospirillum sp. The sequence continues at coordinate 115,717 of NZ_JBZVFI010000007.1, forward strand.
AGACCCGGGCCATGGCCTCGGAATTGCCCACCACGTCCTCCAGGCCGCGGATGGGCAGGACGGGGCGGACCTCGGCCATGCGCTTCTGCAGCCTGGCCGCGTCGGTCATCAGGGTCTCGCGGTCGTTGGCCAGCTTGCGGTGCAGGCTGGCGGTCTGGCCGATCAGGGTGGCGACCATGGTCAGGAAGCGCAGGTCGTGCTCGAACACGTACTGGGCGCTTTGGTCCCAGGACCGCTCCACCGACAGGGCGCCGAAGGGCTTGTCGGTGGTCTTGACAGGGACGCAGAAGAACGAGACGCGCTCGTCCTCCAGGGCGTCGTCGTTCTCGGCGATGTATTCGGCCAGCAAGGGTTCCTCGGCGGCGTCGGGCACCACCATGGGAATGCCGGTGGAGATCACCTTGTCCACCGCCGCGAACGGATATTTCAGCACCCCTTCCCGCGCCAGGCGCAGCGACATGCCGGTGACGGCGGCCAGATGGGGCTTGCCGGCCTCGTCCTTCAGCACCACGGCGCCGTGGCGCATGTTGAGATAGGAGGACAGGACATTGAGGACGTCGTGGAGCGCCTTGTCGAGATCGAGGGTGGCGCCGAGAATCTTGCTGATCTCGTAGATGCCGATCAGCGGCAGGGCGCTTTCGTCACTCTTTTGGGCCGTCATACGCATTCGTTCCACCAATTGGCCTTCGCACCAGAACAGAGCCGCAGCGACCCGCCGCGCCTCTCTCCCCCCACCTTTTCTTGATTCTAGAGTTAATTCTTAGTCCATCGGCGGGCCGCCGTCCACACCCGCTTGGGCAGCCCGGGCGGGTGGGGCGGCTCATGGCCCCATGCGCAAGGCGCCGATGGGAGCGCGGGCCTGGATGCGGAGAAAATATTCGCCCGCCTCGTCCACCCGCCAATGAATGCGGTTGCCGGCCGGTCCGACGGTGCTTTCCTCGTCCAGCACGATGTCGAAGCTGTCGGCCACCACCTGCAGGCGCAGCCGCTGGGCGGTGCTGAGATTGAGCAAGGCCGAGTGCCGTCCGGGCTCCAAGCGTCCCAGGGGCACGAACAGCCGCTGGCGGTCGGGCAGGGTGACCCGGTCCAGGGCGGCGGACCCCCAGAATCCGCCGGCGGGGATGGCCACCGGCGGGGCGGGCAGGCGGCATTCGGTCTTGAGGCGGCTCATCAGGGTCTTCAGCCGGCTGACCATGCCGTCATCCTGCCGGCCGGCATAACTGGCCACGTGGCCGGCCAGCCCTTCGCCGCCTCGTTCCGTGCGCAGCGCCATGCGGCCGCTGCATTCGCCTTCGTGGCAGGTCAGGCAGACGGCGTCGAACAGGACCACCGTGGCGACGGGCATCTCGTCGGCCGCCGCCGGGGCCGCGACCATCAGGAACAGCAGGCAGAGAAGGGCTTTGATCATGGCGGCTCTCCCCTGGGATGGAGCCATGCCGCCAGGATAAGCCCGGTCGGGGGATGGGCGAAGCCCTGAAAAGGAAGGTCAGCCCCGCTTCTTGCGCGAACGCGGCTTGGACGCCACGGCGGGCGCGCCCTGGGGCGCGCCGTCCTGGGGCGGGGGCAGCAGCATGGGGCGGCGGGGCAGCGAGGCCTCCATCACCTGCTCGATCAGCTGGGCGGTGGCCAGGACCTCGGCAAGCTTGGTCCGCAGGGTGTCGACGGTCAGCTCCTCGGACTTGCGCTTGCGGCTGGTGGTCAGCGCGCCGGCGCCGGCGGCGATGAACTTGTCCACCCATTCGTCCAGCTTGGGGCGGCTGATGCCGATGGCCTGGGCGACGGCCTCGGGGTCCTCGCCGCGCAGCACCCGCATCACCGACTGGCGCTTGAGCGCCTGGGTGATGGGCAGGCGCCGCTTCTGCACCATGGTCAGCTTGGTGACGTTCTCGGCCAGGGCCGGCGGCGGAGCGCCATCGGCCGCCGGGGCCGGCGCCTGGGCGCGGACCGGCGTGACCGCGCGCGGCGGGACGGGAATGGGGGCGGAGGCCGCCGCCGGGACCTTGGCCGCCGGCACCGGCACCGGAGCGGCCGGCTTGACCTGCGCCGGCGCCGGCGCGGGGGCCGCCGGCCGTCCGGGCAGGGCCAGATTGACCCGGCCGGTGACCGGACGCGGCGCCGGCGGGGCGGCGGCGGGCTGCGTCGGGGCCGAGGCCGCGCCGGGAGCGGGCAGGGCCAGATGCGGCAGGCTGGGCGGGATGACGGCGTTGATCGGGCCGGGCAGCCGGTTGGGGCGCAGGCCGGGACGGGTCTGCTCGCTCTTCACCGAGATGGCGGGAACCGGCGCGGCGGTATCGCCTTCGATGGAGAACGTGCGGCCCAGGGGAATTCGGCCGGCCGGGCGCGACGGGATGGTCAGCACCGCGCCGGCGCGGATGTGCTTGGGCTGCAGCCGGATGGTGGCGGGGCGCACGCCTTCGGCCGGCTGAACCGGCGCCGGCGCCAGGGCGGGAACCTGAGCCGCGGGCGCCAGGGGCGCCTGGGGTATCGGCGCCTGGGGTATCGGCGCCTGGGGACGGGGGGGCAGTGGCTGGGCGGCCAGGGGTTGCGGCGCCACCGGCGCCACCGGCGGCGGCGCGGCGTGGGCGGCGGCGATGGCCTGCTCGGCCAGTTCCGAGGCCGGCATCTTGACCGGGGTGATACGGGCCAGGGCCTGGCCCTCGCCCTCGCCGGCGGGACCGGGAAGAGCCGCCGGCTTCAGCTTCTCGAGGACCTTCTCCACCTCCTCCAGGCAGACGGTGGCGGTCTCGACGATGGGGGTGAAGCCGTGGGTGGTGACGATACGGTTGAGATAGGCGCGGGTTCCGGCGGTATAGAGCACCGCCTCGTGCCCGCCGCCCGAATCCTTGACGAACTTGCGGACGCGGTGGGGAATACGCCGCAGGATGCCCTGGCGGCGGTTGGAGAGGACCTTGAAGTTCATCACCTCGAACAGGACGTCCGAATGCCGGCCGGGATGCAGGCATTCGAACAGCCATTCGATCAGGTCGATCTCGCTGAATTCCAGGACCAGGAAGGTCTGCTGGGTCTTCTGCCAGTCGGAGATGAAGGTGCGGATGGCGTCCAGCTGCCCGGCCATCTCGTCTTCGAAGGTGACGGGGTCGAGCATGCGCCAGGCCCGGTCCGCCGCCAGCGGCCGCCGGGTCGGCAGGCCGAATTCCCGCGTCAGGCGCAGCGCCACGCCCAGCAGGGCGCGGCTCTGCACACCCGCGACGCCGTGGGCGGCGAAGCAGTCGCGCACCAGATCCGAAGCCTTGAAATCATCGACCGGCAGCGGATCGGAAAGCAGCAGCGCCAGGGTGGAAAGATCCCGGGGCAGCTCCGGGTCGCCCTTGGCGGGAAGGCCGTCCAGGGCGGCGGCGATGATGGCGCGCGCCGCGTCCTCCGACATGGCCGAGGCGCCCGTCGCGGCGGCGGCGGGCTCCCGCGGCGGGGCATGGAAGGCCATGGCGCCCCGCTGGCGGTCGCCTTCGGCCTTCACCGGGGCGAAGGTCGAGCGGACCTCGTTGACTAGGTAGGATACCCCCACCAGACCGGCCAAACAGCGGGGCAGTCGGGCCAGGCCCGACAGCGACCGCCCGAGGGTGTCGCGGCACCAGCGGATCACGCGTTCGGCCAGCAGCGAGGGGGGCAGATCGGGAGCGGGAAGGACCGAGGGAACGGGCGCCGGGGCGGTGGCGGCCACCGTTGCGGCCGGTCCGCGCCGGTGTCGCGTGGCGAGGAGGGCCAGCCGTTCGAAGGGGGTCAGACGGTGCGGAGGCCGGAATTCAGGACGAGCTTTCCTCCAGCGCGGCAACGAAGCCATGCGCTTGCTGGAAAACTTACCCTTCCGTCCGCCCTTAACCTTCATACAACATATATCCGACTGGAGGTTATTCGAACCCCACCTGTCGATTCCCCCGGGCGAGAATCCGCCGAAGAGGGAATTTCCGTCTCTACACGCTACAACAGAGATTTTAATAGTTTATGTCACGGGTGCAAATATTCCAGCCTATTCCATGAGTCTATATCGATTCCCCGTGGGATGGCGGGTGGTATCCCTGGCCGCCGGGGCGCTCAATTCGTTTGCCGGGTCTTGCGGGCATGCTATGGTTGTCGCTGCGGGCTGGGGGAAACAATGATCCCGGGTTTGGGTCGATTCATCATCACGATTCTGTCGTTGTCGCTGGTCATGGCGCCGCCGGCGCGAGCGGGCGCCGAGGTCAAGGACACCCGCCCCGTCCGAATCGGGCTGCTTCCCACCATCGCGACGCTCAGTCTGCTGAAGCTCTACGATCCCGTGCGCCACCGCCTGCAGCAGGCCCTGGGGCGGCCGGTGGAGCTCTATACCGCCGGGTCGTTCCAGGCCTATCTGGACGACATCCGGGCCGAGGAGTTCGAGATCCTGGTGGCCGCCCCCCATTTCGGGGTGATCGCCTTCGATGTCGGCTACGCGCCGCTGTTTCGCTACAATCAGGAACTGTCGCCGCTGATCGTCGTTCCCCGGCAGAGCACCTTGCGCGAGGCGCAGCAGCTGCGGGGGCGCCGCGTGCTGACCGCCGATCGGCTGGCCGCCCTGTCGGTGGTGGCGGAGACCTGGCTGTCGGTGGATTACGGCATGCGGGCCGGCGAGGATTACGCCCTGGAGGAGGTGGCCAACCACGCCACCGCCATCCGGGCGGTGGCCATCGGTGACGCCGACGCCGCCATCAGCAGCCCGTCGGTGATGCAGCAGCTTCCCGAGGACGTGCGCAACCAGGTGGTGTCCATTCCCTGCCGCCTGCGCATGCCGCACCAGATGTTCCTGGCCCATATCCGGCTGGGGACGGACGCCGTCGAGGCGATTCGCCAGGCGCTGGGGACTTTCGGCGATACCGACGAGGGCCAGGCGTTCTTCAAATCCGGCGGATTCAAGGGGTTGGTTCCCCTGGAAGAGGCCGACATCCGCCAGGCCCGGCCCTATGCCGAGATGGTGGACAGCATCAAGAGCAGGAGGGGTCATTGAGCTTCGGCTATCCGCGGCCGCCCTCGGTCAAGCCGGTCAACTCCCTGCGGCTGCGCCTGCTGGCGTTCAGCGTGGTGGTCGAGGTGGTCATGCTGACCCTGCTGGTGGCCAACGGCGTGCGCCTGATCCAGACCCATCTGGCGGCCAGCACCGAATCCCGGCTGCAGGCCCAGGAGGCGTCCTTCAACATCACCCTGGCGGGACAGCTGGCCGAGCGCGACTACGCCGCCCTGCAGAGCATCGTCGAGGGCTGGGGGGCGTCCAGGAGCATCACCTACATGGTGGTGACCAACAGCGTGGGCAAGGTTGTCGCGGCCTGGGGGCGCGACGCCGACGGACCGCTGCCGTCCGCCGACAAGGTGCTGTCGCCCGATCTGCCCGAATACCGGGGCGCCTTCGACATCGTCTTCCTGGGACAGCGCTACGGCGAGGCCCGCTACGGGGTCGACACCACCTTCCTGGCCAATGCCCGGCGGGAGCTGCTGCACCAGAGCGTGGGCATCGCCGTCGCCGAGGTGGTGCTGACCATCACCCTGCTGGCCGCCATCGGCTATTGGCTGACGCGGCATCTCGACCTGCTGACCCGGGCGTCGCTCAAGGTGGCGGGCGGCGATTTCTCCATCCGCCTCAAGCTGGAAGGCAAGGACGAGGTGGCCGTCCTGACCCAGGCCTTCAACTCCATGTCCAGCGCGGTGGAATCGCGCATCCAGGACCTGGACGAAAGCCAGAAGCGCTTTCGCGCCATCGCCGATTACACCTACGCCTGGGAGAACTGGTTCGACGCCGACGGCCGCCTGCGCTGGGTCAATCCGGCGGTGGAACGCGTCACCGGCCATTCCGTCGCCGAGTGCCACGCCATGGAGGACTTCCCCCTGCCCATGGTGGTCGAGGAGGATCGGGCCCAGGTGCGCGACTTCCTGGCGGCGGCCAGGGACGGACAGTCCGGCAAGGACATGGAGTTCCGGGTGCTGACCAAGGCGGGCGAGGTGCAGTGGGTGGCCATGTCGTGGCAACCCATCTTCGACGAGGCGGGCGTTCCGCTCGGCTCGCGCTCGTCCATCCGCGACGTGACGGTGCAAAAGCACAGCGCCGACATGCTGGTGGAGGCCAAGTCCGAGCTGGAGCGCATGCTGTTCGCCGCCTCCCACGACCTGCAGGAGCCCATCCGCTACATCCTGGCCTATACCCAGCGCCTGGACCGCGAGTTCGGCGAGGACCTGCCCGAGCGGGCCCAGAGCAGCATGAACTTCATCCGCGAGGGCGCCAACCAGCTCAGCCTGCTGGTCAAGGGCCTGGTGGACTACACCCGCTCCAACCGCCCCATGGCGGCTTTCGCGCCGGTGGATTGCCGCCGGGTGGTGGAACAGGCCATCGTCGATTGCCGCGCCATGGCGGCGGGCAGTAACGCCCAGTTCCAGGTGGGCGAGCTTCCCACCGTGCACGCCGATCCCGTCCTGCTGTTCACCCTGTTCGAGAACCTGATCAGCAACGCCATGAAGTTCGTGCGTCCCGACGTCGTGCCGCACATCCGGATCAGCGCCATGGCGGAACGCGACGGCTGGCGCATCGACATCGCCGACAACGGCATCGGCATCGACGCCCAATATCTGCAGACCATCATCCGGCCGTTCTCGCGCCTGCATTCGCGCTCCACCTTCCCCGGCGCCGGGCTGGGGCTGGCCTCGGCGCTCAAGGTGGCCAAGATGCATGGCGGCCGGTTGTGGCTGGAATCCGAACCCGGCCAGGGAACCATCGTGCATGTCTGGCTGCCCACCATGGCCCAGCCGGAAGCGGTGTAGTCAAGGTGCGGGCGCCTTGCCCGCAATCGCTTGTACCGGTCGTCACTTGAACTGACCTGTCATCCTGACGACCAACGGGAGGAAGGATCTTTCATCTTCAAGCGGCTGCCGTTTGCGCGTGAAAGATCCTTCGCCACGGCTCAGGATGACATGAACACTATGGGCGGACGGTATTACTCCGCCGTCCGCAGTTCGACGGGAGCGCGGAAGCTGAACTGAGGGGGGGCGGCCAGCACGGCGGCCCGCGCCCGGGCGAAGGCGGCCTTCAGTCCCTCGGGCAGGCGGTTCTCGCCGCCGGCGGCCCGCGCGATCTCCACCAGGGAGGGCGCCCCCTTCTCGCCGCCGGTCACCTCCATTCCATGGCTCCTGGCGGCGAACAGCAGATCGTGGATCAGGGTGCGCTTGTTGGCCGCCACCGCCTGACGCGCCCCGGCCAGGGCGGCTTCGGCGCCAAGGGCGGCGAACAGGGTGACGCGGTGGTGGGGGTCGATGCCCGAGGGCGACAGGTGGCCGTAGGCCGACAGCTCCACCTCGACGGCGCCCTTCAGCTCGCGGGCCAGGGTGCGGATGGCGGCGCGGTAATCGGCATAGGCCTCCAGCACCGAGACGATGGCACCGGTATCGGCGGGCAGCACGATGTTGATGTCGGTGGAGGTGCTCCACGGCTTGATCATGCCGGGCTGGACGACGCGGGCCCTGGTGCGGGCCAGGTCGGGGGCGCCTTCGCGGATGGCGCGGAAGGTCTCCATCTCGGCGCCCGACGAGAAGCCGACGCCGAAATCGATCATCACGCCACCGATGGTCTCGGTCTCGGGATCCAAGAGGCTCATCAGCACGTCGTCGATGGACAGTTCCGACCAGCCGGTCAGGCAGGCCAGCATGTCGGCGCCGGCGTATTCGCAAGATTGCAGCAGGCCTTGCGCCTTGGAGCGGGCGGGTTCCTCGGCGTGCTCGATGAAGGCCTCCAGCGAGTCGCGGCTGACCAGCTCGATGCCGTTCAGCACCGTCTCGCCGCCCTCGCCGGTGATGCGGCCGCCGGCCTCGTCGGGCAGGGTGACGCGGGTCCAGGGGCGCAGCCAGGCCAGCAGGCCGGCGATGGTGTCCACGTCCGAGCCCTGGACCGGCAGGACCAGCCCGAATTCGCCGGCGGGAACCTCCACGTAGCGGAAGCGGGCGGCGGCGACCATGCCGGTCCAGCCCTGCATGCCCTGGACATCGGCCAGGGCGGCGCCCTCCACCAGACGCGGCGCGTCACCGCCATCGGCCAGGCAGATTGCGTCCAGGGTGCCGAGCGGCGACAGGCGCAGCGGCCCCATGCCGCCGGTGGCCACCACGCCGCCGACGAAGGCCGAGCCGATGCTGGTGAGGTCCACCAGGACGCGGGCGTTGGGGCCGATCGCCTCGGCCAGGGCGGCGTTGACCTGGGTGAAGGTGAGCCCCGCTCCCGCCGATACCGTTCCCTTGGCCGCGTCGATGGCCACCTGATGGGTCTTGATCGCCGCCGGATCGGTGTCGGCGGCGACCATCTCGGCGGCCAGCGCGCCCTTGGGGCGGATGGCGACGATGCCGGCGAAGCCGGCGATGCCCTCGTCGGCATAGTCGTAGGAGCCGATGGCGCTGGTCAGGCCGCCGGCCGGCATCACCGCCCAATTGGCGGCCACCGCCTGGGAAACGGCTTGCGCCACGTCATGGGTGGCGAGCAGCCGGGCCCGCAGAGGCTTGCCGCCGTCGTCGGTCAACTCGGCCAAGGGCAGCGATGAGAAGTCGATGGAAGCGCTCATGATCCGCGAGGTTCGGGTGATGCGGGCCCTCCCATAGCATTTCCGGCACGGGAATTGATACTCCCCGAAGGGGCGGGATGCGTCATGACGGGCATGCGTATCTTGGAATTCTTCCGGAAAGTACTCATCTTCGAGCCATGCCCGATGGAAACCGCGCCCTGACCGTCACGATCCTGTCCGCCGTCTCGGAGGTTGGCGCCGCCGAGTGGGATGCCTGCGCCGGCACCGGCAATCCCTTCATCCGCCACGCCTTTCTCGACGCCATGGAGCGTTCCGGCTCGGCCTCTTCCGTCACCGGCTGGCTGCCCCGCCATATCCTGGTCCGGGACGGCGAGGGGCGGCTGCTGGCGGCGGCCCCGCTTTATCTCAAAAGCCATTCCTTCGGCGAATACGTCTTCGACTGGTCGTGGGCCCAGGCCTACGAGCGGGCCGGCGGCTCCTATTACCCCAAGCTGCAATGCGCCGTGCCCTTCACCCCCGTCACCGGGCCGCGCCTGCTGGTCCGCGCGGGCGAGGACGCGGTTCTGCTGCGCCGCGTTCTGGCGTCGGCCATGGTGGATGTGGCGCGCCGCTCTGGGGCCAGTTCGGTGCATGTCACCTTTCCCACCCGGGACGAGTATGACGGGCTGGGGCAGGCGGGCTACCTCCAGCGCCTGGGCAGCCAGTACCACTGGCGCAACGACGGCTACAAGGACTTCGACGACTTCCTCGGCCGCCTGTCGTCGAGGAAGCGCAAGCAGATCAGGAAGGAGCGCATTGCTGTGGCGCGCTCGGGCGCGCGGATCGAAACCCTGGTGGGCGGCGAGGTCAAGGCGCGGCACTGGGACGTCTTCCACGCCTTCTACCAGGCGGTGGTGGACCGCAAATGGGGGCGCGCCTATGTCAGCCGCGCCTTCTTCGAGGAATTGTCGGCCTCCACCCTGGCGGAGTCCGTGGTGCTGGTCTGGGCCGAGGACGATGGCGAGCCCCTGGGCGCCGCCTTCAACATGCGGGGCGACGACACCCTCTATGGCCGCACCTGGGGGGGAGGGCGGCACGTGGATTTCCTGCATTTCGAGGCCTGTTACTACCGCGCCATCGACTTCGCCATCGCCCACAACCTCGCCCGCGTCGAGGCCGGCGCCCAGGGCGAGCACAAGGTCAGCCGGGGCTATCTGCCCACCGCCACCTATTCCGCCCACTGGATCGCCGATCCCGGCCTGGCCGAGCCGGTGGCCCGCTATCTCGCCCACGAGCGCGCCCTGGTGGCCGAGGACATCGCCGAACAGGCCGAGGAAGGGCCTTTCCGCAAGGGGTGAGTGTTGGTTAGATTGCGGCGTCCAATGCAGGGAGACGAGACTTGGCCGCCGAAGGCCCGACGCCGGAACAGAAAGCCGATTATCTGGTGCGCAAGCTGGAACAGACCATCCGCGACAACCGGACGGTCAAGGGCATGTCGTTCCGCACCTGGCAGGCCATCGCCAAGGAAGAGATCGTCAACGCCATGCGCGAGCATGAAAAGCGCCAGATGCGCTATGACCAGACCATCAACCGGCTGGTTCTGGCCACCGCCTCGTCCCTGGTGACCATCGGCTTCTGGGGCGCCATGGTGGCGGTCAACAGCGCCTATGGCGGGGTGGCGGCCATCATCGTCCTGGTGGCAGGCGCCGCTCTGTTCTTCGTCACCGCCGATTGGGGCATCAAGCGCTTCGTCGCCGGCTACAACAAGGAAAAGCGGGCCGAGCGCCTCGCCCATATCGAGGAACTGGACAAGCGCATCAAGCGCATGGAACACGACATGAAGAAGAAGGCCGACCGCCTGAAGGAAACCCAGGCCAAGCTGGGGGAGATCGAGGTGTGAGGCGCCTCGGCCTTCTGATCCTTGTCTTCGCCGTCATCCTCGGCCTCGTCTCGCCGCCCGGCCGCCGTCTCCTCGATACCATCCGCCTGATGGCCGCCCTGGGCGGGGCGTCCGCTCCCATCGCCGCCGGAGCCCTGGACCATCCCGGCGGCCGCGCCGACCTCTACGGCGTGGCCGGACCGGTGCTGGTGCTGCTGCCCGGCGCCGCCGCCGCCGGCAAGGACGATCCCCGGCTGGTCCGCTTCGCCGGCGCCCTGGTGGGGGCGGGCTGGCGGGTGATGGTGCCCGATCTGGTGGGGGCCAGGGCCCTGACGCTCTCGGCCGCCGATGCCGACGAGGTGGCCCAGGCGGTGCGCCATGCCCCGGGGGAGAAGGTGGCGCTGGCCGCCATCTCCTATGCCGCCGTGCCGGCGGTGCTGGCCGCTCTCCAGCCCGAGGTGGCGGCCAGGGTGGCGGTGATGGTGGCGGTTGGCCCGCCCTATGACGCCCGCCGGGTGATCGGCTTCTTCACCACCGGAACGTGGCAGGGCCAAAGGCTGGAGCCCAATTCCTACGGCAAATGGGTGTTCGTCCTGAGCAACGCTGGCCGTCTCACCGATTCCGGCGACCGCACCCTGCTGGAAGCCATCGCCCGGCGGCGCATGGGCGATCTGAACGCCGCCATCGATGACCTGACCCGACGGCTGGGACCCCAGGGCAGGGCGGTGATGGCGCTGCTGGACAATGCCGATCCGGCGCGGGTGGACGATCTGATCGACGCCCTGCCGCCCGGCATCCGCGACGAGATCGGCCGCCTGGACCTCGCCGCCCGCGACCTTTCCGCCTTCGCGCCGGAAGTGCTGGTCATTCACGGCGGCGACGACCGCATCGTGCCGGTGGGCGAGGGGGAGTCCCTGGCGGCGGCCCTGCCCCATGGCCGTCTCTACCGCCTGGGCAACCTTGCCCACGCCGATCTCACCGTCTCGGGGCTCGGTGATGGTCTGACCCTCGGCCGGGCGGTGTACCGACTGCTGGAGTGGCGCGACCGGATGGGGTAGAAGTCCGGCCATGAGCCTGTCCTCCCCCTTCGACGTGATCGTGATCGGCGCCGGTGCCGCCGGGCTGATGTGCGCCGCAATGGCCTCGGCACGGGGACGGCGGGTGGTGGTTCTCGACCACAACGACCAGCCGGGGCGCAAGATCCTGATCTCGGGCGGCGGCAAGTGCAACTTCACCAACCGCGCCGTCACCCCCGCCCAGTACCTGTCGGCCAATCCCCATTACGCCACCTCGGCCCTGAAGCGCTACGGCCCCGCCGATTTCCTGGAATTGATGAAGCGCTACCGCATCGCCTTCCACGAGCGCGATCACGGCCAGTTGTTCTGCGACAATTCCGCCGCCGACATCGTCGCCATGCTGATGAGCGAATGCGGGGCGGGCGGCGTCGAGATGGTGCTGGAGGCCAGGATCGGCGCCGTCACCGGCGACGGCCCATACCGCGTGGCCACCAGCCGGGGAACCTATGAGGCCGCCGCCCTGGTGGTGGCCACCGGCGGCTTGTCGGTGCCCAAGATCGGCGCCACCGGCTTCGCCCATGCCCTGGCCGGGCGCTACGGGCTGGCGGTGGTGCCGCCCCGGCCCGGCCTGGTGCCGCTGACCTTCACCGGCGCCGACATGGACCTGATGCGGGAACTCGCCGGCATCGCGGTGCAGGCCGAGGTGAGCTTCGGCAAGACCCGGTTCCGCGAGGCGGTGCTGTTCACCCATCGCGGTCTGTCGGGACCGGCCATCCTGCAGATCAGCTCCTATTGGCTGACCGGTCAGTCCATCAGCATCAACCTGCTGCCGGACGTGGACGCCAACGCCCGGCTGCTGGAGCGCAAGGCGGCGCGCCCCAATGCCCAGGTGGAGACGGTGGTGGGCGAGATGCTGCCCGCCCGCCTTGCCCGCGCCCTGGTGGAGCGGGCCGGGCTGCTGGGGCGACCGATCGGTCAGTCCACCAACGCCGCCCTGGCCGGGCTGGCCCGCCTGCTGTCCCAATGGGCCCTGGTTCCGGCGGGCAGCGAGGGCTACCGCACCGCCGAGGTCACCCTGGGCGGCGTCGATACCGCCGGCCTGTCGTCCAAGACCATGGCGGCCAAATCCCATTCCGGCCTGTACTTCGTCGGCGAGGCGGTGGACGTGGCCGGCTGGCTGGGCGGCTACAATTTCCAGTGGGCGTGGTCGTCGGGCTGGGTGGCGGGCATGAGCGTCTGAGGGTCAAATGGGCTTTCGCCCATACCCGATCGGGGTGAACCCCGAACCCCCTTTATTTTCATCGATAAAATCAAAGAGGGTTTGGGGCATCGCCCCAAATGGGCTTGGGCGATAGCCCAATCATCACAGCGCCAGCCCCAGCCGCGTTCCCTCCTCGAACGCCGCCAGGGCATCCAGCCTGGAGGCGTCCCGTGCCCCGCCGATCAGCTGGACGTCGCGGCCCAGGGCCTTCAGCTCGTCGGCCAGATCGCGCCGGGGCTCCTGGCCGATGCAGACGATGATGGTGTCGGCCTCGATCAGCCGGTCTTCCCCGCCCAAGGTGATGTGCAGGCCCCGGTCGTCGATGAAGCGGTAGGTGACGCCGGCCAGCATGTCCACGTGATGGCGCTGCAGGTGGGCCTTGTGAATCCAGCCGGTGGTCTTGCCCAGGCCGGCGCCGGGACGGTCGGCCTTCCTCTGCAGCATGGTGATAGTGCGCCGCGGCGGTGGCGGAGCCACCGGCTCGGTCAGGCCGCCGCGGCCCGAAAAGGCGCGGTCGATGCCCCATTCGGCGTTGAAGTCGGTTTCATGGTCCTCGCCCACCAGATACAGCGCGGTGTCGAAGCCGATGCCGCCCGAGCCCAGGATGGCGACGCGGCCGCCGGCCCGTTTGCGTCCCGACAGGATGTCCTCGTAGCCCACCACTTTTGCGTGGTCGGCGCCGGGCAGGTCCAGCGCACGCGGGCGGATGCCGGTGGCCAGCACGATGCGGGAATAGGCCATCAGGTCGCGGGCGGTGGCGGGGCGGCCCAGATGCAGTTCGACACCGGCCTGCTGCAGTGCCCGGGTGTAATAGCTGGGGGTGGCGAGGTATTCCTCCTTGCCCGGCACGGCGCGGGCCAGGATGAACTGGCCGCCCAGTTCGGGGGCGGCGTCGAACAGGGCGACCTGATGGCCGCGCTTTGCCGCCTCCAGCGCGCAGGCCATGCCGGCCGGTCCGCCGCCCACCACGGCGATGCGCTGGGTCTCGCAGGGGCGGCGCGACATGAACTCGCCCTCGCGCCCGGCGCGGGGATTGACCAGACAGGTGGCGGCGCCGCCGGTGAAGATGGGGTCGAGGCAGCCCTGGTTGCAGCCGATGCAGGCGTTGATGCCCTCCGCCTCGCCCGCCTTGACCTTGGCGGCGAAGGCGGGATCGGCCAGCAGGGGGCGCGCCATGCTGACCAGATCGCACTGACCCTCGGCGATCAGGGATTCGGCCAGATCGGGCGTCTTGATGCGGTTGCTGGCCGCCACGGGAATCCTCACCGCCGCCTTGACCCGGGCGGTGGCCCAGCTCCAGGCGCCTTGGGGGACGGTGTGGGCGATGGTCGGCACGCGGGCCTCGTGCCAGCCGATGCCGCTGTTGATCAGGTCGCAGCCCTCGGCCTCGATGGCTTGGGCGACGGCGACCACCTCGTCGGCGGACAGGCCGTCTTCCACCAGATCGACCATGGACAGGCGCACGCTCATCATCCTGGCCTCGCCCAGGGCGGCGCGCACCGCCCGGACGATCTCCACCAGGAAGCGCATGCGGCCATGCAGATCGCCGCCCCAGCGGTCGGTGCGCTTGTTGGTCCTGAGCGCCAGGAACTCGTTGATCAGGTAGCCCTCGGACGCCATCACCTCGACGCCGTCATAGCCGGCCTGGACGGCCAGCCGGGCGCAATTGGCGTAATCGGCGACGGTCCGCTCGATCTCGGCATCGGTGAGCTCGCGGGGGGTCTGGCTGTTGATGGGGGCGCGGATGGCCGACGGCGCCACGATGTCCCTGGCCCGGGAATAGCGGCCGCAATGCAGGATCTGCATGATCACGCGGCCGCCCTGGGCATGCACGGCCCCTGTTACCAGCCGGTGGCCGCCCAGATCGGCTTCCGAGGTCAGCACGGTGCCGTCGGGGCCGAAGCTGCCCTCCGGGTTGGGCGCCACGCCGCCGGTGACGATCAGGCCGATGCCGCCCCGGGCGCGCTCGGCGTAGAACTCGGCCAGACGCGGCCAGGAATCGGGCAGGCCCTCGAAGCCCAGATGCATGGACCCCATGATCATGCGGTTGGGGAGCGTGATGCCGCGTAGGGTGATCGGCGACAGCAGATGGCGATGGCGCATGGCGGCCCTCATAATGGCATTAAGGTACCATTATGCTGGATATGAGGCGCCGGGCAAGGCCGGATGAACTCCCGTCTCGGGGCGTCTTCCCATCTCACGGATACGATGTATGCTTTCACCATTCCGGTGGAATGGCGGGCGAGGGGGGATGCGCATGCTGCTATTCGGAGTTCGGGTTGCTGCGGTGCTGGCCCTGCTGTGGGGCGGCGTGGCCTGGGGACAGTCGCCCAAGGCTTCGGCGGTGTTGGAATACGCCTATCCCGAGACGCCGCCGCGGGCCTTCACCAACGCCAAAGGAGAAGCTGACGGCTCATACATCAAGCTGCTGCGCGTGCTGTTGGCGCGTGCCGGGCTGGAATGGAGGGCCTCCAGCTTTCCGGCGCCCCGGTTGATGAAGAATCTGGAAAACGGCGAGAGCAATTTTTCCATCCTGGTGCGCAACCCCTCGCTGGACCAGTGCTGCCTGCGCAGCAGTGCTCCGGTATGGAATGACGATTTGCGCGCCTATTTCCTGGGCGGCAAGCCCAGGCCGGCTTCGTTGGGCGATCTGCGGGGCAAGACCTTGATCGTCATTGCCGGCTTCTCCTATGGCGGACTGATCGATACGATCCGCAAGCCGGAAAGCGGAATCGAGCTGGAGGCAGCGCCATCGCGCAAGGCGGGATTCGAGATGCTGCGGGCCGGGCGGGCGGACTATCTGCTCGATTACGCCGAGCCGTCCGAGGCGGACATCCTGTCCAAGGAGCACATTCCCGGACTGGGACACGGCGTGATCGACCGCAGCTACATGCACTTCTACCTGTCACGGTCGTACCCCGACGCGCCGGAGGTGATGGCGCGGCTGGAGCGGCTGTACGAGGTGATGCGGAGCGAAGACACAAGGCGCGAATACACGCGCTGACCGGCATCAGTCCCTGATGCCGAATTCCCGCCACAGCCGGGTCAGGGTGCCGTCCAGGTCCATGGCCGACAGGATCCGGTCCATCTCGGCGGGGGTCAGGGCGATGCCCTTGCGGATCAGGGCGCGGTGGGCGTAGCGCTGGTCGAAGCGCTCGGAGACCAGCAGCTTCTCCTTGGCCTCGGGCCGGGCGCGCAGCCAGCGCTTGAGATAGGCGTCGGTGACCACCGCCACGTCGCCGCGATCCTTGAGGATGGCCTCGATGCTGGCGGAATTGTCGCGCACCAGGGTCATGCGGAAGCGCGAGGTCAGGATGGCGGGGTCGGCCTCGAAACTGGCGAAGCCGTAATGATAGCCCAGCAGGCCCACCATGCGCTTGGCCGCCAGGTCGGCGAAGTACTCCTGTCCCCGCCCGGGCTGGGCCAGCGCCACGTACAGCTCGCCGCCGTCGAGGAACACGCGCGAGGTCTCGACCGGCAGCTTGCGCTCGGTCCAGCCCCAGTCGGGGCTCTCGAACAGGACGACGTCGAACTTTCCCGCCTCGAAATCCTTGTAGCGCCGGTTGGGCGAGGTGGGGACGAACTGGAAGGTGAAGCGGTCCTGATGGGCGTTCAGGGCCTCGATCAGGCGCAATGCCAGTCCGTCCGGCTGGCCTTGAGCGTTGGTTTCGACGAAAGGTGCGAATTCGTAGCCGCCCACCTTGACCACGGTCCGGGCCGAGACGGGCAGAGCCGCCAGCAGGCCCAGGACGACGAGACAAATCCTCAGCATCGGAAAAATCCCCTCTCCGTGACATTTGGGCGCGGAGCGTCACGCCGCGTCACAGTATGGCCGAAGTAGGTGTGATGGAAAAGGGGGTGTCAGCCGGTCACCGGTGCCCAGAGGGTCTGCTCGATGCTCTCGGCTCCGGCCAGCAGCATCACCAGTCGGTCGAAGCCGAGAGCGATGCCCGCCGAATCCGGCATGCCGCATTCCAGGGCGGCGAGGAAATCCTCGTCCAGGGGGTAGCGCTCGCCGTAGAGCCGCTCCTTCAGATCCATGTCGGCGGTGAAGCGGCGGCGCTGCTCGCACGCATCGGTCAGCTCGCCGAAGGCGTTGCACAGCTCCACCCCCAGGGCATAGGCCTCGAAGCGCTCGGCCACCCTTGAATCGGCGGGCGACGGGCGCGACAGCGCAGCCATGGACACCGGATAGGAATGCAGGATGACCGGTCGGTCGAAGCCGAGATGGGGTTCGATGCGATCCAGCATCACCTTGAAGAAGATGTCCTCCCAACTGTCGGACGGGCTGACCGAGATGCCGATGCGCATGGCCTCGGCCGCCATGACCGACCGGTCGGGCGACCAAGGATCGGGGGCGGTGGCCAGCACGTCGATGTCCGCGTACTGGTCGAAGGCTTCGGCCACCGACAGCCGCCGCCAGGGGGCGAAGGCATCGCATTCCCGCCCGTCCCGCCGCAACCGCTCCACCCCGGCGGCCCGGGCGCAGTCTTGGACCAGGGATTCCGTGTCGGTCATCAGATCGTCGACGCTCGCCCCCGCCCGGTACCATTCCAGCATGGTGAATTCGGGATGGTGGGTGGGCGAACGCTCGCCGTTGCGGAACACCCGGGCCAGCTGGTAGAGGCGCGGCACGCCCGCCACCAGCAGCTTCTTCATGGCGAATTCCGGGCTGGTGTGCAGGTAAAGCGGTCGGTCGGGGCCGCCATAGGGATCGGAAAGCGCGGTGGCGAAGGCCTTGAGGTGGGGCTCCAGTCCCGGCGAGATCTGCAGGCAGGGCGTTTCCACCTCGGCGAAGTCCCGCGCGGCGAAGAAGGCGCGGGTGGCGTTGACCACGCGGGAGCGCAGCTCCAGGTTGGCGCGGCGCATGGCGAACATTTCGGGCCGCCACCATTCTTTACCTGCCATGGCCTTTTCCTTTAGAACCGGCATCTCGCCGTGTGCGTCGGCCTTTGCTTAACCACGAAGGCACGAAGACACGAAGAGAAAAGAAGGATATTCCGAATCTTCGCCGTCCTTCGTGCCTTCGCGCCTTCGTGGTGAAATTTCGTCATGACCTCCGTCCACCGTCGTACCCTTCG
Source organism: Paramagnetospirillum sp. (assembly GCF_058402745.1). Taxonomy (NCBI): domain Bacteria; kingdom Pseudomonadati; phylum Pseudomonadota; class Alphaproteobacteria; order Rhodospirillales; family Magnetospirillaceae; genus Paramagnetospirillum; species Paramagnetospirillum sp. The sequence continues at coordinate 133,455 of NZ_JBZVFI010000007.1, forward strand.
CACGCCCCAGGACCTGCTCGACGCGGGGCTGATCGCCTCCGCCGGGGCGGTGGAGGAGGTCGCCCGCGCCTATGCCGTGGCGCTGACCCCGGCGGTGGTGGACCTGATCGACCCGGCCGACCCGCTTGATCCCATCGCCCGGCAATACGTGCCCTCGGCCGAGGAGCTGCTCACCGCGCCGGACGAGCGGGCCGACCCCATCGGCGACGCAGCCTACAGCCCGGTGAAGGGCCTCGTCCACCGCTACCCCGACCGGGTGCTGCTGACGCCCTTGCTGGTCTGTCCGGTCTATTGCCGCTTCTGCTTCCGCCGCGCCCGGGTGGGCGACGCCGAGTCCACCATGACCGAGGCCGAGACCGGGACCGCCCTGGCTTATGTGGCGGCGCGGCCGGAAATCCGCGAGGTGATCCTGACCGGCGGCGATCCGCTGATGCTGGGCGAGACGCGGCTGGCGGCGCTGCTGGCGCGCATCCGGGCCATTCCCCACGTGGAGCTGATCCGCATCCATTCCCGCGTGCCGGTCAGCGACCCGGCACGGGTCACCGCCGCCCTGGCCCGCCTGCTGGGGGACGGTGAAAAGCCGGTCTGGCTGGCCGTCCACGTCAACCACGCGCGCGAATTGTCGCCCGCCGCCGCCGCCGGGCTGGCGCGTCTGGCCCGCGCCGGGGTGCCGCTGCTGTCCCAGACCGTCTTGCTGAAGGGGGTCAACGACACGGTCGAGGCGCTGGACGCGCTGTTCCGCGCCCTGGTGCGCAACCGGGTGCGGCCCTATTACCTGCATCACCCCGATCTGGCGCCGGGCACCAGCCATTTCCGCCCGAGCATCGAGGACGGCCGGGCGCTGATGCGAGCCCTGCGCGGCCGCCTGTCGGGCATCGCCCAGCCGACCTATGTGCTCGACATCCCCGGCGGCGCCGGCAAGGTGCCGGTGGGGCCGGAATATTGGGACGGGGAAGTCGTCACCGATCCGGCTGGCGGTGGGCACGCCTATCCTTGACTCCGCCGCCACAAGGTGGCCAGCCAGGGCTGCTGGGCGCGGGGCAGGCCGGTGGGGCGGAAATAGCGAAGGATTTCGCTGAAGCCCGCCTGGGTGACCAGTTCCGCCCATCGCTCCGGCGTGTGATAGACCCCGAAGCGACCGCCGCTGAATCCCTCCTGGCCCTCGCCGTGAGGATTGGAGCTGAACAGCACGCCGCCGGGCTTCAGGGCGGCGCGCAACTGAGCCAACACCCTGGGCAAGGCCTCCAACGGCACATGGAACAGGGAGGCATTGGCGAAAATGCCGTCGAAATGGCCGTCGGGCAGGTTGAGGGCCAGGAAATTCTGGTGCCAGACGGGGCAGCCGCTATGGGCGGCGGCCATCTCGACGAAATTGGCGGCGCCATCCAGGCCGATGGCCCGGTGGCCGCGTTCGCGAAGGGCCTTGAGGTCGCGGCCCGGCCCGCAGCCGAAATCCAGGACGGTGAAGGGAGGCGTTCCCTCCAACCGGGAGAGCAGGGCCTCCAGGTTCTGGCTGACGTCATGATCGCGGGTGCCGGCCCAGAATTGCTCGGCCCGGCTGTTGTAATAGTCCAGGGTCGGTTGGCTGGGATCGGGGATGGAGGGAGTCCGGGGAGGCATCCCATTAAAGTGGACTCTTGGTTCTGGCGGTCAATCCCTTACGGCAGGACACGACCGCAAATGTTGCCTTCCCCAAGGCGACCTGATAGGGTCCGCGCCAATTTCCTTAAGCCCTGTTGGAACTCCCATGAAGATCAACGCCAACCTGATTCGCCCCGGCAACATTCTCGAGCACAACGGCCGCCAGTACGCCGTGCTGAAGATCCAGATCGTCCAGCCCGGCAAGGGCGGCGCCTTCATCACCGTCGAGATGCGCGACATCCGCACCGGCAACAAGACCAACGAGCGCTGGCGCACCGCCGACACCGTCGAGAAGTGCAATGTCGAGGCCAAGGAGTGCACGTTCCTGTTCAAGGACGACTCCATCATGACCTTCATGGATTCCGAGAGCTTCGAACAGTTCACCATGCCCAACGACACCCTGGGCGACACCATCGCCTTCCTGCAGGACGGCATGGTGGTCGAGGTGGATTTCGTCGAGGGTTCGCCCGTCTCCATCACGCTCCCGGAAAAGGTGGTGATGAAGGTGGTCGAGGCCGATCCGGTGGTGAAGGGCCAGACCGCGTCGTCTTCCTACAAGCCCGCCAAGCTGGAGAACGGCCTGAAGATCCTGGTCCCCCCCTTCCTGGAGGAAGGCGAGGTGATCTGGGTGTCCACCACCGACTGCACCTATGTCGAGCGGTTCAAGGGCTAAGCGGTGATCGTCCGTTCGGCACTGCTCAACGTCATGATGGGGGCGGCCCGCAAGGCCGCCCGCAATCTGGTGCGCGATTACGGCGAGGTCGCCCAGCTGCAGGTGTCCAAGAAGGGCCCCGCCGATTTCGTGTCCTCGGCCGACCTCAAGGCCGAGAAGACCCTGCGCGCCGAGCTGAAGAAGGCCCGTCCCGGCTTCGGCTTCCTGCTCGAGGAAGGCGGCGAGATCGCCGGCGACGACAAGAGCCACCGCTGGATCATCGATCCCATCGACGGCACCACCAACTTCCTGCACGGCATTCCCAATTTCTGCATCTCCATCGCGCTGGAGCGTGACGGCGAGCTGTTCGCCGGCGTGGTCTACCAGCCGCTGGGCGACGAGATGTTCCATGCGGAGAAGGGCGCCGGCGCCTTCCTGAACGAGCACCGCCTGCGCGTTTCCGCCCGGCGCAAGCTGGAAGACACCCTGATCGCCACCGGCATTCCCTTTCACGGCCGCCCGGGCCACGAGACCTTCCTCAAGGAGCTGGGCGCGGTGATGGGCCAGGTGGCGGGCATCCGCCGCTTCGGCTCGGCGGCCCTGGACCTCGCCTACGTGGCGGCGGGGCGCTGCGACGGCTATTGGGAAACCGGCATCCAGCCGTGGGACATCGCGGCCGGCATCGTGCTGGTCAAGGAAGCCGGGGGCTACGTCACCGACTTCCAGGGTGGCTCGAGGATGCTCGACAACGGGCAGGTCCTGGCCGCCAACGACCATCTGCACCAGCCGCTGCTGAAACTGCTGAAGGCGGCGCGGGGTTAGGGTTGTGGCCGGACTCGCCTTCGGCTAGAGTCCCGACCATAAGAATATCGAGGGATTCAAGCCGGGAGAGTGGCGTGATGAGCAGGGGGAGAAAGGTCGCGTTGCTGGCGCTGGGAGCGCTTGTTTCCGTCGCGGCCCTGCCCGCATCCGCCCAGGTGGTGGTGGGAGAGTACCGTCCCAGCGTCGACGTCAACTGGGACGTGCTGGACAAGCTGGGGCCTGAGCCCACCCTGCCGGGTCTGGTGACCCGTCCGCCGTCCGCCGCCGTTCCCGGTACCGCGCCGCGCCCCGTCGCCCGCCCGACCGCTCCCGCCAAGGCGACCGGTTTCAAGCCCTATGTCGAGGCGGCGCCCAAGGCCGCCGCTCCCACGGCCGCCGCCGCCAAGCCGAAGCCGGAGCCCAAGGCCGAGGTCGCGGCGACCGCGCCTGCTCCCAGGGCCGCGATTCCGGCGGCCGAACCGCCCAAGGCCCCCGAGCCGGTGAAGGTGGAACCGCCCAAGGTGGTCGAGGCTCCCAAGGCCTCGGGTCCTGCCCCCAAGCCGGCCAGGCCCGATATCGCGGCCGAGGTTCCGCCGCCGCCCGCCAAGTCCCCCGCCAAGGTCGAGGCCCCCAAGCCCGAGACGCCCAAGGCCCCCGAGCCGGTGAAGGTGGAACCGCCCAAGGTGGTCGAGGCTCCCAAGGCTCCCGAGCCGGTCAAGGCGCCGGAGCCTCCCTCGGCGGTGCAGTTCGTCAAGACCCCGCCGCCCGCCGCTGCTCCGGTTCCCGCCGCGCCCGCGCCCATGCCGGTGGTTCCCGCCCCCGTGGTGCAGGCTCCGCCCGTGGCGCCGCCGCTGCCGGTGGCCCCGCCGCCGGTGGTCGCGCCCCCGGTGGCCGCTCCCGCACCTGCTCCCGCTCCCGTGGTCGCTCCTCCGGCTCCGGCGCCCCAGGTGGCGGCCCTGCCGCCCGCCGCGCCCAGCCGCAAGGGCGACAGCCTGACCGTGCCGTTCGCCACCGACAGCTCGCACCTGCCGGAAGCGGCCCGCGCCGAGCTGGACCGCTTTGCCCAGCGCATGGACCGGGACGAGACCCTGAATCTGCAGCTGATGGCCTATGCCGCCGGTGACGAGGCCAACGCCAGCAAGGCGCGGCGCCTGTCGCTGTCCCGTGCCCTGGAAGTGCGCAAGTACCTGATGGAGATGGGGGTGCGCTCCACCCGCATCGAGGTCCGGGCCCTGGGCAACAAGGTCGACGGCGGCGCTCCCGACCGGGTGGACGCCATGCTGGTGGCGCGCTGAACCCTGGCGGTCCCGCTGAATGGATTGGGCCCCGTCCTTGCGGACGGGGCCTTTTTCGTCCCTACAATGTCTTCAGGTATTCCAGCAATTCCTGGCGCTCGGCCGCCGAGAGGCCGCGGCCGATGACGCCGAAGCCCTCGCCCTTGCCCTTGCCGCGGAATTCGTGGCCCGCATTGGAACTGCCGGGGACCGAGGTGTCGAGCGTGAAGGTGCCCTCGGCGCAGTTGGCGACGAAGCCCAGCTTGGCCGGATCATACTGGCGCGCCCCCAGGCAGAAGCTCTTGGGCCGCTCGGCCACGGGCCGCAGCAGATCGTCGATGGTCGGCACCGAGCCGTTGTGCAGGAACGGCGCCGCCGCCCAGATGCCGTCCAGCGGGCGGGCCTTGTAGACCGGCTTGGCCTGCAGGCAATTGGGGCGATAGCCGTTCATGCGGTCCTGTTCCTTGGCCGGAACCTTGTTCTCGTCGTACCAGGTCTTGATGGTCTCCTGCACCACGTAGCCGAGCGCGGCGGCGAACGAGGTCTGCAGCACCGGCGTGGAATCCTTGCCGTCGCACAGCATGCCGGGCGCCACCGCCAGATAGGGCGGCACGTTGACCACCCGGGTCTGCAGGATGTTGGCCTGGCCGGGATCGGTGCCCACCTCGGCGATGGGGATCAGGTTGACCTTGAGATAGCTTTCCCCGGCGGCGTTGGGCGCCGTCCAGTTCTTCTTGTTCCAGAAGGCGGCGGTTCCCACCGGGGCCATGTGGCAGCCCTGGCACAGCTCGGCATAGAGCGCCCCACCCCTGGCCGCCTTGGCGGCATCCACCGCCCCCAGCACGTCGGCCGGCCATTTGGGCGACAGCAGGCCGTTGAAGCCCTTGGGCTTGCCGTCGGGTCCGAAGGGGTTTGGCCCGGCCAGCAGGGATTCCATCTCGAACACGGTCTTGACCTGGACCGAGGACTTGTAGAGCGGCAGGCTGGGATTGGTCAGGTTGACCTTGGCGGCCACACCCAGCGATTCCCCGGCATTGCGTACCATGGGCTGCATGATGGAGCCGTCATACTGCACCCAGTCGAACCACGAGGTGTTCCAGATATGGGGATACTTCACCGGCGCGTTGATGTGCTGGTAATTGGCCAGGGCATCGAACCCGGCCGGGGCGGCGACCATGTTCTCGTAGAACACGGTGTTGCCGATGCGGGTCAGGGCGTCCAGGCGCGAGAAGCCTTCCTCGACGTCCTTGCCGGGCACCGAGGCGGTGGCCTTGTTCATGGCCTCGAGCCCCGCCAGCAACTGATCCAGGGCGGCGCGGATCTGCTCGTCGCTCTGGGGCAGGCCGTTGGCCCGGACCCGCTCGCCGAATCGGGCCAGGCGGCCGGGAACCACCTTGGTGTAAAGCAGGGAAACGCCCAGGGCCTGGGTCAGCTTGCCCAGGTCGGTGACCGCCGGGCCACCGTCGATGCGCAGCGACACCCCCTTGTATTCCAGATGGCCGGTATGGCAGGCGGCGCAGGTCAGGCCGATCTGGTCGGGCAGCGGCTTGCCGGTGTTCGGGTCGGCATAGCCCCTGGTGCGGGCGAAGCCCACCGGCAGCCCGTCTGGGTTGATCTCGGCCTCGGTCTGGCCATAGGCGGCCTTCATGGCCCCCGGCCTGGCGGCGCCGGCGTAGCCGTAGGCCCTGGCCTGTCCCTCGTCACCCACCGAGCGCGGGCTGGTGATGAAGCCGAAGCGCGCCATGTAGGCGGGATCGACCAGTAACCTGGGCTCGCCGAACAGCGACAGGGTGGGCTGCTCCAGCGAGACGAACCAGGCGTAGGGCACCGGGAAGGTGGAGGTTCCCTGGCTGGCGTGGTGGTACCAGTGGCGCTCGGCGGCGCTCCAGTTCTGGTCGAGCCAGCGCGCCGAGGTGACCGGCGGGTCGTCGACCGGCAGCGAGGGTGCGCAGCCGGCCAGAATCAGGCAGGCCAGGGCACCTTTGAACATGAATGATCGCATTTCGTCCCCCGTTGGATGATGAACCGATAACTTGGCAACCTATCGGAATCATTCTAATCATCGAGCATCCGAAAAGGCGAAAGACTATTTGTAACGACACATGAAAGGCTGTCGCCATGGCTTTCGGCGAGGGAGGCTCATTTAGGGCTGTCGCCATCGCCCCGGAATGGCCACAATCGGGGCGCAGAAAAGCTTCGCCCCACCCCGAGAGCCGCCCATGATCCGTCCCACCCGCTACCTGTTGCGCATGGCCGCCTTCCTGGTGCTGGTCGCCGCCCTCGCGGCGCTGCTGCACGAGGGGCTGATGGCGGCCTTCGCCCACAATCCGGCGCTGAACGCCCTGTTGTTCGGGGTGTTCCTGGTGGGAATCGTGCTGAATTTCCGCCAGGTGATGCTGCTCACCCCCGAGGTGGAGTGGCTGGACACCTGGCGCAAGGGCCAGCCGGCCCTGTCCGGGCGGCTGCGCCTGCTGGCTCCCATGGCCGGCATGATGGGCGAGCGGCAGGGCCGCGTCAGCCTGTCGGCCATGGCGCTGCGCTCGGTGCTGGATTCCATCGCCGCCCGCCTGGAGGAACAGCGCGACCTGTCGCGCTACGTGGTCGGCCTGATGATCTTCCTGGGGCTGCTCGGCACCTTCTGGGGCCTGTCGCAGACCGTGGGCTCGGTGGGCGAGGTGATCGCCTCGCTGGCCATCGGCGGGGCGGACCCGGCGGCGGCCTTCGAGGGCCTGAAGGCCGGCATGGCCAAGCCGCTGGCCGGCATGGGCACCGCCTTTTCCACCTCGCTGTTCGGCCTGGCCGGGTCGCTGGCGCTGGGCTTCCTCGACCTCAACGCCGGTCAGGCGCAGAACGCCTTCTACAACGAGCTGGAGGAGTGGCTGGCCGGGCAGACCCGATTGGGGTCGGGCGGCCCGCTGACCTCGGTGGAGGAAGGGGGCTCCGGCCAGTCGGTGCCCGCCTATATCCAGGCCCTGCTGGAACAGACCGCCGACAGCCTGGACAACCTCCAGCGGGTGATCGCCAGGGGCGAGGACAATCGCGGTAGTGTCAACGCCTCGCTGACCCTGCTGACCGAAAAGCTGTCGGCGCTGACCGACCACATGAAGGTGGAGCAGTCGCTGCTCTTGAAGCTGGGCGAGGGGCAGCTGGAGACCCGCGCCCTGATGGCCCGCATGGTCGAGGGCGGCACCGGCGGCGGCATGGACGACGCCAGCCGCAACCATCTGCGCAGCCTGGACGGTTCCCTGAAGCGGCTGGTGGACGAGACGGTGGCCAGCCGCGAGCAGCTGACCGCCGAACTGCGCTCGGAAATCCGGCTGCTGGCGCGCACCATCGCCGCCATCGCCGAGGAACCGCTGGAGCGCTGAGCCATGCCGCTGGCCCGCCGCGCCCGCCGTTCGGTCGACATCTGGCCCGGCTTCGTCGATGCCCTGGCGACGCTGATCATGGTCATCGTCTTCCTGCTGATGATCTTCGTGCTGGCCCAGTTCTTCCTGGGTCAGGCGCTGTCGGGCCGCCAGAAGGCGCTGGACGATCTGGGCCGCGAGATGGCGGCCCTTGCGGAAAAGCTCAACCTGCAGACCAAGGCCAACGCCGCGCTGCAGCTGGAACTGGAGAGCAGCCGGGCGGATAAGGCCAAGCTGGAGGCCTGGGCATCGGGCGTGCAGCAGGACATGGGCAACCTGCTGGCGCTGAAGGACGAGAAGGAGGCCGAGCTGGCCGCCGAGAAGAAGATCTCGGACGAGGGCCGTGCCCAGCTGGCCCTGCTCAACCAGCAGATGGCCGCCCTCAGGGATGAGCTGGCCCGCGTCACCGCCGCGCTGGAGGCCTCGGAGGCCCGCGATCGTGAGCAGAAGGCCCAGATCTCGGATCTGGGCAAGCGGCTCAACGTCGCCCTGGCCGGCAAGGTGGAGGAACTGCAGAAGTACCGCTCGGAATTCTTCGGCCGCCTCAGGAAGGTGCTGGGCGACCATCCCGGCATCCGCATCGAGGGCGACCGCTTCGTCTTCCAGTCGGAACTGCTGTTCGAGACCGGCTCGGCCGATCTCGGCCCCGAGGGGCGCGAGCAGGTGCGCAAGCTGGCCGCCACCGTGCGCGAGATCAATGCCGGCATGCCCAAGGGCCTCAACTGGGTGCTGCGGGTGGACGGCCATACGGACAAGCGGCCCATCACCTCGGGTCGGTTCCCCTCCAACTGGGAGCTGTCCACGGCCCGCGCCATCACCGTGCTGCGCGCCCTGGCCGCCGACGGCGTGCCCCGTGACCGGCTGGCGGCGGCGGGCTTCGGCGAGTTCCAGCCGGTGGATGGCGGCAGCACCGAGGCCGCCTATGCCAAGAACCGCCGGATCGAGATCAGGTTCGATCAGAGGTAGTGTGCCTGAGTATGGTCGAATCGATTGTTCTTTTCGTCACCCTCGGGCTTGACCCGTCGGCGTATACGCCGACCATGGATGGCCGGGTCAAGCCCGGCCATGACGATAAATGAAGGCGCCTTCACCTAAAACGGCGAGCGATAAATCGGAAACAGGTTGTCACCCTGAGGCGAAGCCGAAGGGTCTTTCAGGCGATAGCCCCTGCCGTCCACGGATGAAAGATCCTTCGCTTGTGCTCAGGATGACAGCGTGTCTCACATTTAAGGCTGTACTCTCTAAGTCTGACAGCCGTCGGGGCCGGGACGACCCGCCCCCTTTCCCCTTCACATCCGGGACGGCCCGGGTCATGCGGAGCATTGCGGAATGCCGTGGATTCTTCTTTTGCTGGCCGGATTGCTGGAGATCGGCTGGGCGGTGGGGCTGAAATACGTGGACGGCCTGTCCAGGCCGGTGCCCCTGGTGCTGACCGGGGCGGCCATGGTGGGCAGCGTGGTGCTGCTGGGCATGGCCATGCGTTCGCTGCCTCTCGGCACCGCCTACGCGGTGTGGACCGGCATCGGCAGCGTGGGAACGGTGGTCGCCGGCATCATCCTGTTCGCCGAGCCCGCCGACGCCCTGCGCCTGGCCTGCATCGCCATGATCGTGGCGGGGATCATGGGCCTCAAAATGGCGACGTGATCATACCGCCGGCCTTTGAATTGACCTGTCATCCTGACGACCGCAGGGAGGAAGGGTCTTTCAGCGACAAGCGGCTGCCGCCATCGCGTGAAAGATCCTTCGGCTTTGCCTCAGGATGACATGAAGAGTCGGTTCCATCGGCGAACCGAATCAATCGTCCTCGACCGTGAAGGCGTCCAGGATGTCCTCGAAGCCGCCGTCGATGTTGTCCGGCGCGATCTGGGCGAACAGGTCGAGGATGATCACCGCGTTCAACAGGGCGTCGCGGCTGACCGAGTTGCGCATGCGCTCGGCCAGGTGCGAGTTCATCACCGACAGGTCGTGGTAGTGCTGCTTCAGCCCGTCCAGGGTCACCGGTCCGTCTGTGCCGGTCATGCGCTGCTGCACGATGGCCGACAGCAGCCAGGACGAGAACGAGCGGAACAGCGTCTCCTGCTCGTCGGCGAAGGGCAGGTGGAAACGGGCCATGGGACGCAGGAAGCGGGTCAGGGGGCAGCCCGATGTGGCGCAGACCAGACCGATCAGCGAGCCCAGCCCCGATTGCAGGGTGGTCTTGGCGACGATGGTGCGGTTGTCGGTATCCACCTCGACCACCGCCTTGTCGTGCGAAACGGAATCCTTGAAGGTGGGCAGGAACATGGCGATGCCGAGCGCCGCCGGGCAATAGGCGCAGTCGTCGGACAGGGTGCAGTTGGGGCAGCGGTGATGCTCCAGCCTGGCCCAGTCCGGCTTGGGAGCCGTCGGCGGAATGTCCAGGCGGAAGGTTCTGCGGTCGAAGAACAGATCCGCCTTCAGCGGCGCCTGCGCCCCGGTGAAGAAACGATAGCTGATCTGCTTGCAGCCGATCTTCGAGGTCTGATCCATGGTGCAGTCCAGGGGGGCCATGGCCGTCTCCAATCGCCGGTGAATCCCAAATGCGATGATTGGAGTCTAGGCTTGTTACCGCCTGCTCAACAATCAGGCCGCTCCCTTAATTCGTTCGGGCTATGGCCTATGCGAAGGTATTCAATCCTGGCCTTCCGTCCAGGGTGGAGCAGGTATGGGGAGTCTTTAATGGCTTGAAATAATTGTCATATGACGGTGCGCTAACCTGTAATCGGATGATGTAAACAGGTTGTGACACGATTGACGAATTCTAGAAAATTTATCCGGTGACCGACGGTCCATTGATCAAGCTGCCGAGCAGCAGCGCCACGCCCAGCGCGGTGATGGACAAGGCCCCGGCCAGGGCCAGGACGAAGCGGATGCGTCCGCCCAGGCTGGAGGCGCCGAAGCCCCGCTCCACCAGCCGGTTGAGGCCCAGGGCGCCCAGTCCGATGGCCGCCACGGTGACGGCCACGCCGATTCCCATGGCGAGCGTCGCCAGCACGCCGATCAGGACCATGCCGTTGGCGAAGCAGAACAGCAGGACCAGGATGGCGCCGGAACAGGGGCGGAAGCCCACCGCCGCCGCCATGGCGAACAGGGCGTTGCGCTCGGTCGCCGGAGCGTGGTGATGGTCGTCGTGGTGATGATGGCCGCAGCAGGCGCCGTCATGATGATGGTGGTGGCCATGGTCATGGTGGCCGTGGTCGTGGCCGCAGCCCTTGCCGGTGAGCGTCCGCCAGGTCATCAGGGCGCCGATGGCGGCGATCATGGCGAAGGAGCCCACTTCCAGCCACGCCGCTCCGGCGGTGACGTCGCGGGGGGCGAGGCTGAGGATGCCGGCCAGCACGCCCACGGCGAGGATGGCCGAGCCGGCCTGGACCATGGCGGCGATCAGGCTGGCGGCCAGGCCGTGGACGATGCGGGCGCGTCTTGTCGCGAACCAGCCGCCGATCACCACCTTGCCGTGGCCGGGACCCACCGCGTGGAACACGCCGTAGAGGAAGGCGGCCAGGATGATGGCGGCGGCCGGCTCCCACGATCCGGTCTCCTTCATCACCGCCAGCTGCTCGCGCAACTGTCCGGTCAGCTGCCGTTGCAGGGCGAAGCCCCAGGCGGCGATGGAGCGCAGCGGCTCGGGCAGGTCGGAGCCGGGGGAGGGCGCTCCTCCGCCCGGCACCAGGGCGGCCCAGGCCGAGACGGGCAGCAGCGACAGGACAAGGACGGTCAGCCGCATGTCACCGTCGCCCGCTTGGGCGTCACAGCGCCGCCGAAGATGGTGTTGCCGTGGTCGGGCGCGATCACCGCCTTGCAGCCGGCGGCGCCGTCGCCGTTCAGGGTGACCGCGTTGTCGGTGGGAAAATCCATGTCGATGTAGAAGGTTTCCTCGAAGGTGGTGAAGCTGAAGGATTCCCGGCGCGGGTCCACCGGCCGGGGCAGGGGCAGGCGGAAAGCGTACATCAGGCTGTCCTTGACGGCGATCACCTTGAAGTCGGTGGCGTCCAGCCAGACGACCGGCTCGGTCCCTATGCGGGCATAGGTGAAGTGGCTCTGGGGCTTGGTGTCGCGGAAGGCCTCGCGCTCCAGGTCCTTCAGTTCGTCGGCGTCGAGGCGGTTGTTGCCGTTCTTGTCGAAATCCTTGAGCAGCGAGGCGCTGAACACCGCGTCGAACCTCCAGCCCATGAACAGGCTGACGATCTTGCCGTCCTTGAACTCGGCCAGGGCGTGAACGTCCACCAGCACGTGGGGATGGGCCAGCGCCGGTCCGGGCAGAACCAGGAGAAGGACGGTCAGGATCGCTGCGGCACACCGCCCACGCCAACTGTCATCCCGACGGCCGCAGGACGGAGGGATCTCATCCTGCCCGGGCATTTCCGCCTTGGCACCCTTATGCCAGGCGGAGATCCCTCGCTGGCGCTCGGGATGACATATTGTCTGGATCAGGAGGCGGCGCATGCCAGCCGCCCGAAGCCGCGCTCCAGGTCCTCCAGCAGGTCGTCGGCATCCTCCAGCCCGGCATGGAAGCGGAGCGAGGGGCCGGCGGGGGACCAGTCGGTGGCGGTGCGGATGATGGAATGCCCGGTGGTGGGAATCACCAGGCTTTCGAACCCGCCCCACGAATAGCCCAGCTTGAAGTGGGAATAGCCGTCCAGCATGGCGTCCACCGCCGCCTTGGCCGCCGGCTTCAGGATCACCCCGAACAGGCCGCAGCCGCCGGTGAAGTCCCGCCGCCACAAGGCGTGGCCGGGATCGGAGGGCAGCGGCGGATAGAGCACCCTGTCCACCTCGGGCCGCGCCGCCAGCCAATGGGTCAGGCGGAGCGCCGTTTCCGAATGCTGGCGCAGGCGGACGGGCAGGGTTCTGAGGCCGCGCAGGCCCAGATACATCTCCTCGGTGCCCGGCGAATGGCCGAAGGCGGCGATGGAGGTCTTGACCCGCAGCCACAATTCCGGCGTGGCGGCGGTGATGGTGCCCAGCATGGCGTCGGCATGGCCGACGATGTACTTGGTGGCCGCCTGGATGGAGATGTCGACGCCCTTGGTGAAGGGCTGGAAGTGCAGCACCCCCCAGGTGTTGTCGATCATGACGATGGCGCCGGCGGCGTGCGCCGCCTCGGCGATGGCCGGGATGTCCTGCACCTCGAAGGTCAGCGAACCGGGGCTTTCGGTGAACACCACCCTCGTGTTGGGACGGATCAGCGCCTTGATGCCGGCACCCACCAGCGGGTCGTAATAGGTGGTCTCGATGCCGAGGTCCGCCAGCACGCCGTCGCAGAACTTGCGGGTGGGGAAATAGGCGGTATCGACCATCAGCAGGTGGTCACCGGCCTTGAGGAAGGCCAGCAGCGCGCCGGTGATGGCCGCCAGTCCCGACGAGGTGGCGACGGTGCGGTGCCCGCCCTCCAGTTCCGCCACCGCCTCTTCCAGGGCGAAGGTGGTCGGCGTGCCGAAGCGGCCGTAGCGCACGCCCTCGAACGGCGTCTTGCCGCTCTTCTCCATGGCCGCCACCGAGGGGTGGAGGATGGTGGAGGCGTGGTAGACGGGGGGATTGACGGCGCCGTGGAAGGCTTCCGGCTTGCGGCCGGCATGGAGGATGCGGGTGGATTTCTTCATGTCATTCCGGCCGAGCGAACTGGGACGGGCATGGTGCCGTGCCGGAGCCCCTCAAGCCAAGGAATTTCGCGTATCAGCCTGCCAGGGACAGGGCGGCGGCGGCCAGCAGCGCCAGGGCGGCGAAGGCGGCCAGCACGAGATGGGAGTTATCCTGCGCGGCAACGCGGGCACGAGCCTTACGGTTACGCATGGGACATCTCCTTTTCTTCCGTCCTTTCAAATATGGACGCGAATGGGCCGGGCATCAAGTTGTCATGAACATTCTTTCACCGGCCGCCGTGTCCGCTCCCCATACCGGCGTATAGGCTGGTTGAAATAGGGGGAATCACGCCATAAGTCATAAAATGGTTGGGGTCATTCCAGGGGAGATGTGACCATGCTCCGTATCCGTATTCTGCCGGCCGCCGTGGTGGCGACCGGTCTTTCCGTCTTGGCGGTGTTCCCGGTTCTGGCCGGGGATTCCAAGGCGCAGGTGGCCACCGCCGCCGCCCATGCCGGCATGGCCGCCGCTTCCGGCGAGCTGAAGATGGTCAAGGGCCATCTCCAGCATGTGATCAACTGCCTGGTCGGTCCGGCCGGCGAGGGTTATGACGCCACCCAGGCCAATCCTTGCAAGGACCAGGGCTTCGGGGCCATTCCCGACGCGCCCATGGACAAGATGCCGGCGCTGCAGGCGGTGCTGAAGATGGCCCGGGACGGCGCCGCCGAATCCGATCTGGCCAAGGCGCGCGAGAAGGCCGCCGCGACCCAGGCGGCGCTGGGCAAGATATCCATGTGACCCAGGCAGCAAAAACCCCCGCCGGCGATGGCGGGGGTTTGCCGATACCGGCGGTGCCGGAACGATCACTTCTCGATGGGGGTGTCGTCGCGGTTGCCCCATTCGGCCCACGAGCCGTCATAGACCGCCACGTTCTCGTGACCCAGCAGGTTCAGCGCCAGCGCCACGGTACAGGCGGTGACGCCCGAGCCGCAGGAGATGGCCACCGGCTGCTTGGGCTCGATGCCGGCGGCGTCGAAGCGGGCCTTCAACTGGTCGGCGGGCAGCATGCAGCGGGTCTTCTCGTCGATCAGGTCGGTGAACGGCACGTTGACCGAACCGGGAATATGGCCCTGGTGCTTGGTGGGGCGCGGCTCGGCCGCCTCGCCCTTGAAGCGGGCGGGGGCACGGGCGTCGAGCACCAGCTCGCGCTTGCTTTCCAGATTGGCCTTCATGTGGTCCAGGTCGCGGACCAGCAGGTGGTTGTAGTGGCTGATGAAGTGGCGGGTGCGGGGAACGGGGGGCAGATCCTCCACCGGCAGGCCCTCGCGCAGCCACTTGGGGAAGCCGCCGTCCAGCACCGAGACGTCGCGGTGGCCGAAGGTGCGGAACATCCACCAGGCGCGCGCCGCGGCGCTGGTGAAGCCCGAACCGTCGTAGATCACGATCTTGTTGCCGTTGCCCAGGCCCAGCTTGCGCACCTTGGAGGAGAACTTCTCCGGCGCGGGCAGCATGTGCGGCAGGGTGGACTCCGTGTCGGCGATCTCGTCGATGTCGAAGAACACGGCGCCGGGGATGTGCTCGGAATCGTATTCCTCGCGCGCGTTGCGGTTCTGGGCCGGCGTGTACCAGCTGGCGTCCACGACGCGGACGTCGGGCGCGGAGAGGTGCGAGGCCAGCCACTCGGTGCTGACGAGGGCGTCCGGATTGGGATAGCTCATGCTCTTATGTCCCCCCTTGCGGGTTTGCTCTTGTTTGGTCGCCGTTCAGTCCAGCCAGTCGGGCACCGGCAGATCGCGCTCCCTCAGGAAGGCCGGATTGAACAGCTTGCTTTGATAGCGGGTACCATAATCGCAGAGCACTGTCACCACTGTGTGTCCGGGTCCTAATATGCGCGCCACCTTGATGGCGGCCATCACGTTGATTCCGCTCGATCCTCCCAGAACGAGACCTTCGCGCTTGACCAGATCGAAGATCAGCGGCAGCGCCTCGTGGTCGGTGACCCGCACCTGGTCGTCGATGGGCGCGCCCTCGAGATTCCTGGTGATGCGGCCCTGGCCGATGCCTTCGGTGATGGAGGTGCCCTCGGCCTTCAGCTCGCCATGGGCATAGTGGTTGTAGAGCGCCGAGCCCATGGGGTCGGCCAGGACCACCTTGATGTTCCTGTTGTGCTCCTTCAGCGCCATGCCGGTGCCGGCCAGGGTGCCGCCGGTGCCCACCGCGCAGGTGAAGGCGTCCACCTTGCCGTCGGTCTGGCGCCAGATCTCCTGGCCGGTGGTGTGGAAGTGGCCCATGCGGTTGGCGAGGTTGTCGAACTGGTTGGCCCACAGCACGCCGTTGGGTTCGGTCCTGGCCAGTTCATTGGCCAGGGTCTCGGAATAGCGCACGTAATTGCCGGGATCGGCGTAGGGCACCGCCGGGACCAGGCGCAGATCGGCGCCCACCAGCCGCAGCATGTCCTTCTTTTCCTGGCTCTGGGTCTCGGGCATGACGATGACCGTCCTGTAGCCCAGCGCGTTGGCCACCAAAGCGAGGCCGATGCCGGTGTTGCCCGCCGTGCCCTCGACGATCACCCCGCCGGGCTTCAGCAGTCCCTTCCGCTCGGCGTCCTGGATGATGGCCAGCGCGGCGCGGTCCTTGACCGAGCCGCCGGGATTGAGGAACTCGGCCTTGCCCAGGATTTCGCACCCGGTCTCCTCCGAGGCGCGCTTCAGGCGGATCAGGGGGGTGTTGCCGATGGAATCCAGGAATCCGTCGCGAATGTCCGTCATGGTTTGTGTAGTTTCCGTCTAATTACCATGCGAATAATGTAGCTAGTCGGGTGGCGGACTACAAGGCCCGTCCTGTCATCCTGAGGCGAAGCCGAAGGATCTTTCAGGCAGGAGCGGCAGCCGCCCGTGGTTGAAAGATGCTTCACGTCGTTCAGCATGACAATTCTAGGCTGGCCGCGCCAAAGCATTCCGTACCCGCTCGGGCGTGAACGGCACGGTTCTCAGGCGCACGCCCGCCGCGTCGAACACCGCGTTGGCCAGGGCGGCGGGCACCGGGGTGGCGGCCGCCTCGCCGCCGCCCATGGGCGGCAGGCCGGGCCGCTCGATCAGCTCGATGGCGATGTCGGGCACGCCGCCGAAGGTCAGGATGGGGTAGGTCGACTGGTCGGTCGAGGTGACGCGCGACGCGTCGAAGGTCACCTCCTCCAGCAGGGTGCGGGACAGGGTCTGCAGGATGCAGCCCTCGATCTGCATCTTCAGGGCGTCGGGATTGATCACCAGCCCGCAATCGTGGGCGCAGGCCACCCTTTTCACCGCGATGCGGCCGGTGTCGCGGTCCACCAGGACCTCCATGGCGATGGCCACATAGGTTTCCGAATGCTTGTAATGGACATAGGCGATGCCGCGCCCGCTGCCGTCGGCCTTGGGGTTGGGCATGGGCCGAGGCGCCCAGGCCAGCATGGAAGCCGCCTTGGACAGCACGGTGACGCCCCTCAGGTCCCTCAGTCCGATCAGGCGGGCCACCAGCGGGTCCATGCCGACGCCGGCGCACAGCTCGTCGAAGAAGCCTTCCACCGCGAAGGTGTTGGCGATCTTGCCGGGCGCCCGGATGTTGCTGGGTCGAAGCGGCGCGTCGGCCAGCCAGTGGACCTTGACCTCCAGGTCGGCCACCGCGTAGGGCGGATCGCCGTTCTGACTGATCAGGCCGGTGATCAGGCCCCCGGGCTGGTCGATGCCCGCCGCTTCGGCGCCGAGCAGCGGCACGTTGGGCAGGTTCGCGGTGGCCTTGGGCAGCCACATCTCGGTGCTCCAGGCGGTGAGCAGCCCGGCGTCCGACATGGTTCCCCTGAGGGCGAGAAGCTGCGGCGGCCCCTTGGGGTCCCAGGCCAGCTCGTCGTCGCGGCTCCAGGCGACGCGCACCGGCCTGCCCAAAGCCTTGGCCAGCAAAGCGGCGTCGGCGGCGGCATCGTCGTGGCCGTTCATGCCGTAGCAGCCGGACCCGTCCATGTAGATCAGCCGCACCTTGTCCGCCGGCAGGCCGAGGATGGCGGCGAAGGCGGGACGGAAGCGGTGGGTGGCCTGGGAGGCGGTCCAGATGGTGGCCTTGCCGTCCCTGACCTGGGCGACGGCGCAGCTTGGCCCCAGCGAAGCGTGGGACTGCACCGGCCAGTAATACTCCACCGCCGTGGGCGCGTCGGTCAGGCGGGCGGGGGCGTCGCCCTTGGCCTTCAGCACCTCCTCGGCGGCGAAGGGACCGGATTTCAGCCAGCCGCGCACCGCCCCGTGTCCCATCAGCGGGGCGGAGTCCGACCATTGGGCCTTCAGCATCCGGGCGGCGCGCACGGCATCCCATTCCCGCTCGGCCACCACCGCCAGGAAGTCCCTGATCCGCACCACCCGGGCGCCCTTGACGGCCTTGATCGAGGCTTCATCCACCTTCAGCAGGCGGGCGCCGACACCCGGCGGGCGGATCACCCGGCCGTGCAGCATGCCGGGCAGCTTGAAATCATGGATATAAACATGGGTGCCGCAGACCTTGGCCGGCACATCGGGACGGGGCAGGGGCTTGCCCACCACCCGGTACTCGGCGGGCGGGCGCAGCGGCGCCTTGGGGGCCAGCGCCATCTCGAAGCCCCGTTCCCCCACCAGATCGCCCATGCCGATGGAGCGGCCGCCATCCCTGGGCGCCACCATGCCGTCCTTGAGGTCCAGATCCTCGGGCGGAAGCTCCAGGCGGGCGGCGGCGAGGCGGATCAGCGCCTGGCGCGCCGTGGCGGCGGCCTGACGGATCTGCACGCCGCCCTTGGCCACGCCGGTGGAGCCGGCGGTCGGCCCCTGGTCGGGGGTGAGCATCGTGTCGCCCTCCACCAGGGTGATGGCGCCGGTGTCGAGTCCCAGTTCCTCGGCCGCCATCTGGCGGATGGCGATGCGCAGGCCCTGGCCGAGATCGACCTTGCCGCAAAAGACGGTGACCCGGCCGTCGGCGCCGATGGCGAGGAAACCGTCCACCTCGGCCGGGTCCACGCTCTTGCCCTCCGCCAGGGTGGGGCGGGGCAGACAGAACGCCACCGTCAGGGCGGCGGTACCGCCCAGGAAGGCGCGGCGCGAAAGATCGGGGCTCATGACGGCTCCCTCCCGCCGGCGCGCAGCACGGCGCGCAGCACCCGGTGGTGGCTGCCGCAGCGGCACAGATGGCCGTCCAGGGCGGCCTTGATCCGCTCGGGCTCGGGCTGGGCGTCGCGGGCCAGCAGGGCGGCGCTTTCCACCACCATGCCGGCGGTGCACCAGCCGCACTGGGCGGCCTGCTCGGCGATGAAGGCCGCCTGCACCGGATGGGGGGATTGCGGCGTTCCCAGCCCCTCGACCGTGGTGACGGCGCGCCCGGCGGCCATGGCGAGAGTGGTCTGGCAGGCGCGGGCCGGCTCGCCGTCGATCAGCACGGTGCAGGCGCCGCATTCGCCCTTGCCGCAGCCCATGTGGGTGCCGGTCAGGCCCAGATCGTCCCGCAGCCAGTAGATCAGCGGCATCTCGCCATCGGCCGGCGCGGCGGTGCGGGGCGTGCCGTTGACCGTGAGGGAAAGGGGGGCGGGGGGGGTGGAGCGTGCCGGCTTTGCCGCCATGGAATCCTCGCGCAAGGTGGGGAGGGCAGTATAGGGGCAAATCCCCGGCTTGCCCAAGGCCGCGCTTATCCGCTACACCCAACCCAGACACGGGGGGAGGCCGGTTTGAACCAGCATGCGCCGGGATTTTACGCCAGCTACGCCAGCCACAAGGGCTACGTCACGCCGGCGGTCGGGCCGAAGCAGGCGGCGCGGTTCGATGCCGAGATCTGGGGGCCGGCGCAATGCGCGCCCAGCCAGTCCTTCCTGGAAATCGGCTGCGGCACCGGCGCCTTTCTCGCCTATCTGCGGGGCAAGGGGGTGGGCCGGGTGCTGGGCATCGACCACGACCCCGCCCTGGCCAAGGTGATACCCGAGGCGGCGCGGCGCGATTTCCTGTGCCGCGACGTGTGGGAGGTTCTGGCCGACGATTCCCTGGGCCGCTTCGACCGCATCGTGCTGCTGGACGTGCTCGAGCATTTCGAGGCGGGGGACGCGCTGCGCCTGCTGCAATCCTTGCGCGGACGCCTGGCCGAGAACGGCCGGGTGGTGGTCAAGGTTCCCAATGCCGGCTCGCCCTGGGGATTGGCCTATCAGTACGGCGACCTGACCCACCGCACCGCCTTCGCCCCCATTTCCATGCGCCAGCTGGCCGATGCCGCCGGCTTCGGCCCGCCGCTGCTCTACGGTCAACGCCAGGGCTCGGCCCGGCGCCGGCTCACCGACGCCCTGGTCTGCCGGGTGCTGTCCTGGGCCCTGCTCAATCCGCCGGAAATCTGGAGCGCCAACTTCTATGCCGTCCTGCAGGTGAAACCGTGAAGCGCAATCTCGCCCTCGGGGTCCTGCCGGCCCTGTTCACCGCCCTGCTGTTCGCCATGGGGGCGGCGTCGCAGCCGTTCTGGCAGGTCTTCAACCTGGACCCCGATTACTACTACCTGACCAACGGCCTGCTGCTGGTGGAGGGACTGGCTCCCACCGACATGGGCCATCCCGGCACGCCGGTGCACGTGTTCATCGCCATGGTCTTCCGGCTGATGCATGTGGGCGAGCCCACCGGCGCCATCGTCGATGCCGTCCTGCGCGACCCCGAGCGGCATCTGAGGGTGGTGACCTGGGTGATGTATCCGCTGATCGGCCTGTCGCTGGTGGCGCTGGGCCGGGCCTTCCTGTCGGCCACCGGCCGTCTGGCGCCGGCGCTGCTGGCCCAGGGCGCGCCGTTCATGTCCATGATCATCCCCAAGTTCGGCCTGCACCCCAAGCCCGAGGGCTTCCTGATCATCGCCGTGGCTCTGGTGCTGGTCGCCGCGCTTCGGGTGGTGAGGGCCGAGACCCTGACCGACCGTCATGTGGGGTGGCTGGGACTGGCGCTGGGCTTCGGCATCGCCTGCAAGATCCAGTTCGCGGCCCTGGGATTGATCCCGCTGTTCATCCTGGACCGCCGCCGGCTGTTCCTGGTGCTGCCGCTGACCACGTTGGCGGGCTTCCTGATCTTCTTCTCGCCCGCTCTTCCTTCGCTCGACATCTTCCTGGGCTGGTGGACGAAGGTTCTGACCCATAGCGGAGCCTATGGCTCGGGCGATGCGGGCGTGGTCCAGTCCGGGCGCTACGGCAAGGCGGTGATCGGCCTGTTCGGCTCCAAGATCCTGTTCACCATCGGGGTGGCCCTGTCGCTGTTCGCCCTGGCCGGCTATGTGCGCCTGCGCCGCCGGGGACTCGTCGCGGCGGACCGGCTGGCCGGATTGCTGGCCGGCATGGTGGCCGCCGGGGTGCTCACCATCCTGGCGGTGGCCAAGCAGCCGGCCGCCCATTACCTGGTGCCGGCGCTGCTGCTGACCGGCCCCAGCCTCGCCATCGTCTTCGTGCTGTCGGCCAAGGTGTTCCCGCCCCGGCCCCACCTTCAGGTGTGGAGCGTCCTGGGCCTCGTCCTGGTGGCCATCAGCGCCCAGGCCTCCTGGAAGCAATATGCCGAACTGGCCCGTTGGACCCGCGACGCCCAGGCCTTCGACATGGGGAAATTCAAGGCCTGCGCCAAGATCGACTACGATTCCGCCTCGACGCTGCCCTATGCGCTCCAGCGTGGCGACATGAACTCCCAGGGCCGCTATTCCCCCAGGCTCGCCGAGTTCATGCCCAAGGACCACTACACCTGGTTCATCAACGAGCATTCGTGGTGGAGCAGCGGCTTCATGCAGTGGAACAAGCCCATGGTGGTCGCCGAGGTGGTGGCGGCCTATCCCTGCACCGTGTTCCGGGGCAACCAGCCCAACAACCTGCCGGCCTTCACCCGGTGGGCCCTGCCGGGCTTTCGGCCCGACGACATCTGCGAGGTGGGCGAGGAAACGGTGTTCACCCTGGGAATCCGCTGCGACGGCTCAACGCCCCTTGCAAAATGAGGCCAAAGGGATAGCCTTCTCGCGTCACGTCACGACCAGGGGGACATCATGGCGGCCAAGGCCGTAACCATCGCCCAGCAAAAGGGCGGCGCCGGAAAGACCACCATCGCCGCGCAACTGGCCGTCACCTTCGCGCGCGGCGGATTGCGGGTCGGGCTCTTGGACATCGATCCCCAGGGTTCGCTGGCCGCCTGGTACGACATCCGCAAGGCCCTGGTCGAGGAGGAAGGCGGCGGCATCACCTTCGTTCAGGCCTCGGGCTGGCGGCTGTCCACCGAGCTGGACCGGCTGAAGCGCTCGGTCGATCTCGTGCTGATCGATTCACCGCCCCATGCCGAGACCGAGGTGCGCATCGCCGTGCGCGCCGCCGACCTGATTCTGGTGCCCATGCAGCCCTCGCCCATGGATTTGTGGGCCACCGGCCCCACATTGGATATGGCGCGCAAGGAGAAGTCGCCCGCCCTGATGGTGTTCAACCGCACGCCGCCGCGGGGCAAGCTGGTGGATGCCGTCCGCAAGAAGATCAAGGACGCGGAGGTTCCCGTCGCCCAGGCGGTGCTGGGCAACCGGGTGGCCTTCGCCGCCTCCATGATGGAGGGCAAGGGCGTGGTGGAGAGCAATCCCCGCCACACCGCCTCCAAGGAGATCAAGGCGCTGGCGGTGGAGATCGCCGGCATCCTGGGACTGGACTGAAGGCCATGGACGTGATCCTCGACAACGCCTACGCCATCGCCATGGCGCTGCACACCCTGGCGGCGGTGGTGTGGGTGGGCGGTATGTTCTTCGCCCACCTGATCCTGCGTCCGGTGCTGGTGGAGCGTCCGGCGGCCGAGCGTCTGGCCGTGTGGCGCGGGGTGTTCCCGCGCTTCTTCCTCTGGGTGTGGATCAGTATCTTCGTGCTGCTGGCCACCGGGTATTCCACCCTGCTGCTGGGCTTCAAGGCCGGCTTCACCGGCGGCCCCGGCCATGTGGACATCATGCAGCTGATCGGGCTGGTGATGATCGCCCTTTATTTTCAGCTGTTCTTCGGCCCCTGGCAGGGCTTCAAGCGGGCCTTCGCCAGCGCCGACCACGCCGCGGCGGCCGGCTACATGGTCCGCATCCGCCACATCGTCACCGTCAATCTGATTCTCGGCCTGATCAGCATCATGATCGGGGTGATCGGATCGCTGCTGGGGGTCTGATGGTCATGGACCGGGACAGGGACGTCGAGGTCATCTCCAAGGAGACGGTCTACAAGGGCTATTTCCAGGTGGACCGCTACCGCCTGCGCCACCGTACCTTCGCCGGCGGCTGGACCGACGTGATGATGCGCGAGGTGTTCGAGCGCGGCCACGCCGTGGTGGTGCTGCTCTACGACCCCGAGAGCGACCGGATCGCCCTGATCGAGCAGTTCCGCCCCGGCGCCTACGCCGCCGGCTGGCATCCCTGGCTGATCGAATGCGTGGCCGGCATCATCGAGGACGGCGAGCACCCCGACGACGTCGCCCGGCGCGAAACCCGCGAGGAGGCGGGGTCGGACCCCACCGACATGATCCATATCGGCGATTATCTGGTCACCGCCGGCGGATCCTCGGAAAGCTGCAAACTCTATTGCGCCCGGGTGGATTCGTCTTCCATCGCCGGCACCCACGGCCTGGCCCACGAGGGCGAGGACATCCGGGTGTTCCTCGTCGATCCCGCCGAGGCTCTTGCCATGTGCCGCGACGGGCGCATCAACAACGCCATGGCGGTGCTGGCCATCCAGTGGCTGGCCCTGGAGCGCGACGGCCTGCGGGCCAGGTGGCTGGGCGCCTGATCGCTTCCTGGAGCATCATCATTGACCGTCATGGCCGGGCTTGACCCGGCAATCCAGCCCCCCCCCCGGATCAAGTCCGGGGGGTGACGGCGGAAGGAATGCGATTCAGCTTCGATCGGACGGACCCTACCCCTGGACGTTGCCGGCCAGGACCAGCAACGGCTGCGCCCCATCCCAGATCATGCGCAGCGCCACGATGACGATGATTCCCAGGCCCACATAGGCGATCCAGTGCCAGCGCTTGAGAACGCGGGCCACCACCTCGGACGCCGCGCCGGTCAGCGCCACCGACAGGGCGAGGCCCAGCACCATGATCCACATGTGGTCGCGGGCCGCGCCGGCCACCGCCAGCACGTTGTCCAGCGACATGGAGACATCGGCCAGGATGATCTGCTTGACCGCCTCGCTGAACTTCTTGGGCTCGGCGGGGGAGGCCGCGTCGTCGTCGGGCATGTCGTCGTGGCCGCCGGCCCGAAGCTCGCGCCACAGCTTCCACGACACCCACAGCAGCAAGAGGCCGCCGGCGAACAGCAGGCCGATGATGCCCATCAGCTGCACCGCGAAGATGGAGAACAGGATGCGCAGGCCGGCGGCCGCCGCGATGCCCCACAGGATGGCCTTGCGCCGCTGTTCCGGCGCCAGCCCGGCGGCGGCGATGCCGATCACCACGGCGTTGTCCCCGGCCAGGGTGACGTCGATGGCGATGACCGAGGCCAGCGCGGTGAGCTCGGACGCGAGATCCATTATAGTCCTCCAAACAGCAGACGGCAGACGATGAGTGCGGCGGCCAGGGCGGCCAGATCGGCCAGCAGGCCGACGGCCAAGGCATGGCGGATGCGCCGCACCTGCACCGCGCCGAAATAGACGGCGAGCACATAAAAGGTGGTTTCGGTCGAGCCGTAAAGGGTGGACAGCAGGGCGCCGAGATAGGAATCGGGGCCGATGGCCGGGTCCTTGAGGCTGGCCGCCAGCATGCCGTAGGAGCCCGAGCCCGACAGGGTGCGCATGACGGCCATCATCAGCGCCTCGGCCGGCAGGCCGATCGCCTCGGTCAGGCGGCCCAGCGGACGGATCAGCAGGTCCATGGCGCCCGAGGCCCGCACCATGCCGATGGCCGCCAGGATAGCCACCAGATAGGGGATGATGCGCACCGCCACCTCGAAGCCCTCGCGGGCGCCCTCGATGAAGCATTCATAGAGCCGCACCCGCCGGGCGGCGCCGAACAGCAGCAGACCGACCACCAGGGACGGCATGATCCACGGCCCCAGCGCCTTGCCCCAGACCAGCAGCGCCGCCGACAGGGCCAGCAATGCCGCCAGGGCGAGGGTGCTGGGCCACAGCCGGCCGGCGTCGGCCGCTTCGGCCATGGGCGGCTCGGCGGGGCGGGGCTGCCACAGGCCCTGCAGCCCCCGCGCCGCCAGCACCGCCACGATGGTGGCGGCGATGGTGGCGATCAGGGTGGGGGCGACGATGGCGGCCGGCTCGGCCGAGCCGGTGGCGGCCCTAAGCGCGATGACGTTGGTGGGCAGCAAGGTGATGCCCGCCGTGTTGATGCCCAGGAACAGCACCTGGGCGTTGCTGGCGGTGCCCTTGTCGCGGTTGAGGCTTTCCAGGTGCTCCATGGCGCGGATGCCGAAGGGCGTGGCGGCGTTGCCCAGTCCCAGCAGGTTGGCGGCCAGATTCATCACCATGGCGCCCATGGCCGGATGGCCGGCGGGAATCTCGGGGAACAGGCGGCGCAGCGGCGGCTCCAGCAGGCGGGCCACGGCGTTCAGCATGCCGCCGGCTTCGGCCACCTTCATCAGGCCGAGGAACAGGGCCATGATTCCCACCAGCCCCAGCGCCAGGGGCAATGCGCCCGCCACCGCCTCCATCAGGCCGGCCGACAGCGTCTCCATGGCGCCCGCCTTGCCCGACAGTTCGGCGAAGGCGGCCACCACGAACGAAACCACGACCAGGACCAGGAATACGGCGTTCAAGATGCGAGTCCCACTGCCATGCTGAGCGCCGGCGAAGCATCCTTCAGCCCCCGGCGGACCCGTCACGGCTTGAAAGATCCTTCGGCAGGGCCTCAGGATGACAAGGAATACCAGAAGGAATGTGGTCGCGCATCCTTGCCGCCCGCTTCAGGCCATTGTAAATCTCGGGGAGCAAATATGCGGGAGAAATGAACCATCATGCGCCGTGCCGCGCTCATCCTCGGCCTTGCCGCCCTGTGGGCCTTTCCCGCTTCGGCCGCCGATTCCGTGCCCGCCCGCCTCGACGCCGCCCGCGCCGCCCATGCCAAAGGCGACCTGGCCCGCGCCGCCATGGAACTGGAGGCGGCGGTGGCCGAGCTGCAGGGCCGGCTGGGCAAGCAGCTGGCGGAATTCCTGCCGCAGCCCCCCGCCGGCTGGCAGGCCGAGACGGCCGAGATCCATTCCCTGGGCGGGAGCGGCGGCGGGCTGGAGGTGACCCGGGCCTATGGGCGCGACGACAGCACGCTCAACGTCTCGCTGATCATCGACAGTCCGGCGGTGGCGGCGGCGGCGGCCCAACTGGCCGCCTCTCCCCAGGGCAATGCCCGCAAGGTCAAGGTGGGGGCCGAGGAGGCCACCCTGTACTGGAACCCGCAGGGCCATAACGGCGAGGTGCTGATGGTGCTGGGGCCGCGCGTCCTGCTGCAGATCGAGGGCGACAATCTGGCCAACAGCGAGCCCCTGGAGGCGGCGGCCAGGGGCTGGAACCTGACCGGCATCCGCAAGGCGCTAGCGCAATAGTCCCAGGATCAGGGGCACCATCACGGCGGTGAACAGTCCGACCAGACCGATGGCCAGCCCGCCGAAGGCGCCGGCCTTCTCGCTCATCTGCAGGGCCCGGGCGGTGCCGATGCCGTGCGCCGCGATGCCCATGGCCAGCCCCCGCGCCGCCTGATCCCTGACCCGCGCCAGGTCGAGAATCCACGACCCGGCGATGGCGCCGAAAATGCCGGTCAGCAGCACCATCACCGCGGTCAGCGAGGGGATGCCGCCGATGCGTTCGGCGATGCCCATGGCGATGGGGGTGGTCACCGACTTGGACGACAGCGACAGCAGCACCTTCTCCGAGCCGCCCAGGCTCCAGGCGATCAGCACCGCGCCGCCGCCGGCGATCAGGGCGCCGGTCACCACCACGATCAGCACCACCCCCCACACGCGGCGCAGGATGGGCAGCTGGCGGTAGAGCGGCACCGCCAGGGCGACGGTGGCCGGTCCCAGCAGGAAATGGACGAATTGGGCGCCGTCGAAATAGGTGCGGTACTCTGTGCCGGTGGCCATCAGGAAGGTGACGATCATCGCCACCGACACCACCATTGGGCTGAGGATGGGCGGCCGTCCGTACCTTTCGTACAGCCAGACGGCGGCCTGATAGGCCACCAGGGTGGAGGTCAGCCCCAGCAGCGGCGAGGTGGCGAGGTAGACCCACAGGCCGGCGAAATCGCTCATGGATGGTCTTCCCCCTTGCGGCGCATCAGGAACTGCATCAGCCGCCCCGACACCACCAGGGTCAGCACGGTGCTGACCAGCACGCCGGCGGCGATGGGCAGGGCCTCGGCGGCGATCACCTTGAAATGCACCATCACGCCGACGCTGGCCGGGACGAACAGCAGGGGGAAGTTGGCGAAGATGCCGCGCGTCACCCCCTCCAGCCCGTCCGGCACCCGGCCCCTGGCCACCAGGCCGAGGAACAGGATCACCATGCCCACCACCGGGCCGGGAAGCGGCAGGCCGGAGAGGCGGACCAGCACCTCGCCGGCAAGCTGGCAGAGCAGCAGAACCGTGATATAGGGAAGCACGTTCGCCCTCCTCTCAGGTATGTTCCATGGACTGGCTTTCCCCCATCGACCTGCTCGGCGCCGTCGCGGGCATGCTGACGACCATCTCCTTCGTGCCGCAGGTGGTCAAGACCCTGCGCACACGCCAGACCAGGGACATATCGCTGGCCATGTGGCTGACCTTCTGCGCGGGCGTCGGTCTGTGGACGCTCTACGGCCTGCTGCTGGGGGCCTGGCCCATCGTGGCCTCCAACCTGCCCACCCTGGCCCTGGCCGGCACCATCCTGGTGGTCAAGCTTCGCAACATGGGAAAGGAAACGGGGGGCGACAAGCCCCCCGCTTGAAACATCCCGTGTCATCCTGAGCTTGGCGAAGGACCTTTCAGCCTGAAGCGGCTGGGGTTCTTGCGTGAAAGGCCCTTCGGCATAGCCTCAGGGTGACAGCCGGTATCTGATTTAACGCCTGATCCTCAGGCGCTCCGGCCGCCGTGCAGGGACGACCACTGGACGGGGTCGTGGAGGAACGAGCGCACCGCCTCGATGGCCTTCTTGTCGAACTGGCCCTCTTCCTCGACCACTTCCAGCACGTCCCACCAGTTGCACAGATAGCCCAGGCTGACGCCGATCTCCTCCAGGCTCTTCATGGCGCCGGGGAAGACGCCGTAGAAGAACACCACGAAGGAATGGTCCACCTTGGCCCCGGCTTCGCGCAGGGCATTGACGAAATTGACCTTGGAGGCGCCGTCCGAGGCCAGGTCCTCGACCAGCACGATGCGGTCGCCGTCCCGGAAATCACCCTCGATCTGGGCGTTGCGGCCGAAGCCCTTGGCCTTCTTGCGCACGTAGAGCATGGGCAGGCCCATGCGGTCCGACACCCAGGCGGCATAGGGAATGCCCGCCGTTTCGCCGCCGGCGACGGCCTCGGTGGATTCGTAGCCCACCTCGCGCAGGATGGCGTCGGTCATCAGCCTGCAGATGGTGGAGCGCGCCCGGGGGAACGAAATCACCTTGCGGCAGTCCACATAGACCGGGCTGGCCCAGCCCGAGGTCAGGATGTAGGGCTCTTCCGGACGGAAGTTGATGGCCTTGATCTCCAGCAGGATGCGCGCGACGGTCAGCGCCGCCTGCTTCTGCTCGGGGGTACGCGATTGGGTGGTTGCCATGGGAGAGCCCTCTTGCCTTGCCGATACCGGGGTCTATAGGCACAATCGCGCCTTCCTGCAAGAAGACAGAATAGGGAACCGAGATGTCCGACGTGATCCAGCTTGTCCGCGACGGCGCCGTCGCCACCGTGACGCTGAACCGCCCCGACCGCATGAACGCCCTGAACCTGCCCATGTGGCGCGGGCTGGCGGAGGCGTTCGAGAGCATTTCCGCCGACAAGTCCATTCACGTGGTGATTCTGAGGGGCGCCGGCACCAAGGCCTTCGCGCCGGGCGCCGACATCGACGAGTTCGATACCGACCGGGCCACCCCGGCCCAGGCCAAGGCCTACGATCTGGTGATGCGCAAGGCGCTGGACGCGGTGCGCGCCTGTCCCCAGCCGGTGGTCGCCGCCATCTGGGGGCCGTGCGTCGGCGGCGGGCTGGAACTGGCCTGCTGCTGCGACATCCGCCTTTCGGCCAGGTCGGGCAAGTTCGGGGTGCCCATCAACAAGATCTCGGTGGTGATGGCCTATCCCGAGCTGGCGCAGATCCGTCGGGTGGCCGGTGCGTCGGCGGCGCTGGAAATCCTGCTGGAAGGCCGCATCATGGATGCCGACGAGGCCCTGGCCAAGCGGCTGGTCAACCGGGTCCTCGAGGACGACGCCCTGGAGGCCGAACTGGCCGCCACCGCCAAGCGCATCGCCAGCGGCGCGCCGCTGGCCAACCGCTGGCACAAGGCCTTCATCACCCGCCTGGACGATCCCAGGCCGGTGTCCGAGGCGGAACTGGACGAGTGCTACCGCTTCCTGGAGACCAAGGATTACGCCGAGGGACTGGCCGCCTTCCGTGCCAAGCGCAAGCCGGTGTTCACGGCGGAATAAGGATCAGGGCTTGTCCGATCGAAGCTGAATCGCATTCCTTCCACCGTCACCCCCGGACTTGATCCGGGGGACTGGATTGCCGGGTCGAGCCCACTGCCGTCCGGTTTAATTGCCTGGGTGCTGGCGGGCGGGTTTTTTCACCACCAAGACACCAAGGACACCAAGAGGACATTCCAGGTGCGTCGTGCCCGGACTTGTTCCGGGCATCCACGCCCATCCGCAGGGACTATTGTTTCATGAGGCATTCCAGCGGATCCGCGTGGATGGCCGGGACGATGCCCGGCCATGACGGTGAGGTTGGGCGGGGCGATCAGCTCCGTCCTCTTGGTGTCTTGGTGGTTGAAGAGGCTTTTTCCGTATCCCCATTCCGGTGGAGCCATCTCAAACCAAGCCCGGGCAAGGCAAGAGACCGGTGCTGGCCGAAGTAAACCGGACGGCAGTGGATCAAGCCCGGCAATGACGGCCAATGGAGATGCGTCTTCCTAAGTCGGGCAGGCTTTAACCCCGGAACGCCGCTTCCGTCATCTGGGGAAGCAGCTTGAGGTCGGTGTGGGGGCCGACCTCGCGCTTGTCCAGGCGCTGGGCGATGGCGGCCACCACGGCCGGCTTGCCGGGAATGCCGAACTGGGTGCGGAAGCCGGCGCGGCCCAGCAGCTTGTAGGCGGTGACCATGATCACCGCCGCCTGATTGGTGCCGAGCCGCAGGCGGTTGAACAGGTCGGAATGCACCAGGTCGTTGATCTCGCCCAGGGCGGCGACCAGTTCGCGGGTCTCGGATTCGGGCCGTTCGCCCAGAACCTTGACCACGGCCGGATCGTTCAGCGCCTTCCACCACTGCTGTTCCGGCTGCGGCAGGTCCAGCGCCGACGGCGCATGGCCGGTCATCAGGGAGGGCGCCGCCGCCGCCTCGGCCATGGACTGGAGTATCTCGGCCTCGCGGATGTCAAGGAGGCGCGGCCCCATCTCCTGCACCTTGGCCAGGGGCAGCGGGGCGTAATGGGGGACCAGCTGCACCTGCCAGTCGTGGATCAGGTATTCGTTGATGGCCTTGTACATGGCCCCGGCCCGCGAATTCGGGTCGTTGGGATCGCCGCCCAGGGTGGCCTTGAAATGGCGCTTGGCGTGGGTGCGGACGATCATGGCGATGACGTCGTGCACCGAACGGCCGCAGCGCAGCGCCACGAAATCGTCGTTCACCGGCCGCCCGCGCGCGTCCACCAGCAGATTGCGGAAGGCGGAGCGGTTGCGGCGGAAGATGGCGATGCAGCCGTGCAGCATCTCGGAATTGGTCATGACGATGTCGTAGAATTCCTCGCCCGAGGTATTCTCGAAGGCGGGGATCAGCGAGCGGAACACCGCAGCCACCTTGCTCTTCAGCGTGTCGTTGATGACGCGGACCACATCGTTGTGGGTGTGCAAAGGCCTGGCGGCGTCGCCCATGGACCTCTTCACGCTGGCATCATCCCTCGGCATGTCCGAACACCCCTGGCCATCCGGATATCCGGAGCCAGTTTCAGGTTATCGGGACTTCATTCCGGGGGCAAAGCGCGAATTATGATTCTTTGTAGCGCTATCCCATTGAATTTAATGAGATATCTAACCTTGGGCATAGTCCGGAAGCAGGTGCTCGAGCGCATCGCGCAGATGGGGAAGCTCCACCGGCTTGGAAAGGTATGAATCCATTCCTGCCTTCAGGCAGCGCTCGGCCTCGCCGGCCAGGGCGTTGGCGGTCAGCGCCAGGATGGGGGTGTGGCGGCCTTGGGCATGTTCCTCGGCCCGGATGGCGGCGGTCAGCTGAAAGCCATCCATGATGGGCATGTGGCAATCGGTGAGCACCAGGCAATAGGGACGGGCGCGCCAGGCGGCCAGGGCGGCGGCGCCGTCTGGGAAGACCTCGGCGGGAAAGCCCAGCAATTGCAGCTGTCTGCGGATCACCTGCTGGTTCACCGGGTGGTCCTCGGCCACCAGGATGGGGGCGCCCTCCCAGGGGGTGGCCCGGGTCTCGGGCGGGGGCGCGGGGGCGCAGGCCGGGCGGGCGGGGGCGTAAGGTCCGACGACCCGGTCCACCGCCGCCGAAATCTGGGCGCGGGTGAGGGGACGGCTCAGGAAGCCGTGGCAGGCGGGATGACGTTCCAGCTTGAACCTGTGCCCGCCATCCTGTCCCTCGATGAACAGCATCGGCGTGGCGCCCAGCGGCGTCAGGTCGTCCATGGTGACGGTATCGGCGGTGATCAGGGCCAGGTCGAAGGGGACCTGGGTGGCGGTGGCCTTGCGCGACGCCGCTTCGGCCTCCCGGGGGCCGGGGACGCGCACCACCGCGCCGCCGCCCTGTTCGGTCACCAGGGCGATCAGGGTCCGCTCCTCGGTGTCGGGGTCCACCACCAGGATGCGCAGGCCGATGAAGTCGGTGGTCAGGTCGGTGAGCGGACCGGTGGCGGCGGGGGCGGGCTCGACCATGGGCAGCGGCAGCCGGCACCAGAAGGACGAGCCCTCGCCGGGCCTCGATTCGAAGCCGGCGGTCCCCTCCATCAGATCCACCAGACGCCGGGTGATGGACAGGCCGAGGCCGGTGCCGCCGAAGCGCCTTGTGGTGGAGGTCTCGGCCTGGGTGAAGGGCTGGAACAGGCGTTCCTTGAGCGCGTCGTCGATGCCGATGCCGGTATCGATCACCCGGATGGACAGCATGACGCGGCCCTGGGCGTCCATGCCGCCCTGGCCCAGATGGATGGCGACGCGACCCCGGTCGGTGAACTTGACGGCGTTGCCGGCGAGGTTGAAGAGAATCTGGCGCAGCCGCACCGGGTCGGCCAGCACCGTGGTGGGCAGGCCGGGATCGACGAAGGCCGAGAGGGTGAGCGACTTGGCCGCCGCCGCCGGGGCGACGGTCTGGACGACGCCTTCGACCAGGCGGTCGAGGTGGACGGGGACCCGCTCCAGCTCCAGGCGCCCGGCCTCGATCTTGGAGAAGTCGAGCACGTCGTCCAGGATGCGCAGCAGGGCCAGTCCGGATTCGCGGGTGGTGGCCACCAGGTCGCGCTGGTTGCCGTCCAGTCCGGTATGATCCAGCAGTTCCAGCATGCCGATCACCCCATTCATGGGGGTGCGGATTTCGTGGCTCATGGTGGCGAGGAAGGCCGACTTGGCCTGATTGGCCGCCTCGGCGCTTTCCTTGGCGATGGTGAGCGCGCTGATGGCGGCGTCGCGCCCGCGATTGGCCTCGTCGAACTTGGTCAGCACGCGGTTGAAGGCGGCGGCGATCTCGGCGGCCTCGGTCTCGGGCGCCGCGGCCACCGGCCGGGTGAACGAGGCCGGATGCTCGTGGGCCTCGATCTGGGCCAGCAGGTCCTGCAGGGTCCGGCGGTTGGCCTCCTCCGCCCGCCGTCCGGCCTCCTCGCGTTCCGCCTCCAGGCGCTGCTTCTCCAGGGAGTTGCGCTTGAACACCTCGACGGTGCGGGCCATGGCCGCCAGTTCGTCGTGCAGGTCGCGTCCCTCCACCTCGCGCGACCAGTCGCCCCGGGCGCCGGCCTCCATGGTCTCGCGCAGGCGCTGGAGCGGCGAACGGATGGATTGCCCGATCATCCAGCTGATCCAGGCGCCCACCAGCAGCAGGACCAGGGCGGCGCCCGCTCCCACCACGGCCAGGCGCAGCAATTGGTGGCGCGAGCGGCGCTGAAGCCGTTCCTCGCGGTCGCGGCCCTGGATGATCAGCCGGTCGATGGCCGCCGACATGACGGCCTGGCTGGCGTCCACCTCGTCGGTGAGGATGCGCGACCGCTCGTCGAAGCCCCGCGCGATGGCCTCGATGGCCGCCGACAGGGTGCGCGCCCTGGTGCCGATCACCGCCAGGGCATCGCGCTGCAGGTCGCTGGTGGCCAGGGCGGTCAGGGCCGGGATGGTGTCGATGACCCGCTGCAGGCTGGCATGGGCGTTGATGGCGCCGACCCCCTGGCCGTTGAAGTAGAAGGCATTGATCGAGATCAGGGCCTCGACGAAATTCTCGTGGGACTTGACCAGGGCGGGGCTCAGGGAATCGCCGCTGCGCGACCGGGTGGTGGAGTTGAGGATGGCGTAAAGCCCCGACATCTCGCTGGTGGATTGCAGCACGTCACTTTCATAAAGGCGCAGGATGTCGGCGTTGATGGCCTTCAGCGTCTGGAAGCCCGAGACGAAGCGCCGGGCCGCCTGATGCATGGCGTGGGCGTCGTCGGACAGCGGCTTCTGGTGGGCGGTGGCGTCGCCCATGGCCACGAACAGCTCCTCGGAGCGGCGCATGGCGTCCTTCAGGAGGTCGTCGGTGGGATTGGCCAGGTACTGGCGGATCATGCCCTGGAGACGCGAGGCGCGAATGTCGATCTCGGCCAGGGCGGTGGTGCGGTGCTGTACGGTGCGCAGCTCGTCCAGGTCGGAATCCATCACCGATGCGGCGTGCCAGCCCAGGCCGCCCACCGCCAGGGCCACGCCGACGTTCAGCGCCACCACCAGCGGAATGCGCCAGGCGATGGGCAGGGCCCTGATCCAACGAACGAAGCGCGCATACGCCATGGTCGGCGGCATCCCCCTCCTTCGCCTCTCCACCCGCGATGGTACAAGCGGAGAAGGGGCGGGGGAAGGGCAGTGGCGCCCTCGCGGCCCCGTCCGTGGAAAAAAGTGTGCCGTCGCGCAGGAGACCCATGCCTTCCGGCCGTCTTGACCAAAATCAAATATTATCGCAGCATGTTCAGGGTTCTCACAATTTTCATGTGGATATTCGCCACCATGCGCCTCACCCTGCACACCGATTACGCGTTGCGAGTCCTCGTCCATGTGGGGCGGCACAAGGGCGATCTGGTCACCATCAACGAAATCGCCGAGTGCTACGGCATCTCCAAGAACCATCTGACCAAGGTGGTGCACCAGCTGGGCCGCGCCGGCTATCTGGAGACGGTGCGGGGCAAGTACGGCGGCGTGCGCCTGCTGCGCCGGCCCGAGGACATCAAGCTGGGGCAGTTCATCCGCGAGACCGAGGACGACTTCACCCTGGTGCGCTGCATGCGCTGCGACTCCGCCGCCGAATGCCGCCTGTCGGGCAGCTGCATCGCCCGCGACGCCCTGTCTTCGGGGCTGTCGGCCTTCTTCAAGGTGTTGGACGGCTACACCCTGGCCGACATGCTGGTCGCCGAGCGCCAGGCCGCCGAATAGCCTTTTACAGGGATGGGTTTTCTCTGTGCCGCAAGTGGTGTATCCCTTGGCGGCCACAGTTGTTTGGGGGGGACCATGGCTTCTTTCGATTCCGCCGATAACGAGAACGAACTTCGCGTCATCAACGAGTTCCTCGACGAGCTCAGGGATACCGCCAGCCAGCTGCAGGTGCTGATCGGCAACATGCGCTCCAGGAGCGTTTCCGCCGCCGAGGGCCTGGCCACCCTGAAGCGCGAGGCCAGCAATCTGCGCAGCCATGCC
Organism: Paramagnetospirillum sp.; assembly: GCF_058402745.1. NCBI lineage: Bacteria > Pseudomonadati > Pseudomonadota > Alphaproteobacteria > Rhodospirillales > Magnetospirillaceae > Paramagnetospirillum > Paramagnetospirillum sp. The sequence goes on from NZ_JBZVFI010000007.1 coordinate 167,866, forward strand.
CAGGGCCTCAGCCTGCCCATGATCAAGCTGGTCACCCACCGGTTCGACGAGTACGTGGGCGAACTGAAGGAAGCCGGCCCCGCCGAGCTGGACGAGATTCAGGTGTTCGTCGACAAGATCGAGAAGCTGGCCGATGGCGAGCAGGTCTCCGAGGCCGACGCGCCGGCCGTGGTGCGCGCCCTGCCGGCCAAGCGCACCGCCGACATCGATTTCGGCAAGATCGAGAAGAAGAACGTCGAGATTCTGCTGGTGGTGCCGGAAAAGGCCATGGCGCGCATCGTCGAGCGCGAACTGGCCGCCTGCGGCTACCGCACCTCGACCATCCGCGACGGCTTCGCCGCCATGGAAACCGTGGTGCGCACCCGCCCCGACATGGTGATCGCCTCGGTGGAACTGGGCCTGTTGTCCGGCGTCGACCTGGGATGCGCCCTGGCCGCCATGCCGGTGACCGACTCCATCCCCTTCGCCCTGTTCACCAGCTACGAATGGGGCAATCCCAAGCTCAAGGGCCTGCCGCCGCGTGCCTCGCTGATCCGCAAGGGACCGAAATTCGGCGACGATCTGGCCGAGACCCTGGCGCGATTCAGCATCACCTGAACCTGCATATCACGCCGGCCACCCCAGGTGTTTGCCAGAACCTGGACGTCCTACACGTCCAGATCCGTGGCGAACTTGGCCCGCTCCTGGATGAACTGGAACCGCAGTTCCGCCTTCTTGCCCATCAGGCTTTCCACCAGCCGGGCCACGTCCTTGGCTTCCTCGTGGTCCTCCTCGGTGCGGCCCGACGGGATGGTGACCCGCAGCAGCGTGCGCTTGGCCGGGTCCATGGTGGTTTCCTTGAGCTGGGCGGGGGGCATTTCGCCCAGGCCCTTGAAGCGGCTGATCTCCACGTTCTTCTTGCCGGCGAACAGGGTCTTCAGCAGCTCTTCCTTGTGGGCGTCGTCGCGGCCATAGGCGACGATCTGGCCGTGGGCCAGGCGGTACAGGGGCGGCAGGGCCAGGTACAGGTGGCCGTTCCGGATCAGGTCGGGCATTTCCTGATAGAAGAAGGTCATCAGCAGCGAGGCGATGTGGGCGCCGTCCACGTCGGCGTCCGTCATGATGATGATCTTCTCGTATCTGAGCTTCTCGTCGTCGTAATTGTCGCGCGCGCCGCAGCCCAGGGCCTCCATCAGGTCCTTCAGTTCCTGATTGCCGCGCAGCTTGTCGGTCGACGCCGAGGCGACGTTGAGGATCTTGCCGCGCAGAGGCAGGATGGCCTGGGTCTCGCGGTTGCGGCCCGACTTGGCCGAGCCGCCGGCCGAATCGCCCTCCACCAGGAACAGTTCGGTGCCGACATTGACCGAGCGCGAGCAATCGGCCAGCTTGCCGGGCAGGCGCAGACGCTTGGTGGGCGTCTTGCGGTTGGTTTCCTTGGCGGCGCGGCGGCGCGCCCGGTCCTCGGCCCGTTCGATCAGGCGGGTCAGCAGGGCGCCGGCCGAGGCCTTGTCGCCCGACAGCCAGTGGTCGAAATGATCCTTGACGGCGTTCTCCACCAGACGGGTGGCCTCGGCGCTGGCCAGCTTGTCCTTGGTCTGGCCCTGGAACTGCGGGTCGCGGATGAACAGGCTGACCATGACGCAGGCGCCGCCCATGACGTCCTCGGCGGTGATCTGCCCGGCCTTCTTGTTGCCGGCCATCTCGCCATAGGCGCGCAGGCCCCGGGTCAGGGCGTTCCTGAAGCCCGCCTCGTGGGTGCCGCCCTCGGGGGTGGGCACCGTGTTGCAATAGGTGTTGGTGAAGCCTTCCTCGTCGTCGTCGGGCCAGGCCACCGCCCATTCCACCTGCCCCATGTCGTCGGACAAGGGGGCGGTGCCGTTGAACACGTCCCGGGTGACCAGCGGGCGGTCCTTCAGCACGGCGCGAAGGAAATCGGTGAGGCCGCCGGGGAAGTGCAGCGTGTCCTCGACCGGAATCTCGTCGCCGTCCTTGATCAGGAGCGGGTCGCACTTCCAGCGGATCTGCACGCCCCGGAACAGATAGGCCTTGGATCGCGCCATGCGGTAGAGCGGACCGGGGCGCAAATGGGCGCGCTCGCCGAAGATCTGGGCGTCGGGATGGAAGGTCACGGTGGTGCCGCGCCGGTTCTGCACCGGCCCCACCTTCTCCAACGGCCCCAGGGCCAACCCGCGCGAGAAGCGCTGGCACCACAGCACCCGGTCGCGGGCCACCTCGACGGTGAGCTGGTCGGACAGGGCGTTGACCACCGAGACGCCGACGCCGTGCAGGCCGCCCGACACCTTGTAGGCGTCGCCGCCGAACTTGCCGCCCGAGTGCAGGGTGGTGAGGATCACCTCCAGCGCGCTCTTGTCCGGATATTTGGGATGGGGATCGACGGGAATGCCGCGACCGTTGTCGCGCACCGTGCAGGTGCCGTCGGCGGCCAGCTCCAGCTCGATCCAGCCGGCATGGCCGGCCACCGCCTCGTCCATGGCGTTGTCGAGGACCTCGGCCACCAGATGATGCAGGGCACGGTCGTCGGTGCCCCCGATATACATGCCGGGACGGCGGCGGACGGGCTCTAACCCCTCAAGGACCTCGATGTCCTTGGCGGAGTATTCGGTCGCCTTGGGGGCGAGTTGCTGGAACAGGTCGGACATGGCTGGCATTATAGAAATGCGTGCCCGATGCGCAAGCGCATGCTGTAGCGTCGTCGGAGTTAACCACAAGATATTGTAAGGTCTGGACTTCCCATGAGCGAGAGCATCGAAATCAGCGGCGCGCCGCGCGGCCGCCTGTCCACCCGGGCCATCGCCATGCCCGCCGACACCAACCCGTTCGGTCACGTGTTCGGCGGCTGGCTGATGAGCCAGATGGATCTGGCCGGCGGCACTCATTCCTATCGCCGGGCGCGGGGCCATACGCCCACCGTGGCGGTGGAGGGCATGGAATTCCACCAGCCGGTCTATGTGGGCGACGAGGTCAGCTGCTACACCGAGATCATCCGGGTCGGGCGGACCTCGCTGTCGGTGCGGGTCGAGGCCTGGGTGCGCCGCCATGGCGGGTCGGACGCCCTGGTCAAGGTGACCAGCGCGGTGTTCACCTATGTGGCGGTGGACGACCAGGGCAAGAAGCGGCCGGTTCCGCCGGAGGAATGATCCCAAAAAGAAAGGGCCCCGGATGGGGCCCTTTCCACGAAAACGCACTGGAACGAAGGCCTACTTCTTGGCGGCCGGCTTGTTCCAGGGGCAGTTTTCCTTCTTGGCGCGCGGCTCGCCCAGGTTGCCCTTGGCGTCGGCCTCCTGGTAGAAGGCCACCGAGCCGTCGGGCATGCACACCGGATCGGAAAAGCCGCCGAAGGGCTCCCAGCGGCCCGGACCACAGGCGGTCAGCAGCATCGCGGTGCCCACGACGAGAATGATCTTCTTCATACCCCAATCTCCTCTCTTATGACCAAAACAACTGTGGAAACGATACAAGCGGTTGGGAAAGGAGTCCATCGGTCTAAATGGCCTCTTCCTCCTGATGTCCGGCGAAATCGGACTCGATCACCGCCACCCGGTCGGAGTGCATGCCGTTGTAGCGGGCGGCCATCTCGCGGCCATAGGCGCCGATCAGGTTGAACTCGATGTAATCGCCCTCGGCCACGTCCTGGGGCAGGTCCAGCGGCCAGGGCAGCTTGTCGTTGCCGTCGCAGGTGGGGCCGAAGGCGGTGAAGCGCCCCGCCGGGCCGGTCTTCAACTCGCCGCGGGCATCCAGCAGGCGGAAGGGCAGGGACAGCTGGTCCTTGCCCCAATAGGTCTCGGTCAGGCCGCCGAAGATGCCGTCGTTGAGATAGACGGCGTCCGGCTTCCTCAGGTTCACCCGGGCCAGCAGCGAGCCGCCCTCGGCCATCAGGGCGCGCCCCGGTTCGCAGGCCAGGCGAATGCCGCGCGGAGCGGCCAGCTCGCGCTGGGCCTTGGCGATCACCTCGAAATAGGCGGAAAGGGGTGGGGCCTGGGTCAGGCGGTAATAGGCGGGGAAGCCGCCGCCGATATCCATCCAGTCGATGGCGATTCCCGCCCGGTCGAGGCTGGCGCAGGCCATCTCCATGCCGAGGCGGAAGGCGGCGGGGTCCAGGCATTGCGAGCCCACGTGGAAGGTCGCGGCCGGCTTCAGCCCCATTTCCACCGCCCGGCGCAGGATGGCCTCGAATACCTCGGGCGCGGCGCCGAACTTGGTGGACAGGTCGTAGACCGCCCCCGAGCCCTTGGGGATGGCCAGGCGCACCACCGGCCGCAGGGAGGAACCGGTCAGCCCCGCCACCTTCTCCAGTTCGGCGATGCAGTCCACGGCGAAGAAGCGCACGCCGCATTCCCAGGCCAGCCTGATCTGGCCCGGGGTCTTGGCCGGGTGATGGTAGAACATCACGCCGTCGGGCACGCATTCCACCACCCGTTCGATCTCCATGGGCGAGGCCACGTCGAAATGGCGGATGCCGGCGCGGCGCATGGTCCACAGCACCAGGGGATGGGCGTTGCACTTGACGGCGTAGAGGGTGTCGCCGGGAAAGCCGGCGACGAAGTCCCGCGCCATGGCTTCCAGGCGATGGGGCCGCAGCAGGTGGACGGGAAACTCGGGATGCTCGGCCCGGATGAAGTCGCGGACCGAGGCGAAAGTGTCCGTCACACCGCCCGCCGGCGCGTGGCCCGTCACCTTGCGCCCCGATGAACGCGGGGAAGCTTGCCGGCCAGTTCGGCGAGATAGGCCTTGCCCTCCTGGTTGACCGCCTCGCGCCGTCCGGTGATCCAGCGGCGGCAATGGGACGAACCGCAATTGCAGGGGAACTGCCGGAACAGGGTGTCCTCGGTGACCGCGTAGTCGATGGTCAGAAGTTCGCCCGGCTCGATGTCCAGCAGGGCGAGAATCTCCAGGCGCTGCATGTCCAGCACGCAATTGGGGGCGCAGGAATGGGATAGCAGGCCGACGAAATAGGGATCGTGCAGATGGGTCTCGGGCGAGACCTGCAGGCTGTGCTGGAAGACGGTGTTGGACAGCGTGCCGGCGAATTTGGCGACCCGCGTTCCCCGCTCGAAGCGGATCTTGGCCCGGATACCCCGGCCGACCCGGCCATTCACCGCGGTCACGGCGAACTGATCGGAATCGGGGAGATTTCCATCGACGATCAGGTCGCGGGGGTAGATCTCGGTCATGGCGGGCAGCGCACCTCGATCCAGGAGCCAAAGGAGAGAATTCCCTTATCAAGGTAGTCTCGCGCCCCGGCCTCGTCAACGGACGATACGCCGCCCCAATGATCGAATTAGCCGATTGATTTAATTAGAAAATAAGAATTGCCCCCTACCATGGGGGCGGGCCGTTCCGCTCACCTTTCCCGGGGGACCTTCCGGGGCGGGCCGGCTCATGGTACACAGGTATTCAGACCCATTGGAAAGGCTTGGCCACCTTGGCGGATTCGATCCCGATCAGTGCCGGAGCAAGTGCGCCCCGCAGCCTGTCCGAGTGGGAGAGGATCACCCGCGAGCTGCTGGAGGAGGGCCAGAACTTCCTGGCCCACGACACGGCGCGGGAAGGCCTGAGGCAGTATCCCGACAGCTTCAAGCTGGCCATCTTCGGCGCCGTGGCGCTGTCCCAGACCGGGGCGGTGGACGAGGCGCGCAAGCTGCTGCAGCCGGTGCTCGACGTCATCCTGATCGACGAGGGGCCGTTCCATCGCCTGCACAATTCCTTGCGCCGCGCCGTCGAGGGGCTGGACGAGGCCGACAGCCAGGACACCCTGGCCTCCATGGCCGAACTGGCCGAGGCGCTGGAGCTGGTGCGCGGCAAGAAGCTGGTGGCCAGCGCCGATTCCGAGACCTACACCGCGCTGGCCGGCGTGTTCCGCGAGGCCTGGCTGGCCTCGGGGTCGCGGAGCGATCTCGAGCATTGCCGTGAACTGTTCCTGCGCGCCTTCCACATCAGCAACGCCTCCCGGGACGGCATCGACGCGGCGGTGACCTCGTGGCTGCTGGGCGACCATGACGGCGCCCGCGACCTGGCGCGCCGGGTCCGCGACCGGGTCAGCCACGCCGAGACCGATCTTTCGCTGTCGCCGGAAGAGCGCTACCAGATGCTGGCCACCGTGGCCGAGGCCCACCTGCTGCTGGGCGAGGTACAGGACGCCCTGGCCTCCTTCGCCTGGGCCAGCACGCTGGAAGGCATCCATTACGGCAGCACCGTGGCGGCCTTGAAGCAGCTGGCCCTGCTGCAGGAGGGCGGGCTTTCCGTCCCCGACGCCGTCTTCGACATCATCAAGCCGCCCACCGTGGTGGTGTTCACCGGCCATGCCCTGGACCGGCCGGGCGAGGGGCCGCACTTCCCCGCCGAACTGGAAGGGGCCGTGCGCGCCGAGATCGCCAAGTCCCTGGACGAACTGGGCGCCCAGGTGGGGTATTCCACCGCCGCCTGCGGCTCGGACCTCCTGTTCATCGAGGCCATGCTGGAGCGCGGCGCCGAGGTCAACGTGGTGATGCCCTACGCCATCGACGACTTCATCGCCGAGAACGTGCGCTATGGCGGCTCGCGCTGGGAAATGCGCTTCAGGAACGCGCTGAAGCTGGCCAACACCGTGACCTACGCCACCGAGGAGCGCTTCCTCGGCCACGGCATGCTCTACCGCTTCGCCAACCAGTGCCTGCACGGGCTGGCGACGCTGCGGGCCGATTTCCTGCGCACCGCCCCCTACCTGCTGGCGGTGTGGGACATGATGCCCGGCTCGCTGGCCGGCGGCGCCGCCGACTTCATCGACCAGTGGGAGGACATCTCCCGGCTGCGCATCATCGACCTGGACGGGCTGCTGCAGCGCTACCCCAATCTGGCCGGCGACGCCGTGCCCATGATGCCCGACCTGGACGGCGGCCAGGACGAGGAGCAGGGCGAGGGCCGGGTCATCCGCTCCATGATGTTCTGCGACATCGCCGGCTATTCCAAGCTGAAGGAGGAACACACCCCGGTGTTCCTCGACTTCCTGCGGATCATTTCCGAGGGCATGGCGACGCTCGAGCACCAGCCGCTGGCCATCAACACCTGGGGCGACGCCATCTTCGCGGTGATGGACAAGGCCACGCCCATGGCCGAATACGCCCAGACCCTGCAGGAGATGGTGCTGAAGGCCGACGAGGAACTGGCCGACCGTCTGCCCCATCCGCTCAGCTTGCGCATCTCGCTGCATGCCGGTCCGGTGTTCCAGGCCGTCGATCCCATCTGCGGCCGCCAGAATTTCTACGGCAGCCACATCAACCGCGCCGCGCGCCTCGAGCCGGTGACGGTCATCGGCCACGTCTACGCCACCCAGCAATTCGTCGCCGTGCTGACCGCCGAGCAGAGCGCCATGCGCTCGGAGGCCCAGAACCGGGGCGAGGATTTCGTCGAGCGCTTCGCCTGCGAATACGTGGGCGTCCTGTCGCTGGCCAAGGATTTCGGCAAGCAGACGGTCTATCACATGCGCCGCCGGGTGATGCCCGGGGAGATGGAGCCCGAGGGGGAGGCGCCGGCCGCGCCGCCGCCCGAACCCAACGCCCAGGCCATGCTGTCCACCGAGTTGCTGGCGGTCATGCGCGCCATGCCCGCCGAGGAGGAGCCCGCCCCGGCGCCGGAAGAGCCTTTCGCCGCCGAGCAGGAGCCCGCTGTCGCCGAAGGGACGCTGTCCGACGACGATCTGGCCGCCATCCTGGCCATGGAGGACGTGGCGGACCTCGGCGAGGGGGAGGAGCCGGCCCCGTGCGCCCCCGCCGATCTCGGCGATCTGGGCTCGCCCATCCTGTCCGACGACGACATGGCCGCCCTGCTGGGCGAGGCCGCGCCGCCCCTGTCCGAAGGGACGCTGTCCGACGACGATCTGGCCGCCATTCTGGCCATGGCCGAGGTGGAGGAACTGGGCGAGGAGGAGGAGCCGGCCCCTTGCGCCCCCGCCGATCTCGGCGATCTGGGCTCCACCATCCTGTCCGACGACGACCTCGCCGCCCTGCTGGACGAGGCCGCGCCGCTGGAGGAGGTGGCCGCTCCGCCCGAGGAATCCGGCGGGGTGCTGTCCGACGAGGACCTGGCCGCCATCCTGGCCATGGGCGATGTGGAGGAGGAGGAAGAGGAGGAGGGCGCGCCAGCGGTGGATTCCGCCGACCTCACCTCCACCACCCTGTCCGACGCCGACCTGTCCGCCCTGCTGGCCGAGGCGACGGAGGAAGAGGAATTCAACGCTCAACTGGCCGCCGACGAGAGCGCGGCCAAGCCCGATTTCTCCTTCCACACCGCCATGAGCGACGACGAGATCGCCGCCTTGCTGGAGGACGGCGAGGACGAGGACGCGGCGCCCGTCGGGGATCTGCCCGAGATCGGCTCGGCCTCCGGCTTCTCCGACGAGGATTTGGCGGCCCTGTCGCAACAGGCTGCCCCCTGCGCCCCCGATGGTCCGCCGCCTCCGCCGTTCGATCTGGGCGGGGCCATGAGCGACGACGAGATCGCCGCCCTGCTGGCCGAGGAGGATGAGGATTTCGTCCCCACCGAGGACCTGCCGGAGATCGGCTCGACGACCGGCTTTTCCGACGACGACATGCGGGCCATGCTGGCCGAGGCCGGCGAGGCGCCCGCCGAGTCCGCGAAGGACGACCTGGCCGAGGTGGGCGCCGCCGTCGAGGCGGCCATGACCAGGATGGAGGCCGAGGAGGACGGCATCTCGCTGGCCCCGCCCAAGCCGAAACCCACATTGCGGCCCTTTACCGGCAAGGTGGAGATTTCCCTGGCTCCGCCCAGGAAGTAGGGGGCTGATGGATGCGGGCGGGACGCCCGCGCTCCGCACCGGTTCCTTACCATGGAGCGCGGGCGTCCCGCCCGCCTATCCCTCCAGACCCGGCAGGCTGACCGTCACCCGCAGGCCGCCGCCCGGCCGGTCGGAAAGGGTGATGTCGCCGCCATGGGCGCGGATGGCGGCCCGCGCCACGGCGAGGCCCAGCCCGGTGCCGCCGGTATCCCGCGACCGCGAGGCCTCCAGGCGAACGAAGGGGGCGAACACCCGTTCGCGCGCTTCCGAAGGGATGCCCGGCCCCTGGTCGTCGATGGTGACCAGGGCGTTGCCGCGTTCGGCCGCCAGGGTGACGGCGGCCGAGCCGCCATACTTGATGGCGTTGTCGATCAGGTTGGCCAGCGCCCGCTTCAGCGCCGCCGGGCGGGCCTCGATCACCAGGGATTGCGGCCCGTCATAGGAGCAGCGCGCTCCCAGGTCGTCCAGGTCCTCGACCATGCCCTGGATCATGGCGGCGAGGTCGAGGCGGATACGGGGCTCGCTGGCCGCGTCGTCGCGGGCGAAGGCCAGGGTGGCGGCGATCATCGCCTCCATCTCCTCCAGATCGGCCAGCATCCGGGCGCGCTGGTCATCGTCGTCCATGAACTCGGCCCGCAGGCGGAGCCGGGTGATGGGTGTCTTGAGGTCATGGCTGATGGCCGCCAGCATCTGGGTGCGGTCCTGGACGAAGCGGGTGATGCGGCTTTGCATGACGTTGAAGGCCTGGGCCGCCTGCCTCACCTCGCGCGGGCCGGTCTCGGCCAGCGGCGGGGCGGAAACGTCCACCCCCAGGCGTTCCGCCGCCTGGGCGAAGGTGGCGAAGGGCTTGGTGGCGTGGCGCACCGCCAGCAGGGCCACCAGGGTGACCAGCACCAGGGCGATGACCAGCGGCGCCACGAAGCGCGGCCGCCACAGGGGGTCGCCGAGGTCGAGCGGCGCCAGCACGTTCAGCCATGTCCCGTCCCTGAGGGGGACCGAGATGCGCAAGGCCGGGCCGATCACCCGGCCGCCGCCGGGACCGCCGGGACCGCCGCCCGGGCCATGCATGTGCCGTCCGCCTCGCCCCATGCCGGTGGCGGGGCCGCCCAGCAGCGGGCCGGGACGGGTGGAGACCTTGATGCCGCGCCCGTCCAGCCCTTCCTTCAGGGCCGAGCGCACATGGTTGGCCAGTCCGAAATTCTCGTCGTCCAGGGCGATCGGCTGGGGACCCCAGCCGACGCGGAAATTGGGAGTGTCCTGGCTGTTCAGGGTATCCTGGCGCGACTCGGGCGGCATCTGCTCGGCCAGGGTGACCAGGCCCGCCACCCGCTCGGCGGCGTTGCGGCCGCCGATGACCTTCAGTGCCTCCTGGCGCTGGAGGGCGAACAGCACCACCGCCGCCGCCGCCGAGATCATCAGGGCGGCCACCAGCACCAAAGCGGTGCGGCCCACCACGCTGTCGGGCAGCAGGCGCAGGCGGCGGGGGGATTGGGATAGCGGGCTCATGCCGGCTGCCCTTCGACTTGGCCTGTCATCCCGACGACCAAGGGGAGGAGGGATCTCATCCTGGCATGACCGTTCATAACCGGCACCCTGTTCCAGGCGGAGATCCCTCGCTTGCGCTCGGGATGACAGGGTAAAGCAGGGGGCTCATGGCCGCTCCACTTCCGGAGTGAAGAGATAGCCGCCGCCCCGGACCGTCTTGATGATCTGCGGGTCGCGGGCGTCGTCGCCGATACGGCGTCTGAGGCGGCTGACCTGGATGTCGATGGAACGGTCGAAGGGCACCGCCGAGCGCCCGCGCGCGAAATCCAGCAGCTGGTCACGCGACAGCACCCGGCGGGGATGCTCGACGAACACCTGCAGCAGTCCGAACTCGCCCGCCGACAGCGCCACCATCACGCCCTCGGGCGAGTGCAGGTCGCGGCTGGCCAGATCGAGGGTCCAGCCCAGGAAGCGGACCTTGGTTCCGCCCCGTTCGGAAGGCGTTTCCTCCGCCGTCTGGGTCCGGCGCAGCACCGCCTTGATGCGCGCCAGCAACTCACGGGGGTTGAAGGGCTTGGCGACGTAGTCGTCGGCCCCCATCTCCAGGCCGACGATGCGGTCGGTATCCTCGCCCATGGCGGTCAGCATGATGATGGGCACGCCCGAGCGGGTCTCGCGCAGGCGGCGGCAGAGGCTCAATCCGTCCTCGCCCGGCAGCATCAGGTCGAGCACCACCAGATCGATGCGACGCTCCTCCAGCGTCCTCGTCATTTCGACGCCGTCCTTGGCGACGCTGACCCGAAGGCCGTGGCGCGCCATGAACTTGGCCAGCAGGTCGCGGATTTCACGGTCGTCGTCCACGACCAGGATGTGGGGATTGGTGTTGTCCATGGCTTCCGTTGTCGAAATGCGGCCGGGACCGCCGCGCTCCGGGCAAGATGGCATGTGGAGCGCGGGCATCTTGCCCGCATGAATCCTGGCGGCATTGTAACGCGACCAGCGAGGCGCGTCGGTTGGTTTTCGGTAACCGATGGTAACAGGCGAAAGATTGTTTCTCAGTACTGGAATGGGGGCGCGAAACCGGGTAAACAGGGCTCCCCGGATCATATGAGTTTCCATAGACGTGAGCCCGCAAGACAAACTGGTCATCGCCCTTCCCAAGGGCCGCATCCTCGACGAGGCCATGCCGCTGGTCCGTGCCGCCGGCATTCATCCCGAACCCGCCTTCGACGATCCGAAGACCCGGCTGTTGCGCTTCGCCACCAACCATCCCCATATCGACATCATCCGGGTGCGCTCGTTCGACGTGGCCACGTTCGTGGCCTTCGGGGCCGCCCATCTGGGAGTGGCCGGCAACGACGTGCTGATGGAATTCGACTATCCCGAGATCTACGCGCCCCTGGACCTGGGCATCGGCGCCTGCCGCCTGTCGGTGGCCGAGCCCGACGATCTGGCCGCCTCGGACGATCCGAAGCGCTGGAGCCACGTGCGCATCGCCACCAAGTATCCGGAAGTGACCAAGCGCCATTTCGCGGCGCGCGGCGTCCAGGCCGAATGCGTCAAGCTCAACGGCGCCATGGAGCTGGCCCCCTCGCTGGGCCTGTGCACCCGCATCGTCGATCTGGTGTCGTCGGGCGCGACGCTGAAGGCCAACGGCCTGAAGGAGGTCGAGGTGCTGGCCGAGGTGACGAGCCGCCTGATCGTCAACCGCGCCGCGCTGAAGACCCGTCCCGACGAGATGACCGGCTGGATCGAGGCCTTTCGCAAGGCGTGCGGAGGCTGATGGTGCAGAATCTCGATTCCCGGTCTCCCGGCTTCGAAGCCGCCTTTCTGGCCCTGCTGGCCATGAAGCGTGAGGTGGACGAGGACGTGGATCAGGCGGTGGCCGCCATCCTGGCCGAAGTGCGGACCCGGGGCGACGCGGCGCTGATCGACTACACCCGGCGTTTCGACCGTCTGGAGCTGACCCCCGCCACCCTGCGGGTCACCGCCGCCGAGGTGGAGGCCGCCTATAAGTCGTGCGATCCGGAACTGATCAGGGCGCTGGAACTGGCCGCCGAGCGCATCCGCGCCTTCCATGCCCGCCAGGTGCCGGCCGATGATGCCTTCACCGACGCCGCCGGGGTGCGCCTGGGCCTGCGCTGGAGCCCGGTCTCCGCCGCCGGTCTTTACGTGCCGGGCGGCACCGCCGCCTATCCCTCGTCGGTGCTGATGAACGCCATTCCCGCCAAGGCCGCCGGGGTGCCCCGGCTGGTGATGGTGGTGCCCAGTCCCGACGGCAGGCTGAACCCGCTGGTCCTGGCCGCCGCCAAGGTGGCCGGCGTGGACGAGATCTACCGCGTGGGCGGCGCCCAGGCGGTGGGGGCGCTGGCCTATGGCACCGAGACCATCCGTCCGGTGGACAAGATCGTCGGCCCGGGCAACGCCTGGGTCGCCGCCGCCAAGCGCCGGGTGTTCGGCACGGTGGGCATCGACATGATCGCCGGCCCGTCCGAGATCCTGGTGGTGGCCGACCGCTTCAACGATCCCGCCTGGATCGCCGCCGACCTGCTCTCCCAGGCCGAGCACGACACCGCCGCTCAAAGCATCCTCATCACCGACGACGCCGATTTCGGCGCCCGCGTGGCCGAGGCGGTGGAGTCCCACCTGAAGACCCTGCCGCGCGCCGCCATCGCCCGGGAAAGCTGGGACGATCACGGCGCCATCATCGTGGTGCCCGACCTGGAGGCCTCGCTGCCGCTGATCGACCGCATCGCGCCCGAGCATCTGGAACTGGCGGTGGAAGACCCCGATGCCCTGGCCGCCCGGGTCAGGCATGCCGGCGCCATCTTCCTCGGCCGCTACACCCCCGAGGCGGTGGGCGATTACATCGGCGGCCCCAACCACGTGCTGCCCACGGCGCGCTCGGCCCGCTTCTCGTCGGGGCTGGGCGTGCTGGACTTCATGAAGCGCACCACCCTGCTGGGCTGTGACGCCGACAGCTTGCGGGCCATCGGCCCGGCGGCGGTGCGCCTCGCCGAGGCCGAAGGCTTGGGGGCGCATGGGCTCTCGGTGGCGCTCCGGCTCAACATGGGGGCCGGCTGATGCCGCATCGCCAGAAGCTGGCCAAGATCGAACTGGTGGAGAAGTATCAGGTCCGCCGCGCCGCCGAGGTGGAGCACGAGCGCGCCGTCGCCGTCTACGATCTGCTGGAGGAGAACTATTTCGCCCCCAACGGCGATTTCGTCGGTCCCTATGCGCTGTACATCAAGCTGGAGGACACGCGGCTGATCTTCGACGTGCGCAAGGAGGACGAAACCCCCCTGGTGCAGGTGCCGCTGCCGCTGAAGACCTTCCAGTCCATCGTCAAGGACTACTTCCTGATCTGCGAAAGCTATTTCGCCGCCATCAAGAAATCGACGCCCAGCCAGATCGAGGCCATCGACATGGGCCGCCGGGGGCTGCACAACGAGGGCTCGGAACTGCTGCGCGAGCGTCTGGGGGGCAAGATCGACGTGGATTTCGACACCGCGCGCCGCCTGTTCACCCTCATCTGCGTCTTGCACATCCGAGGGTAGGGGGGAGATGGGGGACCTGCCCTCCGCCGTGCTGTTCTGCTGCACCATGAACGCGGTGCGGTCGCCCATGGCGGAAGGCATCATGAAGCGCATCCACGGCAAGCGCATCTATGTCTATTCCGTCGGCGTGCGCCGCGGCGAGCCCGATCCCTTCGTGGTCCAGGTGATGGACGAGATCGGCATCGACGTCTCCAAGCACCGGCCGCGCCTGTTCGAGGAACTGGAGGACGACAGCTTCGACGTGGTGGTGTCGCTGTCCCCCGAGGCCCAGCACAAGGCGGTGGACCTCACCCGGCACAACGCCTGCGAGGTGGAGTTCTGGCCCACCTTCGACCCCACGCTGATCGAGGGCAGCCGCGAGGTCCGACTCGACGCCTACCGCGCCGTCCGGGACGAATTGGAGCGCCATATCCGCAAGCGCTTCCCGGCCTCCGGCATGGCAAGGGAATAGGCCTGGGAATTGTCATTCCGACGACCATCGGAAGGAGGAATCTCCGTCCGATGCGGCGTTTCAGTATTGGCTCGGGTTGTCCAGGCGGAGATCCCTCGCCACGGCTCGGGATGACAGGGCGGATGCCGCCAACATATTAACCGGGCTTACGCTCGAAAACGCTTGACCAAAACCCTGCCTGCGCTCACTTATCTTCGCGCGCGCAAAACCCAGTTCGGAGGCCAAATGGCGAAAGAGGATGTGATCGAGTTTTCGGGAACGGTGACGGAATTGCTTCCGAACGCCATGTTCCGCGTCAAGCTCGACAATGACCATGAGATTCTTGCCCATACCTCCGGCAAGATGCGCAAGAACCGCATTCGCGTGCTGGCCGGTGACCGGGTGAACGTCGAGATGACGCCCTATGATCTGACCAAGGGCCGCATCACCTTCCGTTATAAGTAACCCCATGGCCGTTCTGGTGCTGGCGTCGGCATCGCCCAGGCGCCTCGACCTGCTTCGCCAGATCGCCATCACGCCCGGTCTCGTCGACCCCGCCCATATCGACGAGACGCCCCTCAAAGGCGAATTGCCGGTTCCCCACGCCCGCCGTCTGGCCGAGGCGAAGGCCTTGGCCGTGGCCGAACGCCATCCGGGGGAATTCGTGCTGGCCGCCGACACGGTGGTGGCCTGCGGCCGGCGCATCCTGCCCAAGGCCGAGGACGAAGCCACGGCGCGCAAGTGCCTGGACCTGCTGTCCGGGCGCCGCCACCGCGTGGTGGGCGGCATCTGCCTGATCGCTCCCGACGGCCGCGTCGGGCGGCGCACGGTGACCTCCTCGGTGACCTTCAAGCGCCTGTCCCACGACGAGGTCGCCGCCTATGTCGCCTCGGGCGAGTGGGAGGGCAAGGCGGGGGGCTACGCCATCCAGGGACTGGCGGCGCGCCACGTGCGCGACATCCAGGGCTCGTATTCCAACATCGTCGGCCTGTCGCTGTTCGAGACGGCGCAGCTGCTGGACGGCTTCGGCTTCCGGCCGTGACCGACTCCCGGAGCGCGGGCGTCTCGCCCGCATACGAGCTCCTGATCTCCACGAGCCCCGGCGAGGCCCGCTATCTGGTGCTGGCCGACGGCCGCCCCCTCGACCTGATCATCGATCGTCCCTCCCTGCTGCGGGATTGTGTCTTCCGGGGCCGTGTCGCCGCCGTGGACAAGGGCCTGGACGCCGCCTTCGTGGACCTGGGACAGGGGGAGCGCCAGGGCTTCCTGCCCGGCGCCAGGGCCCTGGGCCTGTCCGAGGGCGCTTGCGTCGTGGTGCGGGTGCGGGCGGAAGCCAGGGGCGGCAAGGGGCCGCTGCTGGCCGTCCAGGAGGGCTTTGCCGCCCTGGGCGAGGCTCCGGCCCTGCTGCACCGTCCCGATCCGCTGGCGCGCCTCGGCGCCGCCTTTCCCCAGGCCCGCGTGGTGCCCGACGCCCACCACGAGGTGGACGAAGCGCTGGACGCCGCGCTGGACCCGGTGGTGCCCTTGCCGGGCGGCGGGCGGCTGGTCATCGAACCGGCCGCCGCGCTCACCGCCATCGACGTGGATTCGGCCGGCGCCCGTCCCGCCGAGGTCAACGGGGCGGCGGTGGCGGAAATCGCCCGCCAGCTGCGCCTGCGCAACATCGGCGGGCAGGTGGTGGTGGATTTCGTCTCGGGCCGCGACAGGAAGCCGCTGCACCGCCTCGCCGAGGCCTTGAAGCAGGCGGTCGGCGCCGATCCCACCCCTACCCATGTGTTCGGCGTCTCGCCGCTGGGGCTGGTGGAACTGACCCGCGAACGGCGCGGTCCGTCCCTGGCCGAGCTGCTGTGCCGCCGCTCCCGGGCGGCCACCGCCGAAACCCTGGCCCTGGCGGCGCTGCGCCGGCTGCTGGCCGAGGCGCTGGCGGTGCCCGGCCGCATTCTGGTCCTCCGCGCCGCGCCATCCGTGGCCGCCGCCCTGGCCGGCCTGGCGGCCGAGCGCGCCGAGGCCGAGCGCCGGCTGGGCCATCCCCTGTCCATCCGCGAGGACGCGGCCCGCGCCCCCGAGGATATTCTGATCGAGGAAGCGACCCGATGACCGAGCAAGCCGCGCCCGGCTGCCCCATCTGCGGCAAGCCCGCCGAGCCCAAGTACAAACCCTTCTGTTCCGCCCGCTGCGCCGACGTGGACCTGCACCGCTGGCTGACCGAATCCTATCGGGCGCCGGCGGTGGAAGACCCGGAAGGGCTTCCCGAGGAAGATTGAACTTTTTGCCTTGAGGGGGCTTGACCGGTACCCGGAAAGTCGCCTATAAGCGCCTCCTCTTCGCCGCGAGGCGTGCGAGGCCCAGGTAGCTCAGTTGGTAGAGCATGCGACTGAAAATCGCAGTGTCGCTGGTTCGATTCCGGCCCTGGGCACCATTTATTGCCTTGTTATCAAGGAGTTAGGCCCCAGTCAGAAGCTGGGGCCTAAACCTTTTTGGGGCCTTGCCCCACAGTTGCCCCAAATCGAGGTCGAGGCTGAGATCCTTGCCTTCCTTCGAAGGAAGCTCGCTTATCCGCTTGTTCAGGCAGTGCGAGGCCGTGGGAATGGATCGTTCTGGAT
This sequence comes from Paramagnetospirillum sp., assembly GCF_058402745.1. Taxonomy (NCBI): domain Bacteria; kingdom Pseudomonadati; phylum Pseudomonadota; class Alphaproteobacteria; order Rhodospirillales; family Magnetospirillaceae; genus Paramagnetospirillum; species Paramagnetospirillum sp. The sequence goes on from NZ_JBZVFI010000007.1 coordinate 184,711, forward strand.
ACCGATTGCTGGATAAACACCTCCATGAGGAGGCCCCATGGATTCCAATCAACCAATTATGCCGCTTACCGGGCGGCTTCCAGCCGACCGTTTACACAAAAACTCCTACACGCCCTTCGACGATTTCCGTATTGGTATATCGTTGACCACGTTGGGGAAGGTCAGCGCTTTGGCGGTTTCCATCCTGCACTGGTGGTGGGCAAAAGGCACCAAGTGGATGGTCGGCTGGGGGTGGCTGGAAAAACCCGCCCGCAAACCAAATGTTGACCAGACGCTCGGTGCCATTGAAGGCTGGCTGAATCCATAGGCGAATGGGTGTTCTACGCCGCCGTGACTTTGATCGTTCTGGCCCTGGTCAAGCGCTTTCCCTATCACCTGTTCGTCAAGACCCACAAATGGCTAGCAGCAGCCTACCTGGCCCTGGCCTATCACTCTGCTGTGCTCACTAAATTCGTCTACTGGACACAGCCGGTCGGCTGGGTGCTGGCAACTTTGCTGCTGGGCGGCAGCGTTGCCGCCGTGCTGACCCTGACAGGCCGCATCGGTGCCGGACGTAAAGTGCAGGGCACCATCGAGTCCCTGATCAACTACCCGGCCCTGCGCGTTCTCGAAACCACAGTCGTGCTGGATGACGGCTGGTGTGGCCATGCCGCCGGGCAATTCGCCTTCGTCACCTCCGACAAGAAAGAGGGAGCCCACCCCTATACCATCGCTTCCGCCTGGAATCCGGCTGATCATCGCCTTACCTTCATCACCAAGGCGCTCGGCGATCACACCAGCCGTTTGCGGGAACGCTTGAAGATTGGCATGCCGGTGACGGTGGAAGGCCCTTACGGTTGCTTCGACTTTGAGGATACGCAGTCACACCAGATCTGGATCGGCGCAGGCATCGGCATCACGCCCTTTGTCGCCCGTCTCAAGCATTGTGCGGCCAATTCGGATAGCAAGACCATCGATTTGTTTCACCCGACAACCGAGTTCGATCAAACTGCCATTGACCGTCTAACAGCCGATGCCACTGCTGCCGGTGTACGCTTGCACCTCCTGGTCGATGGCAAGGGTGGACGACTGAACGGCGAACGCATCCGGGCTGTGGTGCCGGAATGGCAGTCGGCCAGTTTTTGGTTCTGCGGCCCGCCCGGCTTTGGTCAGGCACTGCGAGAGAATTTCGTTGCCAACGGCTTGCCGCCGGAACGTTTCCATCAGGAACTGTTTCAGATGCGTTGATGACAAGCCGCTTGTTCAGGCACTTCGAGGCCGTGGGAATGGATCGTTCTGGATGCCGATTGCTGGATAAATACCTCCTTGAGGAGGCCCCATGGATTCCAATCAACCAATTATGCCGCTTACCGGACGGCTTCCAGCCGATGTAACCATCGAAGACATCCTTGGTCGGATCACGCTGCTGTCACCGTCCCAGATGCCCTCCATACCCTCTGGGTTTTCCGGAGTGGTGGCCTCGATCATCAGAACCCCGTGCCAAGAACCGTGCCTGCATGACGCGGTTTACCTCGGCTACCACCTCATCCCAGAAACCCTGAGATCAAGAGTTCGTCCGGGTTTCGACGTCCATGAACTGCTTTATCTGCTCGAGGCCGCTACGCCCCATGTGCCGATCGGTCGGTGTTCGTGCTGTCATGCTCCTGGCCGGGAAACCACAGGGGTGGATTTCCAAGATCTGGCCTGCCGCCTGGAGATTGATGGGCAATCACCCGATGAAAGCTATGAGAATCTCGGAGTGTGGTCGCTCTTTGCAGGAGATCATCGTTGGACCACGCTCGGCCTTCATTGGAGCGTAAAGGGAGCTGTCAGACGCGGCGATGGGCCAATCGGCTCCAACTAACCGAACTCGGCCATTTGGCGGGGCCGCCCCTCTCATCGACCGGTTGTTCGTCCGTATTGATCTATTGACTCGGCCAAAAGAAATAGGGATGTGCGGGGGATGAAAGATCGGCTGTTCAAAGCTTCGGGAGCGTTTGACCGAAAGATCACCATGATGCGGAATCGTAATTGCATAGCGGCAGACTTTTATGCTGACGCGACTAGGGTTCCGAAAGAAGTAGTAGCCTATGTGCTGCTGATCCATATGGCCGACAGTCTGCCGGTGAAACTGGCGGGGCGACCCGAGGTCACGGCTATAAGAAGGCCGGGGTGATCATGCTCGATCTTGTGCGGCCCGAAGACATTCCCCGCGACCTGTTTTCTCCAACGCCAGAAACTGGCGAGAAACCCAAGGCGCTCATGGCTGCCGTGGACGGTCTCAATAGCAAGCTGGGCAAAGGAGCGGTCGGCTACGGCTTGGCCCCGAAGGGCGCACCCTGGCAGATGCGCTGCGACAATCGAACGCCGAGTTACACGACCAGTTGGGAAGAACTGCCGGTGGTGAAGGCGTAAGACCATTCCATCTTGGACGTAAATGGTGCTTTCGCCCAATACATTAGGGTTCTATAAATCTCCGCATGGATTCCCACCAGGAGGTAACACTATGAAGTTTCTTTCCCGCTGCGCCGTTGCCATCGTTGTTGTGGTCGCTGCGACGGGGGAACGCCTGGTTTTCATCGACGAGACCTGGACGGCCACCAACATGGCCCGCACGCACGGACGTAGCCCAAAGGGCGAGCGGCTGCGGATGGGGTTCCCGCACGGCCATCGCAAAACCACCACCCTGGTCGCAGGTTTGCGGATGACCGGGATGGTGGCGCCAATGGTCCTCGACGGCCCGATCAACGGCGAATGGTTCGAGGCCTACGTGCGCCAAATCCTGGTGCCGGAACTATGCCCAGGCGACATCGTCATCATGGATAACCTGTCCAGCCATAAACGTCCGGCGGTTCGGGAAGCGATCGAGGCCGTCGGGGCGACGGTACTATTCCTCCCGCCCTACAGCCCCGATTTCAACCCCATCGAAAAGGCCTTCGCCAAGCTCAAGGCCCTGCTGCGAAAGGAGGCCGAGCGAACCGTATCCGGCCTTTGGAGCCTCATCGGGAGGCTCGTCGATCTGTTCAAGCCCGCAGAATGCGCCAACTACTTCAAATCATGCGGCTATGAACCGGATTGAATGAAATACGCTCTAACCGGGCTAAAAGAAATAGCCCTATTTCCATAGGGAGGAGATTCGACAGTTCTGTCCCTCACAAGGCCAACTGGGTCGCCTTCGACAGCCACCCGGTCGGTCATCTGCTTTGGATGTGGGGGCGTTATGGGGTACTTTGGACTATCTGCGCCGCCGCCAGTCCGTCGCCGCCCCAAGCCTTGGTTTGCATGGCTGGCAGTGGCTGCCGCTATCGCTGGTGTGGTGGCGGTCTGGGTCCGGTAGGGGCTGCGTGATTTGTCGCGTGTCCCCCAATAGGTCGTCTCATGACGAAATCAATTTTCTGTCTCTCGTTTCTGTATGCGGGGGGGTGACGGGTGAAACTCGACATATCCACCTTGTTCTTCGTCCTTGGCGGAGCGTCAGTTTTGGCGAGCGCCTTTGCGTGGTTCCTATTCATCAACAACAGGGCCATCAACGGCGTCCTGGCTGTTGCCCTGTCTAATTCATTTTTCGCTTTCGGCTTCGGGGCTATAGCATTGCGAGCTGTACTGCCCGGATGGCTTTCATTTGTCGCAGGGAATGTGGCCATATTTTGTGGATATGCGCTGGTTCTTTTTGGTCTTTTACAGTTCACAGGAAGAAGGGCTGACTGGCGCTTGCTACTGGGTGGCTTGGCCATTTACGGCTCTGAATACGCTTATTATTTTTTTATTGATGACAATTTTAAGATGCGACTCTTATGCTATCTACTGGTCTACTCTGTGACATCCCTATGGGCCTTCACTGTGACCATCTCAGAATTTCGTAAGACCAGGATGACTTCGTATCTGGCTGCGTCAGCATTCTTGCTCTTCCTGTCGATTTCATTCCTTGTCAGCGCGGCTCTGTCTAATCCCAGCGACAGGGTTAAGGACATCTATTCGCTGACAGCGATCAACGCATCTGTAGTGTTCGAGCAGATCATCTTTGTCATCGGCTGGATCATTTCGTTTATCTTGATGGTTAACGAACGTTTGATCGACGAAAAAAATCAGGCCCAAAATGCGCTAAATGATAAAAATATGATATTGGAGCAGTCAAACGCTGACCTTGAGCAATTTGCCTATGTTGCATCACACGATCTACAGACTCCACTAAGTAATATGGTTCGATACGCCCAGCTGCTTGAGCATCGATATAGAGGGAAAATTGACTCAGATGCTGACGATTTCCTTCGCTTTATCGCTGAAGGCGGGAAGCACATGACCAATTTGATTCACGATCTTTTGGCATTTTCCCGAACATCGCAACAGTTGGAGCTTTTAAGACCGATACCTGCTGGGGATGCCATAGCACGGGCTTTGAAAAATCTTGAACTGGACCTGCATTCATCCGGAGCAGAGGTTACAGTCGGTGATTTGCCGACGGTTATCGCCGATCAGACCCATCTCGTCAGTTTGTTTCAGAACCTACTCAGTAACGCCATCAAGTATAGTGCGCCAGACCGCAGGCCGGTGCTTTCGGTGAGTGCGGAACGTATGCCCAGCAACGACTGGCGCTTTGCTGTATCCGATAACGGCATTGGTATTGAGTCGCAATATCACGGCAAGATCTTCGAGATATTTCAGCGTCTTGACCCTATGTCCTACAAGGATGGCACTGGCATCGGCCTGACACTTTGTCGGCGAATTGTCCACCGTTTCGGCGGCGAGATTTGGCTAGAGTCTGAGCTGGGCGAAGGCACGACGTTCTTCTTCACGCTCAAGGATGGTGCGGACCAATCCTGATCGCTTCCCAAGGACGACCGGTTGTAGCACATGGGGGCTCTTCGCCGTGAACGACGGGTGTCTGGGTAGAGCGGTCGGCTACAGCTCAGGCTGACCTATCTCAGACGTTTAAACGGTCTGCCGAAGACTGCGGGGCGGCGTGTGGCGTTATGTTAGGAACGATCACCTCGTCCGCGCTCATGATGCCTTGAGCCTTGCCCGACATCTTGGCCTGATACATGCGGGCGTCGGCCAGTTCAATCAGTGCTGGCCAGTCTTGGGCATTATCGGCGATGCGTTCGGCGACACCGATGCTCGCAGTCACTGGTTGGCCGTCGGGGCGAGTGCCCAGCCACTCGTTCACGATGCGCTGGATGGCGATCCGCTGGCCTTCAGCGGAGGCGCTGCCGAGGACCACCACGAACTCCTCGCCACCCCAACGGATGATGGTGTCCGAACTGCGCAGCAGCCGGGTAAGGTTGGTGACTGCGTTCTTGAGCACCCAGTCCCCAGCCTCATGACCATGGGCATCGTTTACGCTCTTGAAGTTATCAAGATCGAGGAAGGCCACGGCGAAAGGAGCATCCCGCTGGCATGACAGTCGGAATTGTGTGTCGATGATTTCGTTGCCGCTGTGGCGGGTGAAGACATTGGTGAGCGGGTCGTGGCTGGCGCGCTGGAGTAGTCTGATCATGTAGTGGAGCTGGATCATGCTCTCCAGAAGATAGACCCCCAAGATCATACCCAACACCCACATGGTGGACAGCTGACCAACCCAGTCGATCCCATTGGCCAGAATCGGGCCGAGCGTCGCCGCCACGATAACAGGCAGTGCGTATGCCAGTCCTTCGGCCACAGTCAGTGGCATAACCCCCAGACCGGCGACGATGATGATCGGTAGGGCAGCATAGAGGCGCGCATCGATTGCGGCAGCATTATCAAGTGGCAGTCCCGACAGCGAGAACTGAGCGGCCAGAAAAAGGGCCAACGGCAACGCCAGAAGTGCTGCCAGCAAAAACAAGGCCCGCTTCAGCGTCACCCCGCGATGGGATGCGACGGCAAGTACGATGAAAACGAGCGACGCAAACAACCTCAACCCGGCCAGCCAGCCCCAGCTTGGCCAAGGCAGCACCAAGCGGTCGAGGGCGATCCATGCCAGGGTCAGAAGAGAGAAGGCACTGGCGACTATTCGTATACGTGAGGCAATGGTTTCGGCGCGATGCCGCGTCAGGTAAGGAGGATGGTCAGATGAAATGACTAATTGGCTGACACGGGCGAAGCCGGTGTCGCGGATTATTGAGGAAAGGCGCTGCTGGATATTGATCATCCGAGCAGCCTACGCGAGCCACGTATTGCGATCAATGGAGTGGCAAGGAGAGCGTTCGAGAGCAAAGGTTGCCCCAGACTGCTTGCCACGAGACCAATGGACCAAGCCGCCGACGCGTTCCGAACCCTTCGCTAAATTCCCGTCACGGGATGGAACAAATTATCACGAAGCTGGACTCGACACTTGTGATCATGGACGTGCTAAATTTGACTTAACCGCAACTTCTTGTCGCCAATCAAGGGGCTGTAGCTAGGCCGAGCGAGGGTCTCGACAGCCATATCGCTCGGCTAACGCGATTGCCTTTGGGGCAGGTGGCCTCGTCACTATGGGTGTCCGCATATATCGGCTGCATAACCACAGTTTTTCAACGCCGTTGCAGCCACAGCAAGGCGTGGCTCTTGTTCTAATTTGCGCTGAACCTGCCACTTTCTAAAGGCTTCTCGATCCACCGTCGCCGGAAACACGACATGCCTGACATGAATGCTCGGAGAAACACCTGCCAGCCCGCAAATGATGCTGATGTTGCTGTTCTGGAGCTAGTGCGTGGCATCTCAGACAATGCAGACGCAAGTGTGGCCGAGGCAGAGGCTGCGTGGGCTGCGCTTACCGACCTTCCTAGGTCTTTCGATGACCTGGGACGTCATGCTGGCGGTGATCCCGGTCCGCATTGGCGGCTTGAGAAGACACGAGCCTGAAGGCAGTGATGACGCTGAACCTATCGTTCTTTGGAAAATCCTGTTTGGTCATTGCCGAGGCTGGCAATCTTCGCCAACTCATCGTTACCGCCCTGCATCAGATCGGCCTCCCCAACGTGGCGAAGGCCGACGACATAGAAGCCGCCATCTATGAGCTTTCCCAGTCGGCCTACGACGCAGTCATCTGCGCCGAAGCCGAGTTTGCTGGTTCGGTGGAGGTGGTCAAACGCATTCGAAGGGATTGTCGCGGGCCAGCGGCGGCGGTGCCGATAATCTACCTAACCGGAAACATGGACCCAGCCCATTTGTCGATGATCCTCAATTCCGGGGCGAACAGCGTCATGACGCTGCCTATCGGTACGCGGAGCCTGTTGAAGAACCTTACTCGCGCCATGACCGACAGTAGGGAGTTTATTGCTCACCATAATTATCGAGGCCCTTGTCGGCGCGGGAAGAACCGCAACGCTAAATATAGCGGCCCGCGTCGGCGGGCGACAGATAGCCAACATTCAAAACCACCGAATCCACCTTCCGGTTCGTCGATGCCAAGAGGGGTGCAGTCTGCTCCGGCCATGAGGGATAATGGGCAGAGACCAGTCCTTCCAAGGGCTGAGGAGATCCCATCCCTGTCTGCACGGGAGGCCACTATCCTTAATGGCGTGAACAAGATCGCGACAAGCATCGAGCGTCTGAGGCAGGACATGCAATCGACTGACAATACCTCGACGCGGCAGCGGTTGCGCGAAGGGTTGCATGAAGCTGCTCACAGGCTGGTCAATTTGCTTTCGCTGGCCGATCTGAGCTATCCCCAAGACGGTCAGAAAGGGAATATCCTGCTTGAGAAACTCGATGCCATCAAAGGCACGTTTCTAAAGGTTTTGGCGGACATTGCCCAGCATAGACTTGAAATTGTTAGTTCCGATATTGACCGCATCATAATGGGAAATGAGTTTCCGCTTGGATGTTCGGAGACGCTTTCCGAAAGGCTTGGCGCGGTTGAGGAAATCGTTATGGTCATGGGCGGGGCGCGAAAATTGGGGGATGGAATGAAACAATCTCTTAGCAGGGCTTGGAGGGATGTTCATCGGATCCAAGAGGCCGAGGGAAATTTCATTCTGGTTGAATTGACACAAGGTAAAAGGGGCTGCGCTACCAAACCCCTGGGCAATAGCCGGTTCATGGATGATGAGTTGCAGGTTGCCGCGAGTCAGGCAGACGTTATGCGGTCTCTGAAAGAGAATGGTTGATACCGTCGGCCAGAAATCCAAGCCCAGTGATAAAAATTTGTCTGAATTTGCCCTGTCGATGGCGATCTGTCCGGTGACCGGCCCCCACGGGCGGCTCCAGATCAAATGTTAGTGAAGCACGGCTGTAATCGCCTGGCCAAGGGGGACGCAGGCTGAGACAAGAGGAAAAAATGCCGGTTGATCGTGCCGGGCGCAGAGAAAATTGCCCATCGCCGTTTTCATCACATGTTGAGGAACTCGAAGCTGCTAGAGATGCTGCCGAGTTGCGCGCTGCTTTGGATCGCGTGGTCGAGTCATGGTTGCCTCGCCGCGAACACAAAGCGCCTTTGCACGAGATGATCCGCCTGTTCTTCACGCATCACGCAAGCGGAAACAACGCGACCACACCAGAAAAGCTTCTTATTTTGCGCCAATTCAGCATGGAAACACTTCGTGCTGTCGCCGAGAAACACAAAATGCTGCTTGCTCGGTCGTCAACCCTAGAGGGCGTCGTCGAGGCCACAGCCATTATTGAGGTTGAGGCACCGAGTTATCCGCCTCACACCTCCTTCGAGGACATTTTTGCCGACGCGATGTGCTGGCGTCCTCGATCAATTTTGTCTTTCTTTCATCGCCGCAACCCAGAGTGCGTACGCACTTTGAAGCCATCTTTTGCTCTCTCCCCGGACTTTTCAGAGAAGTTTGAGGCAGTGGTCCGTGCACACATTGTTCCCGCAATGATGAAAAGCCGCACAGTCAGCATTGTCGGATCATCGTGGAAATGGAATCCAGCAACATCAACAGCAGTCGATCTTTGGTCTTTTATCGAAAACGATCCCAATAGTGCTGAGCGCATACGGCAGAGCTGGAATGGAGCCTGGGAAGCCCTATACCAGCGGAAAGTTACCAAGAAGGTAGGCAATGAAACCAAGGAAGTCCTAGTCGCTTCCAAAGAGCTACAGTCACTTCGGCCATTGCTGGAATCTGACCTCTATGATTTGCCGACCGTGCGCAACCGCGAACTCGATCTATTTCGCTCTCTCCTTTTTGAATATGACACCCTGGTTCTAGAGCGAAGCTGGGTCAAGGTGAGGCAAATTTACGAGCAGGAGATGGACCGGCGCTCCTACCAAGACAAGGCGCGTGAGGGAGCCCTGCGTGACTCTCTGCTTGAGGTGTTTGACCGCTTGTCAGATCGAGCCGGTGAGTTTCTTGTCATGCTTGCCTATTTTGCTTTCCCGAATATCGACGTCGCATTCCTTGAAAAGTTCACCCACAACAAGGGCCGGAACCATGCGGATCGAGAGGATCGGGTTCCTTATTTGATGCGGTTTCTCAATCAGGATGGGGTTGCCGAGGTCAAGCTGCTTGAGTCAAATCTTCGTCGCGCCCGCGAGGAGGCGGCCAAAGCGGCAATAATCGCCAACCGATAAATCGTCGGCATTCTGATGGGGCGGTCATGCGGGAAATGGGCGTCCCAATTTTGATTGGTATTCTCGGGTCGGGATGTACAGAGGTCAAGCGCAGTGCCTGGGTAACTCAACTTAGTTTCCGGTATGACCTCACCGTGTGCCCCGCCGTCGTCAGACGGAAGCCCGCGATGAGAAGCGTCTGGGGCCGCTGTTTGCCGGGTGTCCGGCTCCTGACAAAAGGCACTTTCTATGACACTCCCCAATTTTGAGCATCGCAGAATCTTGATGGAATATATATTTTCATGTACATATGCGATGGTAGAGGTCGGTATATAAGTTATTTTGTCGGATATTTGTGCTTTGTTGTCTGTAAGTTTAAAAAATTAGAAGATGCTACATAAATTGTTTTGCTCGGTTATGGGGTGAATCTTAAATCAAACGCGAATTTGTTGCGGTAAGAGGCTGAGTTGCATGGATGTAAAAGTTGACAGCAAGCCGCATGTGATTGGAATTGGGGCCTCTGCCGGAGGATTGGAGGCCCTTAGCCAGTTTGTAGGGGGGCTGCCCCTGGACCTTGGCTGCATTTACGTCATCGCCCAGCACATGTCGCCAACGCATCGCAGCATGATGGCGGACATTCTGTCTCGTGAAACCCGACTGCCGGTTCGTGAACTCGCCGATGGCGAACGCCCCCAACCGGACGTCATATATATCATCCCGCCCGGTACAAATTTGGTTTTCAAGGACGAGTGTTTCGTCCTCAGCCAGGCGTCTCCTGAAATCTCTCCAAAGCCCTCGATCAATATACTTTTTCAGTCCATGGCCGACGAATTTGAGGAGCGCGCCATTGGAATAATCCTTTCTGGCACCGGATCAGATGGCACGAGGGGGTTGAGGGCAATCAAGTCGGCGGGGGGGATTACCTTTGTCCAAATCCCCGAGACCGCCAAATATGATGGCATGCCGCGTTCGGCTATCGATGCCTGTGTGGCTGATCGTATTGTATCACCAGACCAGATTGGGCGCGAGTTAGAGCGTTTGGTGCGCTTCCCAGGCATGCTGCCGAATCTTGAGAGTGGTGAACAGCGGCCCGCTGAGCTATCAGACCTGTTTGAGCGCGTTCGACTGCGCACTAAGATTGACTTTTCCAGCTACAAACTGTCCACGGTCCAGAGACGTTTACAGCGAAGGATGGCTGCTACCAATACCGGAACCCTCTCTGAATATTTGAGCAAGACGGATAGCGATCCCGACGAGCTCGATGCTCTGGCCAAAGAGACGTTGATTTCCGTAACAGAGTTTTTTCGGGACAAGGATGCCTTTCGCGCCTTGGAGAGGCACGCCCGAGAGATTGTGAGCCGTAAACTTCCTGGTGAAGAAATCCGAGTTTGGGTGGTCGGGTGCGCCACTGGCGAGGAAGCCTATTCGCTGGCAATCATGTTTTCGGAATTAGTTTCCGAGAGAGGCATTGGAAGCCGTCTCCAGGTTTTTGCGACAGACATCGACAACAACGCAATGAGCGTCGCTCGGCGGGGTATCTATAACCAGACCGCCATGGCGGAAATGCCCCAAGAATATGTTTCGAAGTATTTTATTCCCTGTGGCAACGGATTTGAACCGACCAAGGAACTTCGGGACTGCGTCACCTTTGCACGGCAGGACGTCAATGTTGATCCGCCATTCCTGCGGCTGGATTTGGTCACCTGCCGCAACGTGATGATCTATTTCAACTCTGATCTCCAAGCCAAGGTTTTATCGATTCTGCGCTATTCGCTTCGCGAAGACGGTCTGCTGTTTCTTGGGCGCTCTGAAACGGTTACCCAGCAGGAGGCCATGTTTGCGTCAGTGGATCGGCGGGCCAGAATCTTCCGTCCACGGGGGCAGAGCCGTCCTATCACTATGGGAAAGCTGGTAAGGGGACAGCTAAAGGTTCCAAGACATGAGCCGAGAAATCCCGACAGATCGAATGAGCGGCTTTTTCTGAATGCCCTTGCAGACCATTTTGGACCGGCAATGCTGATTGATTCAGGTTGCCGGATATTGCATAGCCACGGACCGGTTTCTCGATTTATCCATTTTCCGACGGGAACGCCGGAAATGAATCTCGCTCAATTAATAGTTCCTGAGTTTTCCAATGAAATCCTGACCACGATGCATCGCGCTCGTCGTCGTCAGGCTAGTTCCTATAGTCGGAAGCGACGGATTTCGTCTTTGGACAAACAGGTATGGCGGTTGGCGGTTCATCCAGTGGGAGAACTGGCTGAAGCAGACACTTTTTTGGTAGTTTTTGAACGTTCTGCACAAGCCGATGCCGCTAACGCCGTCAAGGAAACTGAGCCACAAGACGGTGCTGAAGTTTTCCCCGACGATGAGTTGGCATCGACACGAGAGCACCTCCAAACTTTGATGGAGGAAATGGCTGCCTCCAATGAGGAAATGCAGGCGCTTAATGAAGAAGTCCAGGCATCTAATGAGGAGTTGCAGGCGTCCAATGAAGAGCTTGAGGCCTCCAATGAGGAACTTCAGGCAACAAATGAAGAGCTGGTAAGTGTCAATGAAGAAAGTCTGATAAAGTCAGCCGAGCTTGCCGCGATTAATAGCGATTTTGAGGGTGTTTATAACACAATTGATTTTCCTATTATGGTGTTTGACCCTGAGCTTTTCCTGAAGAGGGCCAATGGCGCTGCAGTCAGGACCTATGACTTGCCACTCTCAGCAAGCGGAATGCATATAGGACGCCTCAAGCTACCAGCTTTCCTCGACAACATCGATAAGAGCCTCACTGCGGCTCTAACCGAGCAACGCAAGGAAAGTTTCCAAATCACGTTTGGAAAAAGGACATTTCAGGTGTTTGTCACGCCATCCATGAGCATGACAGGAACACCACAGAGTGTCGTTCTAGTTGTTGTAGACCATACTGATCTTGTTGAGGCCCAGGAGCAAATACGCGAAAGCCAAGAGCGTCTTCTGTCCATCATGAACCACTCAACATCAGCCGTTTCTCTAAAAGATGCGGCCGGTCGCTATGAGTTTATAAATATGAGGTTTGAGGAGCTATTTGGTCGAGATTCATTTCCGGCGTTCCCGTCGGAAAATGGATAAATCGAGAAACCGGTCCGTGGCTATGCAATATCCGGCAACCTGAATCAATCAGCATTGCCGGTCCAAAATGGTCTGCAAGGGCATTCAGAAAAAGCCGCTCATCTGTCGGGATTTCTCGGCTCATGTCTTGGAACCTTTAGCTGTCCCCTTACCAGCTTTCCCATAGTGATAGGACGGCTCTGCCCCCGTGGACGGAAGATTCTGGCCCGCCGATCCACTGACGCAAACATGGCCTCCTGCTGGGTAACCGTTTCAGAGCGCCCAAGAAACAGCAGACCGTCTTCGCGAAGCGAATAGCGCAGAATCGATAAAACCTTGGCTTGGAGATCAGAGTTGAAATAGATCATCACGTTGCGGCAGGTGACCAAATCCAGCCGCAGGAATGGCGGATCAACATTGACGTCCTGCCGTGCAAAGGTGACGCAGTCCCGAAGTTCCTTGGTCGGTTCAAATCCGTTGCCACAGGGAATAAAATACTTCGAAACATATTCTTGGGGCATTTCCGCCATGGCGGTCTGGTTATAGATACCCCGCCGAGCGACGCTCATTGCGTTGTTGTCGATGTCTGTCGCAAAAACCTGGAGACGGCTTCCAATGCCTCTCTCGGAAACTAATTCCGAAAACATGATTGCCAGCGAATAGGCTTCCTCGCCAGTGGCGCACCCGACCACCCAAACTCGGATTTCTTCACCAGGAAGTTTACGGCTCACAATCTCTCGGGCGTGCCTCTCCAAGGCGCGAAAGGCATCCTTGTCCCGAAAAAACTCTGTTACGGAAATCAACGTCTCTTTGGCCAGAGCATCGAGCTCGTCGGGATCGCTATCCGTCTTGCTCAAATATTCAGAGAGGGTTCCGGTATTGGTAGCAGCCATCCTTCGCTGTAAACGTCTCTGGACCGTGGACAGTTTGTAGCTGGAAAAGTCAATCTTAGTGCGCAGTCGAACGCGCTCAAACAGGTCTGATAGCTCAGCGGGCCGCTGTTCACCACTCTCAAGATTCGGCAGCATGCCTGGGAAGCGCACCAAACGCTCTAACTCGCGCCCAATCTGGTCTGGTGATACAATACGATCAGCCACACAGGCATCGATAGCCGAACGCGGCATGCCATCATATTTGGCGGTCTCGGGGATTTGGACAAAGGTAATCCCCCCCGCCGACTTGATTGCCCTCAACCCCCTCGTGCCATCTGATCCGGTGCCAGAAAGGATTATTCCAATGGCGCGCTCCTCAAATTCGTCGGCCATGGACTGAAAAAGTATATTGATCGAGGGCTTTGGAGAGATTTCAGGAGACGCCTGGCTGAGGACGAAACACTCGTCCTTGAAAACCAAATTTGTACCGGGCGGGATGATATATATGACGTCCGGTTGGGGGCGTTCGCCATCGGCGAGTTCACGAACCGGCAGTCGGGTTTCACGAGACAGAATGTCCGCCATCATGCTGCGATGCGTTGGCGACATGTGCTGGGCGATGACGTAAATGCAGCCAAGGTCCAGGGGCAGCCCCCCTACAAACTGGCTAAGGGCCTCCAATCCTCCGGCAGAGGCCCCAATTCCAATCACATGCGGCTTGCTGTCAACTTTTACATCCATGCAACTCAGCCTCTTACCGCAACAAATTCGCGTTTGATTTAAGATTCACCCCATAACCGAGCAAAACAATTTATGTAGCATCTTCTAATTTTTTAAACTTACAGACAACAAAGCACAAATATCCGACAAAATAACTTATATACCGACCTCTACCATCGCATATGTACATGAAAATATATATTCCATCAAGATTCTGCGATGCTCAAAATTGGGGAGTGTCATAGAAAGTGCCTTTTGTCAGGAGCCGGACACCCGGCAAACAGCGGCCCCAGACGCTTCTCATCGCGGGCTTCCGTCTGACGACGGCGGGGCACACGGTGAGGTCATACCGGAAACTAAGTTGAGTTACCCAGGCACTGCGCTTGACCTCTGTACATCCCGACCCGAGAATACCAATCAAAATTGGGACGCCCATTTCCCGCATGACCGCCCCATCAGAATGCCGACGATTTATCGGTTGGCGATTATTGCCGCTTTGGCCGCCTCCTCGCGGGCGCGACGAAGATTTGACTCAAGCAGCTTGACCTCGGCAACCCCATCCTGATTGAGAAACCGCATCAAATAAGGAACCCGATCCTCTCGATCCGCATGGTTCCGGCCCTTGTTGTGGGTGAACTTTTCAAGGAATGCGACGTCGATATTCGGGAAAGCAAAATAGGCAAGCATGACAAGAAACTCACCGGCTCGATCTGACAAGCGGTCAAACACCTCAAGCAGAGAGTCACGCAGGGCTCCCTCACGCGCCTTGTCTTGGTAGGAGCGCCGGTCCATCTCCTGCTCGTAAATTTGCCTCACCTTGACCCAGCTTCGCTCTAGAACCAGGGTGTCATATTCAAAAAGGAGAGAGCGAAATAGATCGAGTTCGCGGTTGCGCACGGTCGGCAAATCATAGAGGTCAGATTCCAGCAATGGCCGAAGTGACTGTAGCTCTTTGGAAGCGACTAGGACTTCCTTGGTTTCATTGCCTACCTTCTTGGTAACTTTCCGCTGGTATAGGGCTTCCCAGGCTCCATTCCAGCTCTGCCGTATGCGCTCAGCACTATTGGGATCGTTTTCGATAAAAGACCAAAGATCGACTGCTGTTGATGTTGCTGGATTCCATTTCCACGATGATCCGACAATGCTGACTGTGCGGCTTTTCATCATTGCGGGAACAATGTGTGCACGGACCACTGCCTCAAACTTCTCTGAAAAGTCCGGGGAGAGAGCAAAAGATGGCTTCAAAGTGCGTACGCACTCTGGGTTGCGGCGATGAAAGAAAGACAAAATTGATCGAGGACGCCAGCACATCGCGTCGGCAAAAATGTCCTCGAAGGAGGTGTGAGGCGGATAACTCGGTGCCTCAACCTCAATAATGGCTGTGGCCTCGACGACGCCCTCTAGGGTTGACGACCGAGCAAGCAGCATTTTGTGTTTCTCGGCGACAGCACGAAGTGTTTCCATGCTGAATTGGCGCAAAATAAGAAGCTTTTCTGGTGTGGTCGCGTTGTTTCCGCTTGCGTGATGCGTGAAGAACAGGCGGATCATCTCGTGCAAAGGCGCTTTGTGTTCGCGGCGAGGCAACCATGACTCGACCACGCGATCCAAAGCAGCGCGCAACTCGGCAGCATCTCTAGCAGCTTCGAGTTCCTCAACATGTGATGAAAACGGCGATGGGCAATTTTCTCTGCGCCCGGCACGATCAACCGGCATTTTTTCCTCTGTCTCAGCCTGCGTCCCCCTTGGCCAGGCGATTACAGCCGTGCTTCACTAACATTTGATCTGGAGCCGCCCGTGGGGGCCGGTCACCGGACAGATCGCCATCGACAGGGCAAATTCAGACAAATTTTTATCACTGGGCTTGGATTTCTGGCCGACGGTATCAACCATTCTCTTTCAGAGACCGCATAACGTCTGCCTGACTCGCGGCAACCTGCAACTCATCATCCATGAACCGGCTATTGCCCAGGGGTTTGGTAGCGCAGCCCCTTTTACCTTGTGTCAATTCAACCAGAATGAAATTTCCCTCGGCCTCTTGGATCCGATGAACATCCCTCCAAGCCCTGCTAAGAGATTGTTTCATTCCATCCCCCAATTTTCGCGCCCCGCCCATGACCATAACGATTTCCTCAACCGCGCCAAGCCTTTCGGAAAGCGTCTCCGAACATCCAAGCGGAAACTCATTTCCCATTATGATGCGGTCAATATCGGAACTAACAATTTCAAGTCTATGCTGGGCAATGTCCGCCAAAACCTTTAGAAACGTGCCTTTGATGGCATCGAGTTTCTCAAGCAGGATATTCCCTTTCTGACCGTCTTGGGGATAGCTCAGATCGGCCAGCGAAAGCAAATTGACCAGCCTGTGAGCAGCTTCATGCAACCCTTCGCGCAACCGCTGCCGCGTCGAGGTATTGTCAGTCGATTGCATGTCCTGCCTCAGACGCTCGATGCTTGTCGCGATCTTGTTCACGCCATTAAGGATAGTGGCCTCCCGTGCAGACAGGGATGGGATCTCCTCAGCCCTTGGAAGGACTGGTCTCTGCCCATTATCCCTCATGGCCGGAGCAGACTGCACCCCTCTTGGCATCGACGAACCGGAAGGTGGATTCGGTGGTTTTGAATGTTGCTATCTGTCGCCCGCCGACGCGGGCCGCTATATTTAGCGTTGCGGTTCTTCCCGCGCCGACAAGGGCCTCGATAATTATGGTGAGCAATAAACTCCCTACTGTCGGTCATGGCGCGAGTAAGGTTCTTCAACAGGCTCCGCGTACCGATAGGCAGCGTCATGACGCTGTTCGCCCCGGAATTGAGGATCATCGACAAATGGGCTGGGTCCATGTTTCCGGTTAGGTAGATTATCGGCACCGCCGCCGCTGGCCCGCGACAATCCCTTCGAATGCGTTTGACCACCTCCACCGAACCAGCAAACTCGGCTTCGGCGCAGATGACTGCGTCGTAGGCCGACTGGGAAACTTCATAGATGGCGGCTTCTATGTCGTCGGCCTTCGCCACGTTGGGGAGGCCGATCTGATGCAGGGCGGTAACGATGAGTTGGCGAAGATTGCCAGCCTCGGCAATGACCAAACAGGATTTTCCAAAGAACGATAGGTTCAGCGTCATCACTGCCTTCAGGCTCGTGTCTTCTCAAGCCGCCAATGCGGACCGGGATCACCGCCAGCATGACGTCCCAGGTCATCGAAAGACCTAGGAAGGTCGGTAAGCGCAGCCCACGCAGCCTCTGCCTCGGCCACACTTGCGTCTGCATTGTCTGAGATGCCACGCACTAGCTCCAGAACAGCAACATCAGCATCATTTGCGGGCTGGCAGGTGTTTCTCCGAGCATTCATGTCAGGCATGTCGTGTTTCCGGCGACGGTGGATCGAGAAGCCTTTAGAAAGTGGCAGGTTCAGCGCAAATTAGAACAAGAGCCACGCCTTGCTGTGGCTGCAACGGCGTTGAAAAACTGTGGTTATGCGCCGATATATGCGGACACCCATAGTGACGAGGCCACCTGCCCCAAAGGCAATCGCGTTAGCCGAGCGATATGGCTGTCGAGACCCTCGCTCGGCCTAGCTACAGCCCCTTGATTGGCGACAAGAAGTTGCGGTTAAGTCAAATTTAGCACGTCCATGATCACAAGTGTCGAGTCCAGCTTCGTGATAATTTGTTCCATCCCGTGACGGGAATTTAGCGAAGGGTTCGGAACGCGTCGGCGGCTTGGTCCATTGGTCTCGTGGCAAGCAGTCTGGGGCAACCTTTGCTCTCGAACGCTCTCCTTGCCACTCCATTGATCGCAATACGTGGCTCGCGTAGGCTGCTCGGATGATCAATATCCAGCAGCGCCTTTCCTCAATAATCCGCGACACCGGCTTCGCCCGTGTCAGCCAATTAGTCATTTCATCTGACCATCCTCCTTACCTGACGCGGCATCGCGCCGAAACCATTGCCTCACGTATACGAATAGTCGCCAGTGCCTTCTCTCTTCTGACCCTGGCATGGATCGCCCTCGACCGCTTGGTGCTGCCTTGGCCAAGCTGGGGCTGGCTGGCCGGGTTGAGGTTGTTTGCGTCGCTCGTTTTCATCGTACTTGCCGTCGCATCCCATCGCGGGGTGACGCTGAAGCGGGCCTTGTTTTTGCTGGCAGCACTTCTGGCGTTGCCGTGTCCCTTTTCTGGCCGCTCAGTTCTCGCTGTCGGGACTGCCACTTGATAATGCTGCCGCAATCGATGCGCCCTCTATGCTGCCCTACCGATCATCATCGTCGCCGTCTGGGGGTTATGCCACTGACTGTGGCCGAAGGACTGGCATACGCACTGCCTGTTATCGTGGCGGCGACGCTCGGCCCGATTCTGGCCAATGGGATCGACTGGGTTGGTCAGCTGTCCACCATGTGGGTGTTGGGTATGATCTTGGGGGTCTATCTTCTGGAGAGCATGATCCAGCTCCACTACATGATCAACATACCCAGCGCGCCAGCCACGACCCGCTCACCAATGTCTTCACCCGCCACAGCGGCAACGAAATCATCGACACACAATTCCGACTGTCATGCCAGCGGGATGCTCCTTTGCTGTGGCCTTCCTCGATCTTGATAACTTCAAGAGCGTAAACGATGCCCATGGTCATGAGGCTGGGGACTGGGTGCTCAAGAACGCAGTCACCAACCTTACCCGGCTGCTGCGCAGTTCGGACACCATCATCCGTTGGGGTGGCGAGGAGTTCGTGGTGGTCCTCGGCAGCGCCTCCGCTGAAGGCCAGCGGATCGCCATCCAGCGCATCGTGAACGAGTGGCTGGGCACTCGCCCCGACGGCCAACCAGTGACTGCGAGCATCGGTGTCGCCGAACGCATCGCCGATAATGCCCAAGACTGGCCAGCACTGATTGAACTGGCCGACGCCCGCATGTATCAGGCCAAGATGTCGGGCAAGGCTCAAGGCATCATGAGCGCGGACGAGGTGATCGTTCCTAACATAACGCCACACGCCGCCCCGCAGTCTTCGGCAGACCGTTTAAACGTCTGAGATAGGTCAGCCTGAGCTGTAGCCGACCGCTCTACCCAGACACCCGTCGTTCACGGCGAAGAGCCCCCATGTGCTACAACCGGTCGTCCTTGGGAAGCGATCAGGATTGGTCCGCACCATCCTTGAGCGTGAAGAAGAACGTCGTGCCTTCGCCCA